>JAYEGI010000069.1:0-4657 GCA_034659035.1 Methanobacteriota archaeon
CAGCCGAGTCCAGGAGAACGTCTGCGACATGGTCATCAAGGAGGTTGATCTCATCGATATACAGGATGCCGCGATTTGCTGCGGCAAGGATTCCGGGTTCGAGTGCGCTTATCCCTTCCTTTATCGCTTTCTCGATGTTAAGCGTGCCAACGACCCGATCCTCAGTACAACCGAGCGGCAGATCTACGACTCGTTTCTTTCTGGTCGCGATATCGAGTTTTCCTCCGTTTGCTGCACGCTCGTAGCAGATATCGCACATCTCATCAGGGTTATCAGGATTACAATTAAACGGGCAGTTCTCGACCACCTCAATCTCGGGAAGCAGTTCTGCAAGAGCCCGGACCGCTGTCGACTTCGCGGTCCCCTTCTCGCCCCGTATCAGAACGCCCCCGATCTTTGGGTTTATGGCGTTTAGTATCAGTGATTTTTTCATCCTCTCCTGCCCGACAATTGCTGTGAATGGTAGTATCTGTCTTCTTATATGGTGCATCCCTTTGCCTCTGTTTGACTGCTCTTGCGAGACCAGTCTGTTTGTTATTAATCTCGATTGCCAGTATCAAATTGCATAACAACGATAGCAAAGATAACACTGGACGATTAGTATTTAACAGTTTCGTGGCATCAGCCCAACCTCGTACAGATGCCAGGGCGGTCTCGCAATTCAAAACGAAATAAAAAAAATCCTTTATAGGGAGTCCTATAAAAATAATAATCTGATTTCGAAATATATCAGATATCCAATTGTGAAATAGCCCTAGGTCATTCAGGAAGCAACTCGGATAGGTCGCTGTGAAATTTGAGCAGCAACTGAGTCACTGGATTCTCCGCGTCCAGCGTGAACGTACGGATCTGTTTCCCAACCTTCCTTTCGGTGATTATATCGATTGCAAGAAGCGGTTCGATAACTCGTGAAACACTCGAATGAGATAGTCCGGTCTCCTCTGCGATTCCCGAGAGGTATGTGAATGTGCTCCGGTTCTTTATGAGATTCTCAAGAACGATCATCTGCGCCGTCCTCCCGAATGCTTTTTCAAGTGCGCTCATGGGTATAACTGTGCATCCATTATTTATAAGAGTACCCATTTTTGAGTTTGGTATGGCGTTGTTACAGCGTGTCCTTTGATCGATCGGCAGACTGGAAAAACGGGACGGTTGTATTGCGTGGTGTTTTGCATGGTGTTGCACATATGGTGGCACCGATACAGAGGATGATCCGCACCACAAGACAAAGAACACCATTTCAGTTGGAACTGTCCAGGTTCATAAGAAATAGAGGAGACGTATCGAGTGACTCTGGTACCCTGTTTTCGATAACGGGGAACCGCCACACTTTTTCGACGTTTGAAAGAAGTTTTATTATTTGTAAATGCTTTTTTATGCCCTATTCTCAGAATCACCACGTAATTTCCGTTGATATCAAATATAACCCCGTAATCTCCAATTCTAACTCTATATAACCCCATCTTATGGTGCATCAACTTTCTGGAATATTCTAGGGGATCTTTAGCATATTCCTTGAGTTTGGTAGCTATTCTATTCTGCATCCCTCTGTCGATGTTTTCCAGGTCTTTCAACGCCTTCTAGGTAAATACTACCTTATACATCAAAGATCTCCTCAAGGCATTTCACTCCGCCCTCTTTGTAATCGGTTCTCGCCTCTTCGATTGAGTGTAGATATTAATCACTTGAAAGCGCTATACCCGCTTTAACTCCAGTATCTACTCATCAAGATCCATCAGATCAAACGCATGATCAGGGGGTGTTCGCATCCATGGCAGCCGATCTCGTGCCCGTGATCAAGCACCAGTTCTACCGCCTCCGGCACCATCCCATACTCTGGCAGTCGATAAGATATGTGAATCCCGCGCCTCACCAGCAGGGGAATTCGGTAGTGTGTCAATCCGAGATAGTTAATGGGAATAAAATAGTCCGGGCCATAATATCTGCGAGGGGGAGATTATATATGCTCAGTATCATGCAAGAGTTTTAAAAAGGGTCTGCCAGTACAAAATCCGAAAATATGTGTTCATATGTGTTAATGGCAACGCATTTGCTGTCACAGTCAGTGGCTTACAAAAGTTTTTAGCCACAGATTAACGCAGATTACACTGATTTCATCAAGCTACTCGTTTTCACGTTCTCTTCTACTGTATGTTGTGATGAACTATTTCAGATCAGGACACTACCGAGAATCGTGAGCGAGTCTGCCGCTGGGAGGCGTGAAATCTACGTTTCACAGGTGAAAACGATTAGGTAATACCAAAATAAAAAAAAAGTAAACGACGGTCGATATGATCATCGTTTAGTTCAGTCCTTCTTCCTTCGCATGTAGAGTACAAGCCCGAGCAGCGCAATCATGGGGACTGCGATGGTTGCGAACTCTGGGATGCTGGTTGTAAAGCCAGAGCAAACCCCATAATCTACAGTGTCATTAACCACGTCGAAATATCCATCCTGATTGCAATCATATATAATATCGAAATCATATGGGCTAGGTATCTCGTCAAGACCGTTGACGCTGTTGAGATCCTTGTTCACAACCGTTCCCAAGAACAGAGGACCGTTCCCCGCACCAATATTGATGCTATTTGGGTCTGCAGTCTTCATAAGCACCCTTGGGTGGGCTGTTGCGTCATCTATCGTTTCGCCATCATCCCATGTTTCGGGCTTCACACTATCCAAAACTACATACACATCAACCAGGTTGTTTGAGTCACAATCTACGAGCAATAAACCACGGGCATATACGCTCTCACCAATAATGAAATCGTCTACCTCTTTAGCTCCTGTACTGTCCGCTGACTCTATCGAACCTTGTGCTGCCGCCATGCTAATGCTCAGCGTGACCACGAGCAGTGCGACCACGCTTAGTCCTATTAAATTCTTTGTGTCCATATTGCACCTCACACCATGTTCCGCACTTAATGTGCGTAATTACAATATCACACCCATCATAGTTAAACCTTTTGCCTGCATCAATATCATATCGTCAGAATAAAAACAAAATACACCCTAAATTGATCGATATATCACCCAACACTCAGAGATTATAACATTTAATAGCACAGGGGAATCCCAATAAATGACTTACCAGAATGCAGGTTCGATGGTGACATCCCATTTTGGCAGATTCCACGATATTTCGACATTTTCTTAGCATATCTTCATCGATTCTTTTGTTAATTTTACTACTATACGCTACGTAGTAAAGTTTGTCGATAAGATGGATGGCAGGACACGCGCCGTTCCAGGTCATGGTTTCAACCCATCTGATAACTTTATGAACTGAAGAGGGCATGTGCCGTTCCAGCGCAGCTCTAAAATCCCATGATATGCGCAAGCTCGATTCACCCATGATTGCTCAAATTTAATATCAATACCTGACAACTTTATCCCATGAGATTGGGAGACATCATTCATGTGGCGTCGGCTGACACATACACCGTCAAATTATGTGACGAGACTAGTGGGTTTGCCGGGCAGTTTGTTTCGATATCGACGTCAAACGCCACGATCATCGGGGTTGTTACTGGAGTATCGCATTCGGTTAAGGAGGATATGGTTGGCTATATATCACAGGATAAAAAAATCAAGTACCAGCCATACATCGAAGACTACAAGAACAGTTACTGCACCGTGCACGGACTTGGAACGCTTTCGGATGGCGGTGGTGACGGCGCGGTGTATGCGATCGATAGATCTCCCCATATCGATGATCCGGTTAAACCGGCATCCCGTGGTGAGATCGCACGGTTCCACACTGCCGGCAAAAGACCGTGCGCCCCGTACCTGCATGATCTTAAGGATCGGTTGCAGTCGCCTGTTATCCTAAAGATGACCGACGAGATCCGGGCTGCGGTCCCGGAAAGTGAGAAGATGCTTGATCTTGTCAGGAAGTACATGAAACGGATTGTCTGATTACGGTTTTGACAATTCAATTCACATATCATACACCTCGGCGCAGGCAGCGATCCGACGACATGCAGGCGGTCCGGGGTCAGGGAGGCTCATACGTGGGTGCTGGCGGGTAAGAGGCATAGCAACTATCTGGGGAACAAGATGCCTGGACATTTATGGCAGGCAGGAAGTCGCTTCAATAACTCCAGGTTTCATGGCTCAACATCGAGCGGTTAAGCTCTTCCCCACACAGATGCCATTGCGGCATGAATTTATCCATGCAGGCTACAAAACGGTAGCTATGGTTGCGCCCTAGCAGGTGTACCATTTCGTGTACGATGATATATTCGAGACAGTGTTCCGGTTTTTTTGCGAGTTCAAGATTTAACCAGATTCGACGGCTTTCAAGAGTGCAAGTCCTCAGTTTCGTCTTCATTTTCTTAACGTCCCAGTCATCAACCCCCACCCCGATTATCTGTTGACATTTATCGATCAGTGCCGGTATCTGATCTTTAAGTTGCTTTCGATACCATTTCGTGAGTATGTTTTCTCGTAACTACTCAGGTATGTTGATTGGTTGCCCGATTGCGATTCTGTACTTTCTGGCAAGAAAAATAACCGCGGAGGGCGCAGAGGAACGATAGAAGCATTTAACCGTTTATTTCCCCTCTGCGTCTCTCTGCGTACTCTGCGGTCAAATTCCCGGTTTGGTTACAGTATCCCCGATTTTTCAGGTAGTCCCTGTATAGTGAAGTCCCCC
>JAYEGI010000070.1:0-1185 GCA_034659035.1 Methanobacteriota archaeon
GTCTCGGTTCAAAACTTTTTACCTTACCAAGTAGTTTTTTTTTCTGATCAAACGGTCAGCAACTGGGATATTTACACATTTAAGAGAGTGTAGAACCAGCCTTGTGGTGGTGAGTATCTTTCCCGTGGTATAATCATCCACATTCGCTATAATGTCCTACCCTTCTACCTTATACATCAAAGAGTTCCTCGAGATGTTTCACTCTACCTTCACTATAATCGTTTCTCGCCTCTTCAATAGACTTCAGATATTCAGGACTTGAAAGTTCCGACACATCTTCAATTAAATCCTTCAAAGTCGCTCTCATAGTACCTAATATTAAAGATTGGAACTCTACAACGGTTAAATCCTTTACTTTCGTTTCCATAAGTGAACACCTCTACCCCATCATTTGGATGCAACTATAGAAAGGTCCACTTCATCGCTTATAGACCTGTCCACTCCCCGACCTCACACATCCCAATGCGGCACAAGATCGCACCCCCCGCACGGCAGGCACATCGTCGCTGCCACATCAGCCCGCAACCCGTGCGCATCCAGCACCTCGCGCTCGAACCGGGCAAGCCTGAGCAACCGGTCAGCGTCCGGACGTGCCGCATCCGGGCAAACGTCCACGAGATCGGGGCGGAGCGGATGCGGGTTTAATGCGCGGAGAATTGGAATTACACCAATCCCCGCGAGCGTCTCCACGCCCTCTCTCACAGTCCTGTCTGACTCCCCAAGACCAATGATGAAGTTTGAGAAGACCCGGTTCCTGCCAAAGATGTCTACAGCATCCTCAAGCGATGCAAGCACAAAATCGAGGTCCATGTCAGCGCAGGCGCGCCCAAATATATCCCGGTCCATAGTCTCCACATTGTACTTGACCTCAACAGCGCCTGCCTCCTTAAGGCGGATGGATGAATCCCGGGTCGGATACACCGATACACCTATTGGCAGATTGTACTTTGCAAGGGTTTTTACGAGATCGACAGCCCGGGTAACCTCTTCTCCAGGCGAGTGCTCGATTCCTGATGTGATAGAGATTGCACGAAGGTTGCCGGTCCGGGATGCATCATCTACCATTCGCATGACCTCTTCTGCAGTTTTGGTTCTGCCTCTAAGTTTCGGGACCGGGCAGAACGTGCAGTTAAAGATACAGGATTCGCTTAATGTGATGTACGCCTGCTCCGGGCAGTGCAGCAG
>JAYEGI010000070.1:1285-17330 GCA_034659035.1 Methanobacteriota archaeon
GTTGAATCGCACGAATGTTCCTGATGTCTGTCTGCATTCGCGGAGGTTGTCCGTGGCGAGCTAACACGTATTTGCGATGAATATCATCCTGCAGGGAGCTTGTGTGACATACACGAAACTATGTGGTGCTTATGTAGCACTGGTAAATGACACCCCTACCAAACTCAGATGGTAGTGATCTTCTCCCTAAAGATACCATCCACGTCTGCAACCACAACTTCTATCTCAACTTCCTTTCCGGTAAGTTCCTTTAATGCTCCTTTAAGATAGCCGCGTGTGATGCCGCAGATTGAAGAGCGTACCGGGAGCTTACGATCCCTGAGAATATCCCGTATAAAAGATTCGAGTATATTAATATATAGCGCGCCATCCTCTATGTGATCGACCTCTATCTCATAGCCATACCACATATTTGTGCGATGTATAAATGTGTCCAGAGCCTCCTCAACATTTTCGATTACGCCGAATTGATCTCGTGCTTTCTCGCCAAGCCTTCTCCCAGCGTCCTCACCCATGCTCACGAAGACCCCCTCACGATCCTCTTCTTTCACCATCTTATCCATCATATCCGATATCTCTCCAGCGAGTATCTTCAATGACTTGTTAAGCGCCTTGCAATCTTTCAATTCGTCCTGCAACGACTGTACATGTATCGGTTCCTTGTCGGACATGATAATGCCTCCACTATGTGAGTGGAGTTACTTTCATATAAATCTTATTTACCACTTATCCATGATCGATCCAATCTCGCTAGTTATGGTACCACATCTTGGCCGGGTAAGACGTCTATTTATCGTCGAGAATGAGATTGCAGAGGGCGCCGGGATGGTAAAAACAGATCAACTCTCCACACTTTCGTACCAGTGAATATGCTACGACGACATCTCAACACGGTAGTGGAGGTGGCGAGATAGCATATCTTTACTGCAAGATCCAAACCATATCAATCCTTCACTTGGTAATAATCTTTTCTCTGCATACGCCTTCTACGTTTCCGTAAACAATTTGCACATCCACGTCCTTGCCAGTAAGCTCCTTTAGCGCTCCTATAAGATATCCGCGCGTGATGCCGCAGAGTGGAGAATCTGTCATAAGTCCTCGGTCCCGGAGGATGTCACGTACGAAACACTTGAATACATTGATGTAAATTGTACCGTCCTCGATGTGGTCGATCTCGAGATCGTATCCATACCACGAGTCTGTATGGTATATACAGATATCCAGAGCTTCTTCCACCTTCTCAATCTTGCCGAACTTCTCTCTTGCCTTCTTACCAAGTCGCCTGCCAGCATCCTCGCCCATACTCACACATATATCTTTTGCGCCGTCTTTCTCTGCTATTTCATTGAGCACACACGAAACTTCTCCTGCGAGTATCTTCAATGCCTTGCTAAAAGCTTTACAATCTTCTAATTCATCTTGCAACGACTGTATCTGTAGTGATTCCTTGTCGGACATTACAACGCCTCCATCCCATGACTATAATTGCCGCGTATATAAGTGTTATCGTTTTATTACAATACCCTCGCCATCAACCAATATTAATACTGCTGATTTTCGTTATCCGGCAACCCATCTCTTGAATTAAAATTAGATCTGGTTTTTGCGGCAGCAATTTTAATGTTTCACGAACACGTCTGCTACATATAAAGTATGTGTTAAGGTTCTGAACGCTAAAAGCCGGGTTATACTAACGAACTGGGTGGCGAAGGTATTGTTATTAGGGAGACTTTTTAATATTCTCTGGTAGCCAGTCATTCCAATAAGCGAATACATTACGAAAGATTTAATATACATAAGAGCTATGTTAGTATATATGGTAAATAGCAATATACTAATTAATAAGTCACTATCGAAAGAAGTGGAAAATGGAAAGATCGTCCAGACACTACCACTGATCAGGTTTGAAGGGAAGATGTACCCGTTATTCACGCCGATATCACCGATTCGATGTTCTGTTTGCGAAAAAACCTATAAAACCGAATGAAAAGTACAGTCGATCCCTAATTTCAAGCTACGGTATCATAAGCTGCCCCACCACCTCAAAAAGAACCGGGGAAGAGGGGTAGGGTTGAACAATCCCCGCCCAAAAATCTGCTTGATAGGTTAAAGGGGCATAAACGAGAAGTGTTGGAATTTATGTACGACAATGATTAAGCTGGTAAGGCCCATAACATCGCGTACACTCCAAGTGCATGTTAGGTCCATAACATCGCGTACACTTTTCTTATTCAGAACTTCTCTTCGAATCTTTTTACATTTTCACCGATCTTGTACGCATAAATGTTTACGAAAGTATAGAGAACTGACCCCTTGTCCGCACGCGTTTATAGACCTAACGGGAATTGCTGCGACTCTTGCACGTCACAAATATTAAAGTACCCAGCGGTCATTATGTATGAGAACACAAGAGTGATACCATGTCGATCAGATACCCATTCATCACAGAAAAAGCAACCATACAACTGGAAGAGCAGAACAAACTTCAGTTGATCGTGGACATAAACGCAACCAAGAACCATATTAAGAGAGATATCAAGGAGATCTATGGGTTTGACGTTGCTGCAATCAGGACACTTATCACGCCGAAGGGCAAGAAGAAGGCAATCGTAACGTTTACGGATGACGATGCAGCAACTGAGATTGCCACTCGAATAGGATTATTCTAGGTGAGTGAAGATGGGAAAACGAATCATATCGCAGAATAGAGGACGGGGAGGTCCTACATATACGGCGCCTTCCCATAAATACAAAGCAAAACTGTCACATCCAAACATTAGTGACACAACCATCCGAGCAGAGGTTATTGAAATCCTGCACGATCCTGCTAGATCTGCACCGATCGCACGAATCTCCTTTGGGAATGGCGAAGAGCGACTAATCCTTGTATGTGAGGGTATGTCTGTTGGTCAGGAGGTCGATTGTGGCATAGGGGCTGAAATTAAAGTCGGAAACATTCTGCCGCTATCTGACATCCCTGAGGGAACCCCGATCTGCAACATCGAATCTCACCCGGGCGATGGTGGGCATTTTGCAAGGGCGTCTGGGGCGTACGGACTTCTGGTCACCCACGATGTCGGCAATACACTGGTGCAGATGCCTTCCGGTACGATGAAATGGATATCCCCAAGTTGCAGAGCAACGATTGGTCTGGTCGCTGGCGGCGGGCGCACAGATAGGCCATACATGAAGGCAGGAAAGAAATATCACAAATTAAAGTCCCGCGCGGCGAAATACCCGCGTGTGAGTGGGGTTGCGATGAATGTGATTGACCATCCATTTGGTGGCGGCAACAAGAAGCATCCGGGACGGCCAAAGAGTGTGAGCAGGAACACATCGCCTGGGCGGAAGGTCGGAAGCATCGCGTCGAGACGGACAGGAAAACGATAATCATGACATGCTTAATATCGCGCGTAACAATTCACAGGTGAAACAATGGCAAAGAAGACGAAGAAGAAACTACCACGAAGGAAGGGAGAGATTACATACCGGGGACATACTATCCCGGATTTAAAGAAGATGTCCCTTCAGGAGTTTACAGAACTGCTTCCTGCATCTCAGCGCAGGAAGATCAACAGAGGTTTTACTGAAGATCATAAGAAACTGATCCAGAGCGTCAAGGACGGGCGCACCATGATCAGAACACATCTTCGGGATATGATCATTCTACCGGAGATGATCGGGATCGATCTTGAAATTCACGATGGCAAGAAATTTAACAGGGTGACGGTACAACCGGAGATGCTCGGCCATTATCTCGGCGAGTATTCGCTCACCCGGAATGTAGTAAGGCACGGCAGTGCCGGCGTCGGTGCAACCAGGTCCAGTAAATTCGTGCCGCTTAAGTGATGCAAAATAATAGTATAGTATATCAGAATAATATATCAGCAAGGAGATACCAATGGCAAGGGTAAATTATTCACGCGAATCAAATCCGGACACGTCATCAAAAGCGATGGGGTATGAACTGCACGTCTCACCAAAACACACACGTGAGATATGTGTTGCGATCAAAAATATGCGCATACCAGCGGCAAAGGAGTACCTCACAGATGTGATCGCGCTCAAGCGCGCAATCCCGTTCAATCGCTACACCGATGGCGTCGGACACCGGCGCGGTAAGATGGCTGCAGGCAGGTATCCGGTACGGGCATCTACAGAGGTTCTCAAGGTACTTGTCAATGCCGAGAACAGTGCTATGGACAAAGGTCTGGAACCTGACCGCATGAAGATATCACACGCCGCAACCAAACAGGGCAGAACCATCCGCGGAACCATACCGCGTGCCATGGGTCGCGCAACTGCGAAGAATACTGAGACAGTAACGGTCGAGATCATTTTGGAGGAGTTGTAGATGACAGTCGAGAGAAAATTTGTGCAGCAAGGGCTCAACAGGGCAAGAATGGATGAGTATTTTGCTGGAGAACTCGAACGCGCTGGTTACGCCGGTATGGAGATGAACAGAACCCCGATGGGGACTCAAATCACTATTTTTGCGGAGAAACCTGGAATGGTTATTGGAAAGGGCGGAAAAGTGGTTCGCAAGCTGACAAAGGATATGGATCAGCATTACGATCTTGACAATCCCCAAATCGATGTGCAGAGTGTGGGCATCCCTGAATTGAATGCGCAGTTGATGGCATCACGAATCGCAAGTGCACTCGAGCGCGGCTGGTATTTCCGAAAAGCAGCGCACTCGACGCTTCGGAGAATTATTGGCGCAGGTGCAATCGGATGCAGGATCGTACTCTCCGGGAAACTCACAGGTCCCAGATCGCGGATCGAGAAGGTAGTGGAGGGCTACATTGTACATGCTGGTAAGCCGGCAGAAGAGATCATGCATTACGGGTTTGCGACTGCGGTTCGGAAACTGGGCACGATCGGTTGCAGCGTCCAGATCGTACTGCCTGGCACCGTGCTGCCGGATGTGTTCAGTCTGGTGGAGGTCGAGCCGCCTGAACCTGCGATCGTGGAAGAAGCTGGAATCGCGACTGCTGAAGAGATAATCGGAGCGGAAGTAGAGATCACAGAAGTTGAGGTAGCTACCGAAGCGGAAATGGCCATCATAGATGCTGAAATTGTTGACAAGTCCACAATCGAAGTGGTGGGAGAAGGTCCAACTACTTCGGACATCACCAAAACCCCATCTCCAGTTGAAACAGAGGGCACCCCCCCAAAGGCTCCGGACACTGAGGTACTGGTTACGGCAGAATCTCCAGTTGAAACAGAGGGCATCCCCGCCAAAACCCTAGCCCCACCCGAAACCCGTAATGCGAACGGTATCTGGGAACACAAGCACGACGGTCTTGACTGGCATGCGATGGCGATCGCGCACAAACAGGCAAAGCCGGGCAAGCCGGAAGAAGTGATCGCTATAGAGGAGGAGACTCGGATGAAGGACGGGGTCACCGAACACAAGCACACTGGCTTTGATTACTGGCATCCGGCATCAAGGATACACAAGGGGGCTTGAAGTAGATGACAAAACTCCAATCGGAAGAGATTAGGAATATGAGTCCGCCTGAGCTGCTTGATGAATTAGAATCGCTGCGACTGGATCTGATCCGGGAGCGTGCACTTTCGTCTGCAGGAGGCGCGCCAGAGAACCCCGGATTGATCGGAGAACTAAGACGCACCATTGCGCGGGTCAAGACGATCCAGAAAGAGAGAGGGTTATGACATACGAGATCACCCCAGAGAATCTGGTGTACCACACCCTGATCGGTCTTGAAACCGTGGTTGCAGGGAGTACAAATCCTGATATGGTCGGCATCAGCGGCGTGGTGGTCGACGAAACAAGAAACACACTACTCATTACTATGGGATATTCCGATTTCTCCACCATGAACGAAGCAACGGCTGCCGTTTTGTTGGAAACCGGGAACACTGCCCCACAGGATGATGTGGGTGACTACTTTTTCGATAAAACCATCCCAAAAGCGCATTCCATATTTATCTTCAGTCTTCCGGATTACAGGAAGGTCCGGGTCGATGGGGACTTGCTTGTTGCACGTCCGGAAGACAGAATCTCCAAGAAGCACAAGAACTAAAGAAGAATCAGAAAGGAACTAAAAAGTAAGAGGAATAATCGATGGCAAGAAATATTGGATTGAATGTACCTATCCCGCTAACAGAATGCGAGGATCCAAACTGCCCGTTTCATGGCACGCTCCCTGTCAGGGGGCAAGTACTTGGTGGAGTTGTTGTCAGTTCCAAGATGGACAAAACCGTAGTGGTCGAGCGCACTTACGAGAAGAAAGTATTCAAATACGAGCGGTATGAAAAGCGCAGATCACGGATTCATGCCCATAACCCGCCATGCATCAATGCAAAGGAAGGCGACGTTGTAAAGATCGCGGAGTGCCGTCCTCTTGGCAAAACCAAGTCATTTGTTGTGGTGGCGCTGACATGAAAGGTATTCGTTCAGCGATGACGCGCCCGTTAAACGCGGGAGCGAAATTAAATTGTGTGGACAACACAGGAGCACGGGTTGTCGGGGTCATCTCTGTGGTGAGATACCGCGGCGTAAAGAACCGGTACCCGAAAGCAGGGATCGGCGATATGCTGGTCGTATCTGTAAAGAAAGGAACTCCTGAGATGCGAAAGCAGATCATGCGTGCTGTGGTGATCAGGCAGAAGAAGGAATACAGACGTCCTGACGGGATGCGTATATCCTTTGAGGACAATGCAGTGGTGATCACCGATGACGATGGCATTCCAAAGGGCACCGAGATCAAGGGACCGATTGCGCGAGAAGTAGCGGAACGGTATCCAAAGATCGCATCGGCAGCGACGATTGTTGTGTGAGGGATCACACAATCTTCGCTAAGCCCTATACTTTTTATTTTTAAGTAAAGCGCTCATTCCATAACGACAGTCATAGTGGCAGCGGTGCAACCAATTAACTCTTCTTCATCTTTTTTGTACGCTGCTTTGCTGTGAATCCGGTGGTAGATTCGAGAAATCTTCGAAAACATCTGTTTGCATCGGATACGTCTCCGAGATCTGCATCCATGTTCGATTCCGTATGCACACAGAGTTGTTTTCCGTCCAGCCATGCCTCCATCCGCTTTAATGATTTGTAACTGATAACGAACTTACCGTCTTCCATCTCAGCATCGCATCCGAAGCATTCCTTCATCGTCTCCCGAATCAAGTCATCATCGAGTTTTTGCCCGCGTTTAATAGGATATTCAGTAATATTACCGCCTCAACTAAGTATTCTTTCAAATAATCCATCGTACCCATCCGGTCTTATGAGATACTCCAGCATATCGAGTTGTTTCACAAGTCCGTACATCTCCTTGTTCTTCCAAAGCCCAACCTCACTGTAATTTGTTGGCTTTAAGAAGCGTATCTCCGGGAGATTCTCGTATTTTGGATTCGGAATGAAACCTTCTTCCAGCATAAAATATGAGGCCCCACTTTTCTCCCTGAAGAAGTCGTAAATAGAGGAGAAATCCCTGCAAACCCAGTTAGCCATCTTAAGCGTCTTGTTAGACGAGTTTATCGTCACATGCCCATATCCCGGCGGTATGATCACCTTGTCGCCGGCATCAGCATGTACCACGATCACGTCCGATATAGTGTCCCCTGCTCTTTTCTGCAGCAGATACTCTGCCTCGCCCTCAAGCACCTCGTATATCTCCCCGTAGTCGCCAGGGTGGTCGTGTCCAGCAGTCTTCACATACTCTGTTCCAAGCATTCCCGGTGGGATTACTGTGATGTCATACCTCAGGTGGTGCTCGAGAATCCTCTGGTGATCCGCCTTGCTCAGTGAGAGATCACGGTACATGTAATACAACTCAGTGTCAGGAGCGTTTAGCTGCGAATGGTCGTACAACACGTCGTCCATGTCGTGAAGCATCCTGACATCCGGTTTTACCCCGTTTAATACATCTGAAACCATCGGTTAATATGGGGGTATGTTCGTATAAAAAACCATCGCATCGATGGGGGGGACTTTTTAATATTCTCTGGTAGCCAATCATCCCCATAAGCACATACATTACAAAAGATTTAATATATATATATAAGAGTTATATTAATATATATAACAAATGGCAATATACGAATTAATAAGTTACTATCAAAAGAAGTGGAAAATGAAAAGATCGTCCAGATACTACCACTGATCAGGTTTGAAGGGTAGATGTACCTGTTATTCACGCCAATATCCTCGATCCGATGTTCTGTTTGTGGAAAACCTATAAAACCGAATGAAAAGTACAGTTGATCCCTAATTTCGAGCTATGGTATCCTAAACTGCCCCACCACCTACTGGATTTGCTTGGGATCCGAAATGCAGAAAGTATCATACGGATCTAATACTGGGTATCACCGGATCCGCGAATTACGGCGATGAATACCTTGAAAAACAGAAATGTGTGTATGTGTTTAGATGCGGCGGATGTACCGCCTCATCGGTCTGCTTGAGTAGTCTCGATGACATGGCACTACTTACACCAACAGACTCATTAAAGTGAGAGGCACCAATACTTACCTGAGATGACGATATCGCAGGCACATAAAAGGTACGAGTTCAAGCGACAGCTCGAAGAAATGAGGCGCAGGACCGGTAGGGGTACGGAACTGATCTCACTATATATCCCTCCGGACAAGCAAGTCTCTGACGCGGTTGCGCAACTCAAAGCAGAGCACGGGCAGGCGGCAAACATAAAATCGAAATCGACACGCACGAATGTGCAGAGTGCGCTCGAATCGGTACTCGCACGACTCAAGTATTATCCGAGACCGCCTGAAAATGGGTTTGTGATCTTCTGCGGAACACTCGACCTCGACGGACACCGGACGACACTGGATACAGTGATCATCGAGCCTCCCGAGCCGATCACCTCGTACAAATACCACTGCGACTCGTCTTTTTATCTGGATCCGCTCGAAGATATGCTCACCGAGAAGAAGACGTTCGGACTCCTCGCCATCGACCGGCGGGAGGCAACCGTGGGGCTGCTGCGTGGCAAATCTATCGAGGCACGCAAGCATCTGACTTCATCGGTTCCCGGCAAGCAGAGAAAAGGTGGTCAGAGCGCGAGACGGTTTCAGCAACTGCGCCTCATTGCGATCCACGATTTTTACAAGAGGATAGGCAATAGCGCAAGCGAGATATTTCTTACCATCGACCACAAGGATCTTGAGGGCGTCCTCATCGGAGGGCCATCCCCGACAAAGGAAGAATTTTTTGAAGGCGAGTTTTTCCATCACGAAATACAGAAAAAGATCATAGGGCTGTTTGATATAGCATATACGGACGAGTCTGGACTTTATGAACTGATGGATGCAGCCTCTGATGCGCTACAGGATCTAGAGGTTGTCAAAGAGAAGAGGATCATGCAGCGGTTTATGCGGGAACTGGTGAGCGATAAGGGGCTTGCCGCCTACGGGGATCAGCAGGTGCGTGAGAACCTCGGGATGGGCGCTGTCGATCTGCTGCTGATATCCGAAGACCTGCGGAGGGTGCGTGCAACCGTTGCGTGCCAGAACTGCGATTACACGGGAGAGAAGACGATAGAAGACGTATCTGATGACGCTTTAGGGAGTTGCCCTGTATGCGGATCCAATCTCAAAATCGTTGACACTGTGGACGTTGTCGATGAATTGACAGAGATATGCGACCAGATGAGTACGGGTGTCGAGTTTATCTCCACCGATTTCGAGGAGGGGGACCAGTTGATGAGGGCGTTTGGTGGCGTTGCCGCGATTTTGAGGTATGATACCGGGGTTTGAGCACCTCTCAATCTAAGATTCTGATATGATACGAATTACGTAAGATGATATGGCTTTTGCGAGAGGTTGGTTCTTGTGTTCGAACAACCGGGAGTTGATTGGGAATCAGCGGTGATGGCAGCATCATATCACTCGACGCGCTGATAATCCTGCAGGAGGCATAGAATTCAGTTAAATTCAAACGTCATGACTGATAGATATAAACCAAAACGCGTGAGACCGTATGATTTACAGAGTAAGCCTGTCAGTTCAGGATTATTTGTTTTTGATGGACAATTACAAATGAACAAGAGAATATTAAAATACTGTAATGTTTTAAAATAAATTGGTGTGAACATAACATCCAAAGACGAGTTTGCAAGTAAAATCGAGAAGAGAATTGGCATGCAGCTGTGGCACCCGCCCAATCAAACAAACTCCCCCAGCCGCCGTATTGCCCGGTACCGCTCCTTCTCCCCGATCTCCGCACCCTCGATCGCACCCCGCAGCACCTCGATCGTCTGATCGTACGTGCCCCGGTCCACCGGATATGGATACCCGTCCTTGCCACCGTGCGCAAACGAGTATGTCGCGGGATCCTGCTTGCTTGGTTCTGTTCCGAAGACAAGGTCCGAGACAAGCGCAAGTGCCCGGATCTTCGCGGCCCCCATCCCCGCAAGCGAGACAAGTTCCTCGTAGCTCTCCGGCTGGAGTTCATACGCATTCCGAAGAACCTTCCACCCACCTTTTCCGAGATCGCAGCCAAGAACCGGGTGATGCGCCGGCATCGTGAGCGACGGAGCAGATGGTGAGGCGGGCGGCGTGATAGCCAGGGAGTTGGGCGGTGGAGGGGACGACAGCGCATCGAAATCAAACAGCGTCGTCTGACTTCTATCTGACCTGAAATACCGCGTCAAATGCTCAGGATCGTCCTTCACGAGATCGAGACTCGTCTTCCGCGTCTCTTCGCTCACCCTTGCTGCCATGTCCAGCACCTCACCCTCCGCGCCAACCTGATCACAGCAGATCCCGAGATGCGGCTCGCAGACGAACCGCTCAAGATCAGAGGAGAGCCAGTGGTACCGCCGGGCATAGCGATCCTCGTTGTTCATGCCCTGTTGCACCACTGCCCAGTCGCCCCGCTCTGTGAAGATGAAGCAGTGGTGGTACAACTGGTATCCATCCTGAACGCACGTATTATCGACCTTTGCAGACATCTTGCTCGAATACACGAGTTCATCCACCTTATCCCCGGAGAGCGAGAACGCATCCGACTCTGATATCGCCCTGATCTCATCAGGCGTCTTTCGTGACGCCTTCCCCTTTCCGCCAGCAATAGCGACCCCCATCTCCTCATGATCGATCGCCACTTTTAGCGCGCCGCAGGTTGTGGTGGTCGTGCCTGACGAGTGCCAGTCAAATCCGAGCACGCACGAGAACGCCTGGAACCAGTACGGGTCTGCGATCCTCTGCAAGAACTCGTCAGCACCGTACTCATAGATAATGATCCGGGTAATCTCACGCGATAGCCCGACCATCCTCTCAAATAGCCATCGTGGGGCACGCCCGTAGTGTAGCGGAAGATTTACTGTGCCGGTTTTCATTGATGCGATCGCAGATAGCTGAAAGCAGCCATCCCGAGTACCATGCAGACCGCAAGCATGGATATGATTTTATCGATACCGGTATCCATCCCGTTAGTCATCAGGTATAGTACACCGCCGCATATCAGCATCGTGATAAGCGATACTATTGCTGCGACAATACCGCCCCCCACAAGCGCTCCGACCCTATCCGCACCTCGATCCTCGAAGAATACCGAACCAAGCACAAAGACGATAGCAAACGCCATCAACAGTGCTGGAAGCGGGACCGGGTTACCACCTCCCGATGATATATGAATCACGCCGAAGACGACTGAAATCATCCCTAATGCGAGTACTATCGAGATTCCAAGCGTTGTTATGAATTTATTGTTTGTCCATTGCATTTGAACCACCTTTTTCTAAGAGGGCATTTTCCAATAATCTTTCTATATCCCCATCTCTGTCGCGAATAGTTACCTTTTTTGGTAGGCCACCAAATCTAATCTCAAGTTTACCATTCCGTCGTTCATGTCCGACGATCTCCTTTAATTCAACGAAGCGCACCTCAAGATTTATTCCCTTTTCGTAGATTTCACGCTTTCTCATAGAACCGCCGAGAAACGCACCGCCCATCCCGCTGTAGACTCCAGCAATGGAAAACATGTAGGGGGGTCCACCAGCGACTGTGGAACCATAGAATAGCAGTGCAGCAGGTACGCCAATCATAACCAGCACCGCAAGAATCATCTTTCCTTCGAGAATGCCCATCGCCCCGGCAAGTTCTTCGCCCTTGTCCATTCGTTTTATCTGTTTTGTAGCCATGCACTCGATCAGGATAATCATTAACATGCTTAGAACCGCCAGCGACCCGACTGCCCGAAACATATCTGCTGGTTTGCCCATAAACCAGTAGATTGATATGCCGATTAAGAGGAGGGATAATACCCAGATAACAAGCACAATCCCGGGGGAATCTTTTTTTAAATTCAGCATACCATGCATCGGGGGTGGAAAACCGATAAATCTATTGCACAATTCCCGTTTGCACCCCAGTATCAGGCAGATACGGAACACTGCTTTGTAAATCCACAGAAGAACCAGCGACACCACCACAGCCCACGCCCCGTAGAGCAGAGAAAGGAAACAGGCAGGGAGGTTCGCTGGCGACTGCGGAACCATGACAAAGTAATGGAACCGGTGCACAGACCAAAATCATCACCCCATCACAGCGTTGTGCAGTCGGATCATCCTCTCGATCGCATCGCTGTCAAACCCCCGCTTCTTCATCCGCCGTATCCGCTCGTCTATGCTGATACGCTCGGTGTCATCCACGAGATTGTCAGCGTGAGCAACGATCATCTCTTCGGCCGTCTCTGGTAGGTAGTCTTCCCGCGGAAGCCCGAGCCGTTCCGCCTCATCTTTTGGGATGCCAGCCCCGATATGGCGCTTGATGATCCGTACGATCCGCGCGTCCAGACCAAGCGCCTGCGCGATCTCTGCCCCCACAACTGCATGATCGATGCCATTTGAGCGTGCACGCCCGATATCATGGAGCAGTGCGCCTGTGATCACCAGTTTGATGTCTGCACCCGTGTGGTTCCGGTGCCTCTCGTTGTATCGCTCCGCGATCTCTCGAGCGTATTTTGCGACCGCTTGGGTGTGTGCGATGACGTCTGGCGGGCAGCCGGCTTTGTGGAGCAGGTGAAGTGCGTCTTTCCGATTCATTTAACCTCGTGAATAATAAGCACAGGTGCATATTTACTGTTACCCTATCTACTAATCAGGTATCTGCTTTAAGCAGTCCCCAACAAAAAAAAATAAAAGCACTAAAAGTAATACTTATGGATTTTTAATCAGTATGCGTCACAGTGATGAGGATAGTTTTGGGATGATGCTCCGAAAATATCATTGCAAACTTCTACTGAATCACGATCTCTTCAATCGCCTAACGCATAGCAGAATTATAAGCAGTCCTGATAGTATCAACACAATAATTATAGGATTTGTATAAAATGAAGTTTCCGACTTTCCGATGGTTATGTGCACTGGTATCTTCACACCACTTCCTATGTTAAAGCTGCCACTTGGTTTTAATGTGACTACACATATTTTTGCATCAAATTCGCCCACTTCACCTGCCGTTGGGGTGAACTGAACTGTTATCTGCTTTTTTTGATCTGGCTTAAGCGAAAACTCCGGATCAGATATTTTTATCCAGTCTATAGATTTATTTTCGAGGTATACTTGGTATCCAAGCTCTGCGTTCTCAGGATTTGAAACTGTTATGTTCTTCCAAACGTTTTCACCGCCCCCCATCTCAAATTCCATCTTTGCAGGATTTACACCGATGCCTATACCATGCACGCATGACACAGAGATCAATAAGCAGCAGAATAGCGACACTACCAGAATTCCAACGGTTTTTAATTTCATCTTCCACCTCTGCTTTCTGAACATGACATAAAAATTAAAAGGGCAGAGCCTGGTTATATAGCTTCTGCCCAGAAGATTATTGTCCCTTTCATCTCACCAGAACCAGTGAAATCTCCCGGAACACGTAGTTCAGCATTCGGCGATGCAAAGTTATCTTTCATGACTGCTGCTTCAAACTCGCTCCATAAAGAGGAGTTTATGTAAAGTCCTTCTGTGTAGAGTCCATTCGTGTCAGTAACTTCCACAGTGGCTTTCAGGTCTTTTGACCCCATATTATGTATTACAACAGTTTCAGGATCGCTTATATCACCTGGATCAAGCTCTCCAAAGTCGAGGTATGCCGGAGTTACAGAGAATCGTATCCCTGGCCTTATCTCTGCGCGCATCGTCACAGTATCGCCTTCGCGTATCTCCAGCAGTGTCAATGTCGCTCTATGGTCATTGCCGACGAAACCTCCCGGTCCGGTATAGTTAGTCCCGTGCGGTAGCGTATCATTGCATTCACCATCCCAGTATGCGGAGTCGTTTGCAGCGCCGGCTGTTATCAGCCAGTCGCAACTGATATTGAGCGGCAACGTCGCCTTTCCTTCGTCGTCGCATATCGCACTCACTTTGGTCTCACTGTCCTTGATACCGGTTATCTTTATGGTACCATTTGGTAGTGGCCTTCCATTCCAAAGTACCTGGAACTCAAAGTCACCGGTTCCAACGGTTGTGACGTCGTCGAGCGGGATGATCTCAAGCGGCTGCCCAAGAGCACTATCCGTTCCGTAGAAGTTGCAGTTCGTACTGACAAATGCCTTGCTGTACTTGTGCGGCTTGTAATGTCGCACCACGTGCCAGTCGTCTACCCAGTTGGTCTTATCGATCTCACTCCAGTTTATCTCATCCGGGAAGTAGGTGTACAGGTAATCGGGTCGATCCAGTCTCGATCCTGGTCCTGTATAGACCTTCCACCAGCGTTCATCCACGTGAAGACCCAGAATCGCGTACAAACCAACCTGGTCTGCATCGAAACCGGAATGCCAGTAGAATTCATCCTCACCGGTCTTGTTTAGAGGCGTTATCGCCCCCGCAGGATCTACCAGTTCTGCTGATACCTCAAAGGGTGGCGCACCCTCCGGAATGAAGCTATGCCCTTCGGTCAGTCTGACATCGACCGTATCGCCGAGATCTATGCACATATCATCGATCTCCATCCACGTCTGGTGAGCGCTCACCATCCCGGCGGTGCCAAGCACCACGCAAATCGCAGCAAATGTCGCGAACATTTTACCCATCTTCATACTAGTTTACCTCCTTATGTTGTTCTGGTATTCAGCAAATCTATTAATACTTAAATTTGCTTTAGTAGCATGTAATGTTAATTACATGATGACACTGCATAAACTATCATCCTATTTAAAGCTATTGTTGAATCGATGCGGTCAGCATGTGCGGTGCTGGGGTGCACGCAGGTGACACAAATTAGCGTACATGCGTTGAAACAATCAACTTCCGCCCACGGTCCACCATCTTCCTATAGTATCTGGCTTTCGGGAGGGTGGTAACCCTCCACAACTACACCCTCATCGCCTATGAGTGGAGCTGCCCGATCCTGTCGCCCCCGTCTTGTTTTTTGAGTGCGACCGACGTTTGCGTGATTCATTTCCGCAAACGGCAGATAATCCGCTCTCGGAAGCCCGAGCCGTTCCGCCTCATCTTTTGGGATGCCAGCCCTGATATGCCGCTTGATGATCCGCGCGATCCGCGCGTCCAGACCAAGCGCCTGCGCGATCTCTGCTCCCGCGACTGTGTGATCGATGCCGTTTGAGCGTGCACGCCCGATATCATGGGGCAGTGTGCCTATGATCACCAGTTCGATGTCCGCGTGGTTCTGGTGTTTCTCGTTGCACTGCATCGCAATCTCCCGGGCGCATTCTGCGACTGCCCGGGCGTGTGCGATGACGTCTGGTGGGCAGCCTGCTTTGTGGAGCAGGTGGAGTGCGTCCTTTGGGGATCATTCGTGATTGTTAGGTTATGCTTGTCTGTATATCTATCTTCCATCGGTAGTTGAATAGAAGGGATGTCCGTGGTGCGAAGATATTTCTGAGTGGAATAGCGTTGTTGATGCGGCTTCAAAAAGATTTTTAGAAGATGAAATGCTGTAAGATTTGTTTAAACAGTTCAATTATCTCAGGTAATGATCCAGAGAGGTGGATTAGTAATGCTATAATAATTAGTGCTAATACCTCTGAGGCTCTTTTTAACAAATGATCTGTAAGACGGTATGCAAATCCAGTGTTGCGCACTGGATGTAT
>JAYEGI010000071.1:0-4607 GCA_034659035.1 Methanobacteriota archaeon
AACAGCCCGTTACCGGGCTGCGTGCGGGGTTCAGTTCTGAGGTGGTGGCTAACCTTTCCTCAGGCTGGATTTTCACCAGCTGGCGAGTATGAATTTATCTCGGCGCTCCTGCGTTCCTCCGCGCCCTTCGCGGTTATTTTTCTTGCCATACAGTACAGAATCGCAATCGGGCGACCAATCAACCTACCTGAGTAGTTACAAAACAAGCCCCCTTAACATTCCTGACCCGTCTTCAGCCACCGGATAATCGAATGCCCCTCACCACCCTCGCACAAAAACCTTATCTCATTCCACGACAATTCGGTAGATGAGATGATCTTATGGAGAGTGAATTATACAAAAAGATCCTGATCGCGACCGACGGCTCAGAGAACACCAAAAAGGCGGTTGACTACGGCATCGAATTTGCCCGCATTGCAGAAGCAGAGGTTTACGCGGTATACGTCCTCGATGCAGGCGCGTTTGCGACACTGCCGATGGATGCTGCGTGGGAGAGCATGTACGGACTGATACGCGCAGAAGGTAATGAGGCTCTGAAGCGGGTGGAAGATCGGGGCGCAGAATCCGGCGTATCTGTCGAGTGCATCATTCTGGAAGGACATCCTGCGAGTGAGATCGTTCTATATGCAAATGAACACGAGATTGACCTGATCGTGATGGGGACGCTTGGCAAGACCGGGCTTGATCGAATCCTTGTCGGAAGCGTTGCCACCAAGGTCGTCCACACGTCCACCATTCCGGTGCTAATCGTTCACGGCGGCTGAGATCGGGAGTTTTTCGAGGTGCTCTAAAATACCTTCGGAGAGGCGTTTCTTGAGTTGCATGTACTGGGATCCTGAAATACCGATCTGACCAAGCACAGCGTCCCGCATGAAGCACGGTTTTGTGAGTTTGCAGCACCATATCAGTGTCCCGAAGCAGGTATTATCTCCGAGTTCGAGTGGTGTCCCGCGTGAAAGTTCGACCTTTAAGTCTGCAAACTCCTGCGGCGTCATCCCGTACCTGCGGAGGACACGCATGAGAGCACACCGCTTGACAGGCAGGCAGCAGAACGCGAGTGCCCGATCGTCGCCCCCGCTGCAGATGTGCTTTGGCGCATTGTACCAGCCAGTCTGCTCCTGAAAGATGGTGACAGAGCGGACAAGGTCATCTATCACTCCCGGAATCTCGGGCACGGCTCGCGCAAGCGAGACCATATCTGCACCGTATCCGAACATATTCTTTGCGCTTCTGAAATCCGTGACTGAATTGTTGCCTATGATAAAGAGATCGGTGGCATTCCGTACCGCCTTGATCGCCTTATAGTCCGCGCCGAATCCGGGTTCCATGGCATCGATGTGGATTATATCCGCGCCGGCATCCTCAATCGCCGCTGCAAGTTCCTGGTCGTCAACGAGTCCGGATCTGGTCTTTACAGAGAGGACAACCCCGGTCTTCTTAATCGTCGAGATGATCGATCCGAGTTTCTGCAAATCGTGGAGAAGAGGTTCACCCACGCCGATACCTGTCATCTCCGGCTGTCTGCAATGACAATCGATCTCAAGAATCGCGCCATATTCTTTTGCAAGAAGCGCTGCCTCCATTAGCGGCATGATATCAGTGCTTCTGACGTTGAGTGCGATTGTGGGGGGGTCATCCATTCCTTTCAAGCGATCTAGTTCGCCTCGTAGATGTTCGATCGGCGCAGGTGTCACAAATTCAGCACGCCCACGCTCGTTAATGCTCCTTGCTGCATCATTTGTCGCATCGTCCAGATTGTATCCGCCGATCACGGCAACCCCCGCGCTCATTGCATGATCCCTGACAAAATCTATGTTTGTTATGCCTGCCATCGGTGCAAGCGCGATCGGATTTTTGATGTGTGTGTAGCTAACGTGTATATCAAATTCGGTCAAATAAACGCCTCTGTCTGACGACATCGGGAGATAGGTATATCAAGGTTGTGGTTTCACTGGTTCGCCGCTTGAATTCGCACTTGCCTACCACACGTGGCCACATTAGTCAGCTTGCATACGCCGGATGCATTTGAGGTGGACAGCATCTCCCACAAACGTGAAAAAAACCATCTTGACGCAAAGATATCCGCCAATGTGGCTTACCCCATCTTGTCCGGTCTCCGCTCGAAACCGTGGAGGTCTCTCGCGGTAACCACGAGCTTGATCAGTTCGTTTAACAGAACGGGACGATGTTTCTTCTCCAGAGGCTGTGTATCACCCAGACAACTGGTCCGAGAATGAGCTGAAACGTGCTCGCGCTGTACGTGCAGTGATTACGCTTTTCTCTACACCTTCGCCCATGCCTTCTGCCAATCCCAAATCAGCAAAAACTCCGAATATCCCTGTAAACGCAAAAGAGCAAGGGACCGCACACCAGACCCGATAACGCCCATCTGCCTGCCCCTCACTCGCCCCGATATTCCATGAAACCGTCGATGTGTCTGAGAACTCCTGAATGATACTTCTTTGCAACCCTTGTCTCGCCGGTGCAGAGCGTGCAGACCGCAAGCGGCGCATTGTGCCTCAGCCGCATCTCGGTGTTGCCGATCTCGATTTCAGGTGCATGAATCATCGCGTTTCCGAGTTCGGATGCGCCCTGCCCGGAGAGGCCGTTCGCCTCGATGATGACGCATCCCGGGTTCGCCTCGATGACCCGCTCCCGAAATACCTCCCGCTCTGCCTGAGACACGATATCTCCTTTGGTCGCGACCACCACATCAGCAGTGGTCAGGAGGGGGCCGACCTTTGCCGGCGTATTCGGTCCGGCAGTCACATCGATCACACAGACCGCAACGCACTGATCCACGTAAGGGGCGCAACGCAGGCACAGACCTGCAGTCTCGCTGATTAATAAGTCCGCGTTCTGCTCTTGTGCCCACGATAGCATCTCCTCGACGTTATAGATGGCAAAATGGTCAGGACACATATCCTTTGAGAGCGCAACGCGGACCGGAACATCGAGCCGGTTGAACCTTGTCTGGTCGTCCGTAAAGAGGCAGTCAACTTTGACCACCGCCGGAGTGATGCCGCTACGTCCCAGGTATGCGATTGCATGCATGAGTATCGAGGTCTTCCCGGATCCCGGAGTCCCGGCGATGATTGCGAGTTTCATTAGTGATAAGAATCAAACGATCAGTCATAAATGTGTTGGGTGTGCGCCAGAATCAGGGATGCCCGTAGATACGGAAGCGTTCATGTGTGGCAAGAAACCGATTCCCGGCAACGGCAATCCTTAAGTAAAATGTGCCCCCTGCTTTAGACATGGAGACATACGACGTCATCATCATCGGGGCAGGTCCTGCCGGCATCACCGCAGGAATCTATACCAAGAGGGCGCGCCTTGAGACAGTGGTCATAGAAAAACTCGGTGTCGGTGGACAGATCGTACTTTCCGATTCCGTTGAAAATTATCCGGGATTTCCAGAGATCAGCGGGTACGAATTGATGCAGAAATTCGAGGGGCAGGCAAGAGCGTTCGATCTCGAAATAGAGGATGGGGAAGTGATTGCGATACTGGATGAGGGTGAGTATAAAAAGGTATTGACCGACGATCGTGATTACAAGACAAGATCGGTTATCATCGCATCAGGGGCAAAGCCGAGCCGTCTTGGCGTGAAAGGCGAGGAGAAATTCATCGGAAGGGGTGTATCTTTCTGTGCTACCTGCGACGGGTTCTTTTTCAGGGATAAAGACATCATAGTGGTTGGTGGTGGAGATTCTGCGATAACAGAGGCGTTGTTCCTGTCAAAGATAGTTAACAAGGTGTACGTTGTCCACAGGCGCTCAGAACTCCGGGCTACACAGATTTTGCAGGAGAGAGCTTTTTCAAATCCAAAGATCGAGTTTGTCTGGAACTCGGTCGTCGAAGAGATCACAGGGAAGGATACTGTTGAAGGTGTGGTGCTTCGGGACGTTGTGACCGAAGAGCGCTCCCAACTTACAGTTAGTGGCGTTTTCATGTATGTAGGTCTGGTTCCAAACACCGAATTTATCGATGCTAGGAAGGATGCTGCCGGGTTCATCCTGGCCGATGAGCAGCTTGCAACCTCGATACCAGGTGTCTTTGCGGCTGGTGACTGCCGGGCAACGCAACTCAGGCAGGTTGCAACAGCCGTCGGCGATGGTGCGCTCGCTGCGGTGTCCGCGGAGCGGTATCTGGGCTGAACTTTGCAGAGGGGATGGACGAGGTTATTGAGTATGTCGAGGAGTGTACGCGCTCCATGTCTACTATCTGTAGTGCATCAAAACAGTTGACCTCTGAGAGGTGTATGACCGGACCGGAGTTTGATGTCTGAGACTGTTTTAATCATGCAATTCCCCCAGAACATACTTTACGATATTCCGCTCCTCTTTCGAGAATCTTCCTTCGGTTGTAAGATTTCGTGTGGCATCCCGGATCGCCTCGCTCCTGTCGGTGTACCACCCTTCTTCGATGATGTTCTCCAGTTCCTCATGGAGTTTGGGCGTTAGTTCTGCTTCTGTTGCTATGGCGTCAGAATGAGGTTGGATTTGTAGATCACTAAAACCCCCTCACATCGTATCATTTTACCAATATCGCTTGAATAGATGTTCTTTGTAAAAAACGGTAGTGTTATATAGTAGTGGAACGTT
>JAYEGI010000072.1:0-17188 GCA_034659035.1 Methanobacteriota archaeon
CCTGAAGTGCTTCGGATCCAGAAGCTGCTCTGAATAGTTGTTATGGCAGCCCCAGCAGACCATGCTAATAGAGGTCTTATTCGATTTATCGAAGTCACCTGTGATGTTGAAATGCACACTTCTTTCGAACCCTGACTCGTCGATGATCGGAAGTCCGCCTGTCGCGTTCATTCCGCCTGATAGGTGGCAGTCGGCACAGTCACCGCCTGCTGCGCGTTCCGGTTCGTCGTGCGGGTCGTTATGGCAGCGGCGGCAGTCCTTGTATGTCGTATTCGGATAATCCGAAAAGATTGAATTGTGTCCGCCAGGCGGGGTCTGGTGGCAGTTTACGCAGTTGAGTATTCCGACATCGTGGAGTGCGTTGTGGCATGCTCTGCATGTCACATCATCGTTGCCATCGCCATCGATATCGGTATGTGTGTACGCAAGACCATAGTTGTCCCAGTCAGGTATCGTAAGATTGGTTCTTGCGCCCTCGCATCCTGCAGGTGGGCTTGCCTGATGGCACTCGCTGCAGTTCCACGGGATGTGGATGATCGGTTTCTGTGCGATAGCGTAGTTCGAGGTGATCGTGTAATTGAATTTTCCGGTCGATCCGGCAAGAACCCTGACGACCCAGGTGCCAGGTTCCGGTGAATCTGTGTCGAATGTCACGACGTTTAAGTACTCCCCGTGCGGATAGCAGATCTCCCCGCCCGCCCTAAAGATCGCGGTGCCATCGACACTTGGAAGCATGTATGTGCCGCGCCATGGATCGCTCACATTTAAGTCCATGGGTTTTACATTCTTGCTGTTAACCGGTCCGACAAGTGATAACAGGAACTCGTGATCAGTATCATCCGCCACAACGGTCACGTTGATGTCTGCCGTGTCATCCACGTCGATTATGTAGGTCCCGGTACTCTCCTTATAACTCATGAACTCAGGCACGTAATCGTTAAGCGTCCCGGTAAGTGAATGGACACTTGGGGTAAACTTCGGATACAAGAGACTGCCGTGGCATTTCTCGCACGAAACATTACTGTGAACTCCGTAGGTGATGTTTGTTCCATGCAGGGTATGTGACGCAACCTTATACTGGACGCTACCAGCCCCATCGTGGACAAACTTTGTGTGGCAGTCGGTGCAGCCAACCGGCGTGGTCTCGGATGCATGTGACGACTGGTTGAATGCGCCCTGCACGAGCGGTCGCTTGACCGAGGTGTCGCGGTACATCTGTACATTCACATTATTGGACTTGTCAAATATCTCGATCCAGCCCGCGTCTCCGCATACAAAGCCACCATAATGCCCATACACGATCTCGTGGAGATGCAGAGGCGTTGCGCGCAGGAACTGGGATGTAGAGGGGGTGTGACATGCGGTTAAGCAGTTGGTTGCGGTCGATGAGGTGATGTTGTCGGGATGGATGACCTCGCAGGGGTTTCTTTCGGATGGGTCGTTCGTCGGAGACCATGCATCGTGGCAATTGCTTGCCTGACAACCCCAGAGCGTGGTGTTAAATGTCGTCACAACAGATGCAGGATCGGTGCCATTTATCGAGTTTACGAATTTGATCTCGTATCGGCCCGAATAGGTCTCGTTGGTTGCATAGTAGAATATCCCGCCGTAAAGCCCCTTGGAGTACTCCTGAAGTTTTATCCTCTCGGTTCTGGCAGGGTAGTGCGAGGGATAGTAGTACGAGGGATATGAGATATCGACCACAAGCGCGGGGGGTGTCGATGTTGCCCCGTCTTTAAAGATGGTGCTGCCAAACAGCCGCCACTCGAAGAACGGAACCGTGAGACCGCCGACAACGACCTGGATATCATCGATGTACCAGCCCTCATTGGTGTCGCTTGCATCTGATACGAAGTTGAATGCAAGAATTATATCCATGTCATTGTAATCATTGAGATCGATCGTCTTCCTAACTGGCATACCTGTCCCGTCTCCAGTGTAACTCTCAAGTTCGGTCCACGTATTTCCACCATCGGTCGAGACCTTCACATAGCCGTGATCGCCATGAGTTATATTGTACCACGTATAAAACGTCAGTTCGGTTTTGGAATGCCCAACAAGGTCGAGAGGTATCCAGTGCCAGATATTCATGTTGTTGCTGTAATTGCCGATTCCGTCGTCGTCTGCCTTCCATGATTGCGTATTCAACCCCGCGCGAAACCGCGTCTGTGAGAGACTGAAACTGGGCTGGGACAGTCCACCGACCGGGTGTGCAGTCTTATCAAGCACCATTGCAAGTATCAGGTTCTGCTGCTGCATGCCCTCCCCGGTATCCCACCAGTTCCATGCAGTAACGTTTCCGGAAGCGCGATACCCCATCTGATACGGGGTCTGACCGTACGTTAGAACTACGGTGTAGTTGTCGGTGTGGTCCACGGATGGTGGCGTGGCAGCCGCTGTACACGCGATGAGCAGACAGATCGATGCGGTCAATAGCAGTCTCGTAAGCATCTTCATTCCTTATCCTGAAGCGATATTCTGTCTTGGAATAATTTAAAGATGCTGGTTAAAAGATGCACGCACCCCCACACATCCCAACATCCCACATCGCGCATACCCGCAGCATCGAAGAACCGGTCATAAAGATTTAAGTTCGATTGCAGCGATTGCTAAAGGATGATAAAGCATTATAAAGAGTTAAAAAATCCGAAAACTGAAAGTATGCTTATCTCATAACTGATTCCAGTGGGATATGGGCAGAAACGCCTGAAAGAACATAACCGAACACAACACAACCGAAGGTAAAGAACATGAACAAAATAAAAACGCTCTTCGTCGTTTCGCTGCTGCTAACATGCCTGTACATCCCGTGCATTGCAGCGGCAGGCAACAACGACGGACTGTGTGCACACGATGCACAAGTAAACAGAACTATAGGGCAGGCACAGGCTGCAAGCGTCCGTTCCGGATCTGCCGGAATGGGTGCGGCTGCCGATGCGCAAGCGACCAGGAGATATGGTAGAGACGATTTACAGAGAGCGCGGAAGATATACCAGGACGATAAAACTCCTGAAAACCGGCAGAAGCTCATGGACGCTGCAAAAGACCATCTTCTACAGATGCTCGATCTGATGATCGGGAGACTTGAGATTCTGCAGGAACGGATCGAGATTGTTGAGAAGAACAACATTCTGGTGCCAAACGGCGCGTCTGAGAACATCGACCGATACGTACTAAGGCTCGAAGGATACAAGCCAGAAGTAAGGAGTGCTGATACCGCGGCTGATATCAGGTCGGTCGCACGGTCGATCAATCAGGAATGGAGATCAAGTCGCAGGGATATTCTACACTGCACAAAGTACATGCTCGCTTCGCGGATTGAGCTGTATCTTGAGAAGGCAAACGACATCTATGGCCGGATGGACGTGAAGATCGGCGAACTTGAGGACGAGGGTGTCGATACCACGAATATGAGACAGAATCTGGAGGATTTCAAGGAGAAACTCGTTTGCGTCGAGGAGAACTACGAACTTGCAAAGGAAGCGGTCTCTGATGACGAGATTAATTCCGGCGAGGTGCGGCAGCATATCCAAAACGCTAGCCGCTGCATCAAAGAGGCGAATCACAATCTCAGGGAGATATTCAGAGAGTTGCGAGCACTTGATGGTTATATGGACGACGCTGTAATGCTTAATGGAACCGGATCGTTCGATGCCAGTGGGTCCGGGACTGCATGGATCGCAGGCTCGCTTGACCTCGCGCTTTCATGTGACTATGGTGCGCTGATGGTACGCGACCGTGCAGGTGACCGGGAGATCACAGTCACAGGAAACGGCGTAAGGGATCAATCCGGTCGATGGACGATGTACCACGGGTTTGATGGCACCGCAGATATTACCGGCAGCGACGTTTCAGTGGTGCTGGTCGGATCAGGAGTTGATCTGACCGTGACCGGAACCGGGCGGGCGATTCTAGTCGGCGATGGTACATATCAGGTGAAGGGATCCGGTGGTGACATGATCTCATCAGGCGACTGGCAGGAGCCGCGCGATGGATACGAGATCGGTATAGATGACGGCGTTTCCGAAGAGGATGAGTCGATAGGCGATGAATCAGCAGATGAAGTGGAAGACGAATCGGCAGATGAACCGGCAAACGAGTCGGATTCGGGAACCGATGAGGCAGGGGGTGGAGATGCCGGTACAGCGGGCAATGAAAACGAAACCGAATCCAGAACTGATGACAACGAGGTCACATCATGAACGCCAGATACGTGATCTCACTCATTCTCGTGGGATTGGTGCTCACAATCGGCTCAGGCTGCGTCGATAAATCGCAGGAAGGCGGGCAGGAATCCGTACCAGACACACCGCCGGCGCCAGCGGGAGCGGCAACCGATGCCGGTGGACTCACTGAAGAGGAGCTGGATAGTTTCGAGAGCGATCTTGCGGAACTTGAAGACATGCTCGGAGGGCTTGACGATATCGATGCCATGGATGAGGTAAACGATTCAACGTTTGCTTAAAGCCCCTCCTCTCTTTTTTTCTTTTTCTTCAGGCTCTTTGGTAATTTGCGTTACACACATCTCACCGATAACTAAAGTAAATGGGAGATATTTCGCCCAGTAGGTGGTGTAGCTCCGGCACAAACCACGTCCCGACAGTGCCGGACCGCGATTACCCCCTTCACGCGGGCGTACACCCGGTAGATGCTCGAAAGCGCAGGGCTGAGGCAGACAGGACGTCGGGCAGCAAGACATCGGGCGTGGGCATCCCGGGCAGGCACCGGCGCCCAGGCTGGCAGGCGGCAGGCGGCGGCTGGTTCTATCCGGATGAAAACAGCACACTTCCAGACGGCAGAGTAAACTTCGGGTTCACAGCCAGGTACAAGGACGGGAGCTCCACAGGCAAGCTGAACTTCCAGTACAAGGATGCCGGCATCCATCTCAAGAGCACGAGCATCGACTGGCTTACGATTAGCAGTGTGAGCGCACAGTTCCAGGGCACAGGAACGATCAATGGCGATGGCTTGTACACCTTCCGGGTGAAGGCGAAGGACAACGGCGAACCTGGTGCGGACACCGATCACTTCGATATCAAGATCTGGAACGGCACCGATACCGAGGCTGATCCGTACCACAAGGCAAAGAACACGATCTCGGGCGGGAATATCCAGGTTCACACGAATTAGGGGAGACACAATCGAGTGACTCTGGTGCTCCGTTTCTGGTGACGGGGCACCGCCCCACTTTTTTCGACAAAGCACCCGGGATCCAAATCATCTGACCAAAACCCCTGATTCCGCGTAGACTCAAAAACATTATCCGATAAAGCCCCACCATCGCCACCACTCGCTAAAGTACGATTGCTTATGATAGTGCGATTCGTCCTTTCACGCATATTCCTGTGTTCTGATGTACTTCTCAACATCCCATCCCTGACCTGATTGTAGCTGTAATATTATCCATGAGCCCATAGATGATCGTTACGCCATTTCTTAGGTGCGGGAAGTTTTGCCTGAGTATCCTGCTTGACCTGCCGGGGTTTATTGCAATCGAGGTTGAGAAGTGACTTTCGAAACGGTTCGGGCGAGGGGGTGCCGGATAGGCGGGTGGCGGAGCTTGTGTTTTTTATGAGACGTTGGTTTGTTTTGCAAGCACTGATTGCGAGCGCTAAAGTGTGAATATTTATAAAAGGTGATACCCAACTGTTAGTCGGTGATGTTGATGTCAGAAACTATTGCAGAAGTTAACATAGGTGAATTTTTGGCACATAAGATCGATAGAATGATTCAATCAAGATCAATAAGGAGTAGGGAGAATTTTGTCAAAAAAGCAGTCCGGTATTACCTGGAAGAATTGAGCATTCACAACCTGAAGTCGGATCTTTTTAAAGAAACACTGAGTACAAAGGAAACCATGTTACACGCGTGGAAAAGCCCAATGGAAGCAGATGATGCATTAAAGGTTCTATCTTCTATCGGCGCCGGAAAGACAAAAGAAACCATCGATAAATCCATACAAACTACGGAAGATGAAGTGGAAACCAAATACGCAAAAGCCTACAAAGAGTTGCAGGAAATCGCATGATCGTAATAGACTCGTGCGTCTGGATTCACGCATTTCTACAAACTGACGAGAAATGTGTGCGTATCCTGAAGAGAATATTGAGTGAGGAGATTAAACCAGTGGTCTCCGCATACATAGCAAAAGAAATTGTCGATAATGTAATTTTTGAGGGGTGCAAAAGTGGTGAAGATATCAACTTGCTCCAAACTGCAATCTGGTCTTTATTTAGAGAGCCTTATGTAAAAACAACATTCACACCACGGGATTTCGACAAAATAGTATTGAGAGAAGTGAAAAGTAGGGCTGAGAACATTGCACTGGCAAAAGCACTCAGAATAGAACCGAAAGATGCGCCTATAGTCGCACTTGCGCATTATTATGCAGTACCGCTTGTTACAATGGATGTGAAATCACTTCTGGATATCAAAGAACACATTTATGAACTTATCGATCTTGATATAATCACTGTAGACGAATTTTTAGATATGCTATAGCCCACAAACAGCACTCAAGTAAATCCGACCTTGTGAATAGTTATCAAAAGCACTGTTCTTATCTCGTACCCGAGGACGATGTATGCCGATATCGTTTTCTGGTATCCCAAAAACACACCAGCCACGCGACCAACCGGACATCTGCTTAAATTCTCATGCCAGCCTTCCGAAGCCCCATCATCGCCACCCCCGACTAAAGCCGGGGCATCCGTGGGGCGGTCACGCCTGCCAAACCGCGTCTGCCAGAAGACCACATTACTCCGAACCACTCCCGCCGGCACAGATCGCACCCATGGCGGCACAAGACCGCGATTAGCCCCCCGGGCTTGCGGGCGCCCGGGAGACGCTCGAAAGCGCAGGGCTGAGGCAGACAAGACATCGGGCAGCGGAACGCTGGGCACATGGGCGACTCAGGGCAGGCACCGGCGCCCCGGCTGGCAGGTGGTGGCATCAGAAGAGACGGTAAACGAATCGGCAGATGATCCGGCAAACGAGTCGGATTCAGGAACCGATGAGGTGGGGGATGGAGATGCCAGTACATCAGGCAATGAAACCGAATCCGAATCCGAAACTGATGACAGCGAGGTTGCATCATGAACGCCAGGTATGTAATCTCACTCATCCTCGTGGGACTGGTGCTCACAATCGGCTCAGGCTGCGTCGATAGGTCACAGGACGGCGGGCAGGAATCCCTACCAGGAACGCTGCATACGCCAGCGGGAGCAGCAACCGGCAGTGATGAACTCACATAGTATGATCTGGATAGTTTCGAGAGCGATCTTGTGGAACTTGGGGGCATGCTCGGAGGGCTTGACGATATCGATGCTATGGATGGGGTAAACGATTCAACGTTTGCTTAAAGCTCCTCCCCATTTTTTTCTTTTTCTTTATCCACCTCTGCAAGTGTAGCATCAGTATCTGATACTCAGCCGAGCACCGCAAGCCGCGAGATGCCTCACGACCACCCGATTCATCTCCACGGCTCGAGCAGACATGCAGGACACCGGTCCCTTAATTCGCATTCCCCGCACGATCTCGGATATTTAGGACAGCCAGCACGCTTGAGATACTGCATAGCAATCTCTGTCTCGCTGCCACCCGGCATCTCGGTTGGGTAGTACCCGGACCATGCCACGTCGGTGAGACCGATATCCTTACATCGTTCAGTCAGATCGTTCATCAGAGCCATGCTGGGTCCGGGATGGTAGTACAATATGAAGTTCGGTCGAAACCCGATTAATCGATACGGTATCGTTGGGTCGATATCTGCGATAAATGCCGCTATCTTTAGCACCTGACGATCGGTTATGCCCGGTATCACCACAGTCCGGAATACTCGAATGCTATCTCTGGCACTTGTAGCAAGGACTTTTGCATTCCGAAGCACTGGCGCGGATGGTGCGCCGGTCAGCATCCGGTGAACATCATCGTCATAAGCCTTGATCTCGAAAGAAATCGATGTGGCTATATCGATCACCCGCATAAGTGTCTCTGGTGTGCAGAAACCATTGGTCGCAATCCCCACACCGATCTCTGTACCCCTATCCCGTATTGCACGTACCACCTCCTCGATATAGGGGAGATGAATTGTTGGCTCGCCGCCTGTGAAACCGATCTTGTCGGTGTCTGGCTTCATTCTGGATATCGCTTCATCTGCAAGCACTGATGGCTTTACATAATCCCGATAGAACCATTGCGCATCAGGATATTGTGATATCCGGTATGCGTTGCAGTAGATGCATCTAAAATTGCATCCGAGCATCGTGACCGAGTAACTGGAAAGCGTCTCTGATAGCATCGTGTACGCGATTTCCGGGTGCATCCCTGCTCTGCATACGCCGCGCTCACCTTCGAGCCGGTTTACCCCGCACCTCCATTCGCAGAGGTTACATCGCGCAAGTTCGGATGGGTGCTGCATTGTGGATCAATGGATTCTCTGCGCCAGGGGTTATAGTCATTTCGAAACTCGGAATGGTGAAGACGAGGATTTGATGCCCGGGATGGGATTTTTACTACCGGGAGAAAGGTGTTTAAACCGACCCGGAATGCCCCCAAATAGGAATCTTGCAGCTATATCACAGGGGACGATTGAAAATGCGATGCTGACAGATGGTAGGTGGATGCTGGTGAGTCTTTTTATTATTTTCTGGGAACGTCAGATAGTCTTACGCAACCACAACTGCCACAATGGCACACTATAGATCTGAAAAGCCGTTTACACCGATAATCTGTGTCCATCTACGTTAATCTATGGCTGATACTATTTTAGCCACAGATTAACACCGATTTCACTGATTACACCCATCGAATCATATTTGTATTTTCCGTGTTGGCGTCATGTTTTCAACCGACCAAAACAAATCAAAAAGTCTCATTCAATTGTAAGTATTTGGGGGCGGGAAGGTACTCAAAGTCAATTTGAATCAAAAAGATGTAGAACAGACTCTAAAGATAAGGGAGCTTACTGGTTGCGGTTTAATCTTAATCTGACGAAAATGGAGTGGATGCTGCAAGAACCAGGTCGCCAAAACAGTTACAGGCACGGTCTAAAATCCAGAGCACTCCACCGATTTACTCGATTCGTGGCATTTGTGATAAAATCAGCACCAGTAGATGGCTGCGCCGATGCTGTGCATTCACGAATGACGCGAATTACACGAATTTGGTTGCCACAAAATCCATCGATTTCACTAAAATATTTCGATTGTGCCGCCGTTACACAACTCAAAAAAGCAGAAACCGCGGAGATTACAGATGGTGACTCTATATGCTCCGCGGTTAAATAAGGTGATATCACACCATATCCAGAACCTCTTTGATGAACCTGCCCTCGCCGACGTTCTTCATCACATTCCCGAGCCTCTCCCTGCCTGGTTTTGTCTTGTACTTGACAAGCGTCTTTGCAACAGCATCGATTAACCCTGGGATCTCCTCCGCCGTACAGAACGACTTTAAGAGTATGCCGTCAGCAGGTCTCCTTGCATCGTTTGCGCCGATCCACATCGCGTATCCGCGTTCCTTCTCGATTGCAGCCTCACTCGGACATCCCCTGATGCACCATCCGCAGGTTACGCACTTGTCCTTGTCAATTACCGCCTTTCCAAGAACGATTGAAATCGCATCGACCCTGCAGAGTTCGGCACACCGTCCGCAGCCGTTACACTTCTCGGTGTCGATCTCAGGGCGTACCTGCCCAATCAGACCGACGTCGTGGCGCTTGGCTCGCACACAGTCGTTTGCGCAGCCTGCGATACCGATCTTCACCTTGTGCGGTGTCAGTCGCTGAGCAAACGCCATTGTAAGCTCTGCTGATAGTTTCTTGGTCTCGACAAGCCCTTCTGTACAGTAGTCCATACCGACGCACGCTGATACATAGCCCATACCGATCGTTGCAAGACCGCTCGCATAGATCTCGCTCATCAGTGTGTCCACGTTAGTGCCTGGAACCCCCTGAATCTCGACGGTCTGCCTTGATGTAATCTCGAGTGTCCCATCGCCGTACTTATTAGCAAGTTCAGCCACTTTCGCAAGAGTATCTGCGCCCATCAGTCCTGAATTAGTCTTTATCTTGACATAGAACGTACCCTTGACCTCGCCCACGATACCTGGATAGTCGGATGCCCAGTAGAACTTGACCTTCTTCCCTTCACCGAGCCTACGAGCAAGTTCCCACTTGAACCGCTGCATCTTGAGGCCCGCAAACTCTTCGATTCTGTGGAGATCGACGTCCGGCTTTGTCTCGATGTATCCTGCTTTCTCGGCTGCTTCGATTAGCTCGACACCTTTTTGCGTTCTTCCCATGAGTGTGGTCCAGCCCTTGCCCGATCCCATGAACCCTGCCGATATGTCAGAGAGTTTGGAGACTGCATCCCTGCATATCACGCAGCCTTCCTGAACACAGCCCGCATTCCAGAGCTCGTTGAGATCAAACTCGTAACTTCCGGAATCGGTCGTCACAACCAGTTCGTCAAGATGTATGGTGGCTCTCCGGACATCACTTATGTCCACACCCTTCTCTTCCATGAACTTTTCCAGCTTGCCATAGTTGAAGTTCTCGGTGCAGAACAGACCGATAACGTAAGCGATGTTAGGAACCTTAATCTTTTCACCATTCTCGCCGACCTCGTAGCCGTGTGACATCATGCCCGGGAAGAACTGGGTCTTTCTGACTCCGTAGACATGGCATGGCAGCCCGACAACCGCGGCATTCGTGATGTCTCCCGCGTCCTTGATCGCGGAGAGCACAGGAATTGCGGAGTACTTCGAACCAGCGGAATCGAGCAATTCACCCTTAGACCTGACAACTCGTGAACTTGGTTTTCCTGCGTCACCGGTTGCGATCACGCCATCGATCAAACCATTGTCCATGCAGTACGAGAGAAGAGCGGTCACTGCGCCGCCGTCCTGTCCGGCTTCCTGTATCGCGGGATCGGTTGCCCGTGCCGCAACAAGTGTCTCATACTGTCCGAGCAGCGCCGGTGGTTTTGCTTTGAAGCCAAAGATATTCGGACCGATCTTTGATGCAAAGGTAACCACGCGCTGACAGACGTCCTTACACGCGCCCTGCCCGTTTCGAGGACACTCTTCCTTAAGCGCCGGACCATCTTCCCGAAACTCAATTCGGTCATTCGGACAAACCGCGGCACATGCACCGCAGAATGTACATAATCCCGCGTTAACGACCTCGTCTCGCAGGAACCATTTATATTCTTCGTTTTCCATGATATTCGCCCCGTATAGGTTTTTGTTGCATATTATGCTTAAGTATTTTCGTTGTCTATACTCCTATATAAAGATTTCGTAATGTCGTGACGGATTTCGTTACACAATATTTTTATACCGTCGAGACATGGTAGCACTTATGGAAGATCATCACAATCATGGCATCGGGTGCTGGAGAAAGGAGTCGTGTGAGGGTCTACTCGAAACACTATCGGTAGATGACATTGACCTGAAGATCATAGGAATATTGAGCGATAATGCGAGGATGAGTAATGTCGATATCGCAAACAAGATCAGTGTAAGCGAGGGGACGGTCAGACGAAGAATTGCCGAGATGGCTAAAAATAAGGTAATCGAAGGTTTCGCCTTACTTCTTAACTGCGAAGAAGCGGAAAAGTGTGTCAAGGCGTTCATAAGTATTGAGATTGCTGATTCGAACCTGCAGAGAGTTTCTGATGAACTGCTAAAGGATCATGAGCATATTATCGCCCTGTATCGCACAAGCACACGATTCAATCTCTTAGGCGAGGTCATGTTCAGGTCTATCATCGAATTGCAGAAATTTATCGACAGATGTCACAAAATAGAGGGCATCATATACCTGGATGTGAAGATGGTGATCGGATCGTACAAGAAATGCCTGTGGACCGGGATATGAGTTTCTAACACAAGCATAGCGAAGGAACCATACCATGGAATAGTGGTAGGGACATGCGGGAACATGTCCGCAGCCATCACCCCGCAAACCTGATTATATTCATATCGTCAGCCGCAACCTTCGACATCGTCCGATTGACCGCGCCACCGAAGACCTTGCCCCTTATGCCAATATTCGCCGACGCGACGTACGTGTTGCAGTCCGACTTCTCGCAGATCGCAACAGAATGGTATCATCGCAGCAACGTATTTGGTGTCATTTCAGACCTGGATCTCCGATGCCAGCTAATCTGACAAAGTGGAATTGCATTCCTTACTTTTTTTGCAATTTATTGTAAGAAATATTATATATTTTACTTAGGTTAATTGTTAACGAGCCCTTAGCTGAGCACGTACGTTTCAAGTATGGCAGGCAGTTCCCCGATCCGGACACCATGAGCTGTGACAACCCCCAAACGTCATCGTTATATACACTCAATGATAACTTGTCTGATGGAAGTTACATAACGCAATACGGAGAGGTTGGTCAGATGACACCAGAAACAAGCGATACAGACACAACGCCCCCTACCGGCGGATCAGATGATAACGTCGTATTCGTGGGCAAGAAAGGCGTGATGGATTATGTCATGGCGATCATGGCACAGTTCAGCAAAGGCACAAGCGACGTAGTGGTAAAGGCGCGCGGGCATTCGATCTCGCGTGCAGTAGATGCTGTCGAGGCGACCCGGAATCGGTACATGACAGACATGAAAGTGACAGATATCAAAATCGGAACGGAAGAGATGCAGGGGAAACGGGGGGACATGATCAACGTATCGTGGATTGAGTTGTTCATATCCCGCCCGGAGGGCAACCGCGCCGAATGATGGCCGCACCCCCCACCAGGGCTGTTAGGAGCCTCGTAGATATTGCACCAACGATTGCCGAATTACTAAGCATCCCGCTTCCTGGTGCGGACGGGACAGCGATACCGGAACTGACCGATCGCCTGCAACGATGCAACCGGGTGGTATTGGCAATCGTCGATAGTCTCGGCTATTTCACGTACCAGCGGTTGCAACCCTATATGCCCAACACGCGAGGAACCGTCATCAGGTGCAGGGCTGTGGCAGATCACACGACACCGGCGATCGCATCGATCCTCACAGGATGCCATCCGGATACCCACCGCACATTCGCAACTTCCGACGTCTGCACCTCGCCGATCAAATCAATACTCGAACTTGCAGAGGAGCGCGGTATTAAGTCATCGGTTGCGATCGAGACCGAGGGCGCGAAAGCGATGAAGACGAAGATCGATCTTGTCGCAGGCGTGGACGATAGCAGTGACATACTTGACTATGATACAAAGATCACGGAGCGTACGATCGAGCTCCTGAAACACGAGCCGGCTCTCATAGTGGTACACCTCAGGGCGATCGACAGATATGCGCACGAAGCGCGGAGTTTCGATGAACTTGCTTATGCAGCAGAATGCATCGATGGCCATTTATGTGAGATTTGCAAGCATCTTAGCCGGAATACCTGCGTGATCGTCTGTGGAGACCATTCGATTCACGGGACATGCATCGAGGGGGATCGAGATGTGGCACTGATCGTGCTGGACCTATGAGCAGGGTCCCGGGCCGGCAAACTCTGGAACAGTGTCTGCATGAGGGTGAGCCGTGTAGTTAACTATAATATCACTCCAAATTTTTATAGAGTAGAGGTGATACGATGGTAAGCGTTATGAGGATCAAAGAGGTCGAGCAGGAGATATTGCTGCGTAAAGAGGACTTTGAAAGTCTGATTGGGGAGATGGAATCCTTGACAGAGACCATAGAGATCTTGAGCGACAGGGGCCTGATGGAACAGATAAGAGAAAGTGAAAAAGATATTGGAAAAGGGAATATCTTTGAAATTAAGTCAGAAGAAGAGTTGAATAAGTTGTTTCTGGAGTGATCCTGTGGTATACGGTCTGAGATACACTGGAACCTTCAAGAAACAGATTGACAGGGTGAAATAGAGACCGGACATTGATGGAAGAGTTGATGAAGAAAGTTAGGTGGTTAGGAAACTACAGGAGGTGCCATACTCCGGAAAACCCTGAAATACCAACTCACTCATTACAGATCTCTCCGAATAAAAGGAAAATACAGACTTAGTTACATGGTGGATGAGAATGAGAGAGAAGTGGTGCTTGTTGCTTTTGGGCACAGGGAGGAGATATATAAACCCACGTTATTCTCGTACATCAGGTGAGGGCGGAAAGTAAGCCCTCTTCTTTCAAGCGGCATCCGCCTGAGCGCGGCGGTGCTCGGGCAGGCATGCTGTACAATCCCGAACCGTGAACTCAATACACTTCAGACGGCTCAAACACCTTCTCGCCAACCACTTCGCCATCGATTCTACGGTAGAAGCATGACCGGTATCCGGTATGACATGCGCCTCCGATCTGCTCGACCCGGAGTAGTAGATCATCGCAGTCGCAATCGATCAGCACCTCATGCACCTTCTGGAGGTGCCCCGAACTCTCGCCTTTCTTCCAGAGTTTCTTCCGGCTTCTGCTCCAGTAGTGCGCTATATTTGTATCGAGTGTCAGTTCAAACGCTTCTTCGTTCATGTACGCACACATCAGCACCTCGTTCGTGCTTACGTCCTGGACAACCACATGCACCAAGCCGTCTTTGTAGTTGGGTTGAATAATGCCGCCGTTCATACACACAATGTGGCAATAACCGTAATTAACATCTTCGTACAACCACAGCAACCACAGCAACCAGAACAACAACAATGATCATTGGAATCGATGACACCGACTCACGAAACGACGGCGGCTGCACCACGTACATTGCGGCAGTATTAGTGGAGAAACTCGAGAAATATGGTGATCTGGCAGATTACCCGCTGTTGATCCGGTTGAATCCGAACATCAGGTACAAGACAAGGGGAAACGGTGCGGTTGCCATTAATATCAAGCTATATGGAGAAAGCGAAGAAGATGAGGTGAAAGAGGTTGTTCTGGATGAAGTGAAGTCGCAGTCGAAGTTGTCTGATGAAAACACGAATCCCGGAGTGGTGTTTCTCGATGATACCCCATCTGACATGAGAAGCGACCTCAAATCATTTTCCAGACGTGCGATGCAGGACATCCTCTGGATACAGGATGCGAAAGATATGATAAGCAGGCATGATATCGATTCCTGCGGATTTAAGAACGGACGCGGCCTCATCGGTGCGCTCGCGGCAGCCGCTGTCGCATCAAACGGCATCCCGGATCACACATTCGAACTGATCACATACCGGATGCCAGCTCACATAGGAACACCAAGAGAGGTCGATGCCGGGAGCATCCGGGACGCGGACCTGCGGACGTATCCGCTGACATGGGACACCGTTGACATCGCAAATAAGGCGGTCGTCTGCATCCCGCATGGACGTGATCCCGTCCTCTTCGGAATCCGCGGGGAAGCAGATGGTGTCATCGATGCCACGGGCCACATCAAGTCAGAGCAGGTCGAGCGTGCGGTCTTGTTCAAGACGAATCAGGGGACCGACATGCATCTGATGCGATCGACGATCGGCCAAATCCATGGCGGGCGTTCATATATCTTACGAGGCGTGGTATCTTCCGCGCCGCGAACGATTCATGGCGGGCACGTCATCTTCGAAATTACAGACCCGCAGTCGGGATCCGGAATCGATTGCGCCGCGTTTGAGCCGACAAAGAACTTCAGGGACATTATCCGGCAACTGGCTGTGGGAGACCAAGTTGTCGTCTGCGGAAGTGTGGATGACGGAACGGTTCACCTCGAAAAGATAAAGATCGAGCATCTGACGGTCCTCTGCGAGACCAGAAACCCGGTCTGCGACTGCGGAAGACGCATGAAATCGGCTGGCGCCGGGCAGGGTTACCGGTGTAAGCGATGCAAAACCACATCTCTTGTGCCTGATCACGTGCCGATTAAGCGCAGTCTTGACTATGGCTGGTACGAGGTCCCGCCATCTGCGAGACGGCACATCGCAAAGCCGCTCGTGCGGTGCGCAGGAGTGAGGGGTCTGGTGCATCCGGGTAGATGATTAGACCGCAAGTTTAATATTAAATACTGACAATGTGATTTAATTGTATGACATTCCTTCTCCAAAGCAAACGGGATGCAACAAAATTTCAGATTCTGGTGGAGGTTGCATCGCATCAGCCAAATGTACGCCAGAGCGAGATTGCACACACACTTGGGATCACGCCGCAGGCGGTCTCTGAATATCTAAAGGAACTGACGAATCAGGGGTTTGTGTACAGTGATGGACGGGTCCGATACAAGGTGACTACGAAAGGAGTCGAATGGATAACCGAACACGCATTCTCACTCAGGCGATATGCGCGATTTATACTTGAAGAGGTTGTCAGCCAGGTTGCGGTCTGGACTGCGATCGCTGACGAACCCCTGCAGGCAGGTACGCGGATTCACCTCTATATGCGTGATGGTCTCCTGTATGTATCCACGAAACATGAAACAGGTGCAACAGGCAAGGTCATCTCAGATGTGCAGGAAGGAAGGGACGTCGGTGTTACCGATCTGAAAGGGATCATCGATCTTCCGGATGTTACAATCGTTATAGGGAAGGTGCCAAGAATTCATCGCGGTGGCTCTACTGCTGTCAATTACCAGATGCTTAAAAAACTTGTGAAGGCGAATCGTTTCATTGCTGTGATTGGTGTTGAGGCGTTGATCGCTCTGAAAAATATCGGGATCGATGCAGATGTGATGTTCGGTGCAAAAGAGGCGGTCGTCGAAGCAGCGTGGCATGGAGTGTCCTCTTTCGTGCTCTCGGTGGATGATGAACTCCCTTCGCTTTTAAAGCGGCTGGAGGCTGAGGGAGTAGGGTACGAACTGCACAATCTGAAGACGTAGTGCCTCGACAATTCGAGTCCATGTATCAGGTCAGCCAGTAGATCCGTCCCGGTATCGTCAGGAATTGGTGATCGATTATGAAAAAGCGGGGTTTTAAGCAGCACAAAGCATATTATAAACTATAATCAAAGGGAATTTCATGTCTGGTGTTGGAGGTGATGCTACGAGACAAATAGTACATATAAATCCCTTGTCTGTCGATGAAATACTTGCAGAAGTCACAGGCATCATAGCAAGGTACCTTCCCGATGCACGGATCTTCCTCTTCGGGTCAAGAGCGAAAGGCTGCGCCGGGGAGACCTCTAATTTCGATATAGCGATTGATGCAGGATCAAAGATATCGGGCACAATCGAAAATTCCAGTGAAATCATTATATCCTTAAGTTTTACCGCAGAGTACGCGGAGAACGCAG
>JAYEGI010000073.1:0-4545 GCA_034659035.1 Methanobacteriota archaeon
GTATAATTACATATCTCTTCTATCGAATATGGAAAGTTGCACAGCAGTTGGGACAGTTTATGGTTAAAAATACATGGCTTATTTTTCACTATCTTTAATTTTAATATTCTTATGTTTACGAATATGCCCGCCTACCCCATAATCGCGAGGTTACGCCGTTTGGCGCGTCCTGTGATGAAATCACATGCAAGAGGGTAGAGGTCATGGAATTTTCAGAGCGCTATTCTGCCAAAGACCATCTTCCTGATGGAACTTGCGAAGAAGATCGAAAAGTGACGAAACTTTCTGTCGAATAGCATCGTCCAAAGCCAGATCATGCGAAAAGGTTATGTACTGGGAGTGTCAACCTATGGTTAATCAATTGATTTATCGATGCAGCCTATGGGATTTGAGTAGTTCAGTTCTGTGTGCGCTTTTCTAAGTTGGTTGGTTTAAACTAAGAAGGAGGAAGAAAATTGTTCAGAGGAGAATCCTACGATGCACCAGTTGCCGAAGGCACGGAGTATGATGTCACCATAGAAGACATTGCCAGAGAAGGAGATGGCATAGCCCGTGTACAAGGCTTTGTGATTTTTGTGCCAGGCACAAAGATCGGAGACAACGTCAAGATCAAAGTTGACAAAGTCATGAGACGGTTTGCAATCGCATCTGTATCAGAGTGAGCTATAAATCGTTCAGAGTTTAATAACAGGTTCCGGGCGTGCATCTCGTGTTGCTGAACCGCAATGGTTCAACAGGTGGTGCACACACGCCCGGAACAATTTTTTTTTATATCGGGTGTGGATCGATCCACTTATTACGCAGGTTATGGCTGGTCAATTATTTTTTCGGCTGCGCAACAATAAACTTCTTTTGCAATCAGGTTACTGGGAATCCTGGAAAAAAATACAGCCAAGCATCTCTTTTGTAAATTCAAACGTCCCTGTGACCCCAACAGACTCAGGAAGATCCCCGAGTCCCGCCCTTATGATCAGATCCCCTATCTCGTGATCGATAACCTTTGCGATCCCGAGTATCGATGTCGTCGGGCGCGGATTCACATCCACCACGTAGAGTTCGTCGCCTGCAACGATATCGACTCCGACATACCCCCTGCACCCAAGCACATCTGCCGCTTTTTCGGCTGTATCCATGACCTCGCCCCACCGTGGTGTCTGGTACGGCACAATCCCGCCGTTATACTTGATGGTCTCTGTTCCGATCTCGACCATCTGCTTGTTCACGGTGAGGGGGAGCGCGGTTTTGCCGATGATCAAGCTCGCGCTCAGGTGTTCTCCGGATACAAGTTCAGTTACGATGAAATCATCGCTTAAATTCACTTTTTCCGACACGATCGAGATCCCCTCTGAGGCGCACCCCGATCTCGGCTTGATCACATACCGCGCACCAGTACCTGTGTCATCCACATCACTTATGCTACTGGTATCAATATCTACATCGTCGATGACCCTTGGCACAGCGATGCCGTTATCTGGCAGGATGCGAGAGCAAACGAGTTTGTCGGCACAGTTTCTCACGGACTTGCTCGGGCAGCCGAGATTGACCGTGCTTTCTTCAACGACCTCGGTCAAGTCAGCAAGAATCTCGTCCGGTGCGATCACGATCCCGGCATCGCAGGTACGCGCAATCCGTTCGATCGCTGTGGCAAAGCCGTCCCCATCACAGCCACCACCACACCTGCACCTGATCGCATCTCCGCGGACTCTATGAACCTGCTCCTGGGCAGGATACCGCACCAGATGCCCACATGCCGCGAAACTGTTCGCGAGAGTTGCGAGCATTGCGCACCCTTCACCGAGTATGTCAAGGTCACCCGTTGCGACCGCGTACTCGGCGACCATGACCTCCATTATATGATGCCGGTTCCGTAACCTGAGGCTAATTTTCTCGTCTCGATTCTGCCACATTCAGGGCATTTGAGTTTTGAGTCGTGCCGAACCATTGCGGTCCTGCAGTTCGAACAGAGCGCCTTCATGACACCCATATCCGGCTCGGATGTGTCAAGGCGCATGTTCTTGAGATCGACTATCTTTGCTTTCAAGATGTCGAATATCCCGAACTCGTGCGCGATTTCCTTGACATAGCCTCTCTTGACGTTGGATACGTGGACGACAGCAGACCCCACATTCGGGATCTCCCGGTCGACGACGCCCTTCGCACCGGCGATCGTCACCATCGCAAGTGAGTCACGCAGACCCACGATCTGCCCGATGACTACATCCCCTTTATGTAGGACTGGGGGCGTGTCCGTACACGGAATCACGGAAACCGACCTGCGAACGGTATTGACTCTGGCGGTTCCTGCGATGGCTGCGTAGACGCCGCCAGTCTTCTCATAAGTCTGTGCGCTGGCGCGGAACTCTTCGGTGGTTCCTATGAAATCGCCCGGAAGCACAAACTTGTCAGAGATATTCGAGGCGCCATTACTGGTAGTGTTATAGACCGCGTTACTAAAAGTATCCTCGGTAATGCTTTGCTCTTCGGACCGTGAAACCGATGAATCGTCTATTGTAGGCGACTCGTTACTATCCCCAGCCTCTTCATTATGCTTCGCTACCTTCCGTAAAACGGTTCGTTTCTTTAGTTTAATATGAATCCCTCATTTATATTTAATACTGTTTAGTATGTTCGAGCCATCAGTGTAGCTACTCCATCTCTTCCGCAGACCACACAAGGTCCTGACGTGACCGCCTCTGATCCTGCCGATCCGACAGGGACTCCTAGCATACGAAGCCCGGTTGCATCCTCTATCTCATGTCCGCAATCCGGATCCTGGCACCAACATACCCGCAAAATCCCCTGCACCTCAATCTCTAACGCCTCGTCAAGCGTCTCGCAGTCAAATACTCTCGAATCGAACTTCTGTGATGCGGCAGTGTACATATCAGCAAGCATTGTGTCCATGCAGTCCAGCACCTCGCCGGCGATCCGGTCGATCTGCACTGATTGTTTTACGGCAGTGTCCCTGCGCACCATCATGACCGCATTCTTGGCAATGTCTCTCGGACCGATCTCGATTCTTACCGGCACGCCTTTGAGCTCCCATCTGTAGTACTTGGCTCCGGGATGCTCGTCGCGGTCATCAATCTTCACGCGAAGTCCGTGACCGGTAAGCGTGTCGCGCACGGATGCACATGCGCTTAGCACCGCTTCGTTCGAATCGCGATTTCCGAAGATGATCGGCACGATCGCAACCTGCACAGGTGCGATCTCAGGAGGCAGCACAAGCCCGCGATCATCGCCGTGAACGCTGATTGCGGCAGCGACGCTCCGTTCCGATATCCCGTAGCAGGTCTGGTGCGCGTACACCTGCTCGCCGTCCACATCCTCATAAGTGATCTCGAACGTCTTTGCGAAGTTATCCCCGAGATGGTGCGCGGTTCCTATCTGGAGAACCCTGCCATCCGGCATCAGCGTGTCGACTGCAAGCGTGTAGTCTGCGCCCGGAAACTTATCCCACTCGGGGCGCTTTGAAACGATTGTTGGGATTGCAATTCGCCTGTAAAACTCCTGGTATAGCTCGATCGCCCGATCCACCTGTTTTGCTGCGTCATCCCAGTCGGCGTGCACAGTATGCGCCTCCTTAAACGACGTGATCTCGCGCAGACGGATGAGTGGGCGGGTGTGCTTGGTCTCGTAACGGAACGTGTTCACGATCTGGTAGAGTTTCAGCGGCATGTCCGCATGTGATCTGACCCAGAGTTTGTACATCGGATAGATCGCGGTCTCACTTGTGGGTCTTAGCGCAAGCTTCATCTCAAGCGGGGTTACGCCGCCGTGCGTGACCCAGTAGACCTCGTCCTCAAATCCCTTGATATGCTCTGCTTCCTTCATAAATTCGTTTTCAGGAATCAGAAGTGGGAACAGTGCCTCCTCGTGACCGTCGTTATCCAGAAGTTCTCTGATTATCGAATAGATGTTCTTTCGCAGTGAAAATCCGAAAGGGGGCCACACATAAAGCCCCTTTACCGGATACCTGATGTCCATGATCTCAGCAGCGGCAAGAAGTTCGTGATACCACTCGCTAAAACTCGACTTCGGTGGAAGTTTTGGCTGCTGCACATTTCTCATTGAATGGAATTATGGGTGGCGTGGACATAAACCTTATGGGGGTGAATGTTCATTCAACCACCTTACTTCTACACGAAGTTCGAGGTGGGCTATCGGGTGTCTCTTCAGTTCCTTCTCTTCAAAAGAAACGCCATTGCCACTAACTCCATGGTTGCGAACACGGCTTTGAATCCTGGTAAACTTTTCTCAGGTGTCGATGTAGGTACTGGTGTGGACGTTGGCGTAACCGGTGCAACCGCTTCACTTACACCGGACCCATTGATTGTGATCATAGTATTGAATGTAGGCTCAAAATAAGCAGGGCTCCATTTAGTATCATTCGGAATTAGGAATGCCGATCCTTTGATCAATACCTTCGCCACCTGATTGGTAAAATTAACATAAATTTTATCATATCTAAATAAAATTTTTTATTTCTGAATGACTTTTATTACGATACATCGCGAGCAATAAATTTATATAGTTTGGCATATT
>JAYEGI010000074.1:0-3773 GCA_034659035.1 Methanobacteriota archaeon
TATGTCCCAAAGTCTTGCCGGCCTGGTATCAAGCGATTACTGGGGCAATAGTGGCGGCTGGGTGGGTAAGTAGTTTTTCATCGACAGTATAAGCACTGCGAAGCAGGTCATGCACGTTTTTTAATTTTTTCCGGGCGGACTCTGATTATGGCGAAGAAGATTAACCACAGAGGGCGGAGGGCACAGAGAGTTGCTGTTTTCTCTTTCGTCATGTCAAGTAGGGGCCATAGCGCACCTCTTGTTTGGGGTAATGGCTCCGAGGTTACTATGAGCCCCCTCACAGAACCGGACTTGAAGAGTTCCCTCATCCGGCTCTTAAGGAGCATATCCTCTACAGATTCAGGTGTATAGCGATTGATATATCTTCAGGCTTTTGGGAGTGGGTCAAATTGAAGAAAACGATTGAACTGAGACAAGTTGTAGCTTTTCCTCTGGCTGCGACGATTAATCCATTTGAAAGCGAGCCTCACGACATGGTGGAAGAGTCACAAAATTCCGAACCCCGATCTGTACGTAGACAAAAGCTGTGTCTTTGTATTTTCCGTAGATGATTGCAATAAACTGGTGGTAATCAAGGATTGCGACCACCATGATAAGATTTATAGGCGGTGCTACTGGTTCGCAAATCACAACTCAAAACTCCATGGTTTCGATCACAACAGCAGGTTGTGAACTGTGTTATAAGCGATTCTCATGCACTCTTACATGCACAAGAGCGAGTGTTTTTGCGAGGGTCGGATGACACTGGAGGACATTGTTAAGTCACCTGAAAAATATTTATACCCAACAAAGGTAAAAAAATCGGATGTACCGGTTACACACAATCCCCCCTCCCTGAAAAAGATCATTAAAAACTAATGTACTGGAATTTATCCTACCAAAAGGCTGAAAACGGAGAAAATCGATGTCAAAGCTTTTATTCATAGCTATCGGGGGTGCCATCGGCGCTTTACTTAGATACGCCCTATCAGGTGTGGCTTACAAATACATAGGCAGTGGTTTTCCATGGGGCACTTTATGTGTAAATCTCCTCGGTGCTTTTGCGATCGGCATTCTCTGGGGATTATCTGAAAAAACTGCCATCTCTTCCGATTTCCGGACGTTTGCGTTTATCGGAATCCTTGGATCATTTACAACGTTTTCAACTTACGGTCTGGAGACTTTTAACTTATTCCGCGATGGCGAAATTAAACTCGCATTGGCGAATGTTTTGATCACCAATGTTCTGGGTGTCGCATTAGTCCTATCTGGTTTCATCGCTTCAAAATATTTAATGATATCTATTGACCGGAGGTTGTGATACAATGAAATTGCCTGAAGAAGGACTGTTACTTAGAATTTTCATTGGAGAAGCGGATCGCTACAAAGGAAAACCGCTCTACGAACAGATCGTACTTACGGCGAGAGGATTACATCTTGCCGGAGCAACCGTTACCAGGGGGATAATGGGTTTTGGAGCAGCGAGCCGGGTACATACGGCAAAGTTGCTGCGCCTTTCCGAAGATTTGCCTGTTGTTGTTGAGCTGGTCGATACGGAAGAAAATCTCAACAAACTGCTGCCGTTTCTCGACGAAGTTGTAAGCGATGGTTTGATTACACTGGAAAAGGTGCGAGTTATCAGATACAGGCATAGCAATAAGGATGAGGCGTAGGAACAAACAGGTTTTCGGGTTGTCAGAGATAAGGTCGCTATGGGCTATTTTTGGGGTGCACCGGTTTTGCCGCGCGCTACCTGCTGTGTGCGTGACATATCGCGGCTGCGAGCGCATCAGCGGCATCGGCAGGCATCTCTTCATCGATTCCAAGCAGCATTCCGACCATCTTCTGCATCTGCTTCTTGTCAGCCCTCCCCGATCCTGTCACCGCTTGCTTGATCTGGTTCGGCGTGTATTCGAAGATGTCAATTCCGTATTCGGCTGCCGCAAGCAGGACAACCCCGCGTGCATGGCTCACCTCGATTGCAGACGATACATTTCTGGAGAAGAAGAGCCGCTCGATCGAAAGTTCATCTGGCCCATACATATCCAGAATCCCTTTTACCTCCCGAAATATCGTCTGGACGCGGATCTGAATCCGTGCATCCGGGGGTGTTGTGATCATGCCGTACCTGACGCAGCGGATGCCGTCGGCGTTGTAGATTATGCCAAAGCCCGTCTTCGCAAGTCCGGGATCGATTCCGATGATCATGGTATCACGGCATTACGGAATCACGACAGCAGCACCACGTCCCCGAACTCCTCTTCCCTCGAATCCGCGGTGAACGCCATGAATGCAAGCACGCACCAGAGTACAGCGCAGGCAAAGAGAATAACGTACCCGATCATCAGCATCATGAACTGGCCCAACAGGAATAGCCACTGGTTCCGGAGTTCCTCCGCACGAAGCGCGCTCTCCTCAGAGAGTTCAAACTCACCTGCTGCCAGATACTCTTCTGCGGAGGTTTCTGTCTCGTTTACTGCAAACTTGTACCGGTACGAGGTCGAATCGTAAACGAACGGGTTGACCAGCAGCTTTGCATCACCCCACCGGTACAGGTCATCGGATGCGCACCTGATCGCATCATCAGCATTCACATAATGGTCGTTTGCGCTCTCGATTCGCTGGTTGTACGATGAGATCGCCTCTTCTGCCATGTTGCTCGCCTTTCCGCTTCTTCCGGGGTCGTTTATCAGTTCATAAGCGGTTGCGCTGTGCCTGTACGCGATGATCCTTGTGCGGTCGTCATCAGCATCCGAAGCCATCTTCTCAAAGTATGCAGACTCCCCCTGCAACGTGTTTTTCAGGAATTTATTCGAGGCGGTGTAGATATTGGTCTGTGCTTGCGTCTTCGCACTCCGGTACATCGTCGCAACAGCAATTCTTGCGACGAGGAGGTCGTCCAGTGCATCCTCCTGATCGCCCCCGCCCACCTTCACGACAGCACGGTCCATCGCATCGAGAAACGTGACAGAACACTGTGCGATGGTCGTAACCGATGCCCACGACTCTGCGCTGCCTACACCGCTAGACGAGAGCATATTAAACGTATCGCCTGCGATCTTCGAGATCTCAGGATTTCCGGATGCTTTCATAGTGTTTAATGCGATTTTAGTCCCCTCAATATCGATCGGCATCGCGGTCGCCTTCAATGTGATTGTCTCGTTCCCTGCGCTGTGGGATAGGAAATACTGCCATGTATAGGTCCTTCCAACGATCGTCTCTCCCCGGAACCGAAGCGTGAATGTAAGCGGAACTGTTTTCCCTTTCCGTATGATCGAGGCTGGCAGGTTAACCGCCATCCAGTCATCCTTCCCATCCGCTACCGTATTCCGCTCACGCTGGATCTTGACAGCGGTGATATCCTTATATCCAAGCGCCTCACTAAGCGATATCTCCAGAGGGATCGACTTCAGCACATCGACCCTTCCGAAGTTGGGATCATAAGAGGCTATCTCGAACTTGACCGCGTGCTCGACCATCACTGTCACCGTGATATCTTGCAATCCCGCTTTCCCTGCATCGATACGCAGTTTACCCTCGTGCGGACCCTCCGGCGCTGTTACAGGTATGGTGATTGTCAAATTGGCAGCGCCCGCGCTTTTATTCAAAATTTGAGTAGGACAATCCACTTTAAACGTCATTCCTGCCTCCGGAGTGCCATAAGCAACGCTTTTCACAGTCATCGCCATGTCGCCATCGTTTATAATATCAAACTTCTTCACAACCTTAAAACCAGTCGCTTCCATCTCTTTTCGTGGTTTGTTAAAGATGACCGGGTCTGTTATGTTGATGTT
>JAYEGI010000074.1:3873-17104 GCA_034659035.1 Methanobacteriota archaeon
ACTGTTGTCAGTTCCCTCTCTGCAGTTCGTGATGAGAGAATTCCGATTGCAACAGCTACCGGGTTACTGGTGTGATTGAATCCGTACGACGCCTGCTCAAATTTCGCCTCACCGATATGTGACGACGTATTCACGATCCTCATATCAAACTGGTACTCGGATTTCAGTTTCTTGACCTTCAGGTCGATATAGGTCGTTTTTGTAATATCCTCTGCCTCTTTGTATGCGGTGAGCGCGTGTTCATAGTAATCGATCTCCATGCGCGTATCGATCTCGGTCTCAGCCAGCGCCTCAAAGTACTCCCCCTGATCAGCAAAGAACTGCGACAGTGCGGTCTTCGGATAGCTTGTGATGAAGTTATCTTTTGCCTGTGCATATCCTTCGAGTGAAGTTATATCGGATTTTAACCGGGTGGCATCGGTAAGCGCGGTCTTATGCGACCTGGGATCACCTTTTGATGCAAGATCGTTAATGCTATTAAACTTCTTGAGAATACCGTTGTTTCCTGCCGCGACATTCACCCACGTCCTGGTATCTCCGGTGATCTGGTCAGAAGGCAGGGTCTGAAGTGTGATCAGGATCTGCTTGTGCATGAGACCCAGTTCCTGATACCGCGCAAGAACCGGCAACTTGACCTCGCTTACCTGCTCCACAAGTTCCCGCTTTATAGCGTCATCTCCGAGAGCCGGCATAACGAGTGTCGATAGGATCAGGATTGCCGTAACCAGATGAATCACTCGAACCATAATACAGTAACTACGAAAAATCATATATGCATTGCGGTTGATCTGTTGTGCATGGCAGTTCTACTGATCGGTGCAGGAAATGCTGGAAGTGCTCTGCTGGACGACGTTTGTGAGCGTGGGGCAGGAAAGAACCCGAGAATTGTGATAGGTCCAAAGGTTCCGTTCAAACACATCAAGAATAAGGAGCAGTATCGGCTGACCGACAAGGGCTTTTTCGGGTCGGGCGACGAGGTTGTCGGGAGAAGCGATTTCAAAGACACCGCTGCATCCGCATCTGCAATGGACTCGTATGATGCTGCACTGCTCGAACTGCTGAACAAGAAGGCCCAGGGCGTTGACGCTGCAATCATCTTTCTTGGTCTCGGCGGAATCACGGGAAGCGGGATCGCCCCAACAATTGCGCGCACATTAAGCGACCTTGATGTGCCTGCAATGGTCTTTGGCGTGCTGCCGGCACCTGCTGGCGCGGAGACGCGCGCCCGATATGGAAACGCCTGTTACGCAATTGAAGGTCTCAAGAAATACACCGATGCGTTCCTCCTGATGGACAACCAGCGCATCGCGTACACAGATAACATCGAGAGCATGTACCCGCCGTACAACCAGTATGCGGCTGTCGTCATCTCCGACATCCTTTCAGGGTCTGATCCAAAGACCTCCACTGCAACAAGCATCAGGGTCAGGGACATGATATCGAATATGTCCCTCGCAGGCGGCGGGTTCTCAGTCTTTGGGCGTACAAGCATCTTATCAAAGGACTTGCTCCACTATTTTATCCCGGTGGGTGGACACAAGCCGGTCGATGTGCCGACGATGATCGGTGTCGCTATCGAGAAGACGTCCATGAACGCGGATACCAGGGTCGCCCGGAAGAGTACGGCGCTCTTCAGGGTGCCGTCGTGGTACATGAAGGATGCCAACGCGATCGATACCAGATCGATAGAGCGATTCCAGGAGGAAAACTCATCAGAGGGGCATTATCTTGGAATTTCGCTCACGAAGCGGAGTCTTGTCACGCTGACGATGCTCTTTACGTACCGGTACAGCGATCTCCCGAGACTGTGCGAGATCAGGGACGACGCTTTATAGGTTGTGGATTTTTTTGGGGAGGTTTTACGGTTCTGCCTAAGCTGTAGCTGCAAGACTTGAATCAGCGGCAATTCAGACGATATTGATACCAACGTTAAGTTGACAGCCATATCCCTCAAAAGGTTTAAGTACTATGACAACTTTTTATTGTACATGAACAGAATTATTCTGTTCAACAACTAACAGGAGGACCTAAGATGAATATGAAGAAACTCGTTGTGATATGCATCACATGCTTGTGCATAGCTGCCATGCCAGCGATTGCGCAGGAGAACAACACAACCACGAATGGAAACGAAACGAATGTCACGGCAACACCGACACCAACACCCACGCCAGAACCAACGGTGACGCCGACCGCGAATGAGGCAAACGTGAATGAAACGAACGTCACAGAAACCACGACGCCCGTACCGACCGAAGCAAAGTTCAGGGTCGGTCCCACAGTAACGCTGCGCCCGGTGAATGATGTGATTGACAAGTCGCAGGACGGACTGGTTGAACTGTATATGTACAATCCGACCGTAAACACCGTAACTCTGACTGCTGATGTGCAGATTGCCGTTCCATCCGGGATTCACGTCTACGGAGCGGGTTTCGGATCCGGTGGTGCAGCCGGAACAGTTGCCGGAACGTTTACGGTGCCGCCTGGAGCTACCAGAACGATCAACATCAACATCAAGGCGGATAAAGTCGGCGACTCCACTGTGCACTTCACAGGACTGTACTGGCCCGGTGATGACAAGGACGCTTTCCAGCAGATATCACTGACGCACCCGTTAACAGTGAAAGAACCGTCGATAAAGCCAATGAATCCTGAACCGACCGGAGGGGCTGGCGAAACCAGCGCGGATACAGCAAACGGACTGCCGTTGCCATCGGGCTTACTATCAGTGATCGCAATCATAGTTGCGTTCGGTGCGCTGATGTTCCGAAAGAAGTGAGGTGAATCGGGCACCTGCGAAAGCAAAAGGAGAGAATATGGCTATTAAGAAACTCGCTATCGTATGCATCCTGCTCCTATGCCTGTCTGTCATGCCAGCGATGGCGCAGGGGAACGATACGGCCGCAAATGTTACGAATGCAACGGCGACAGCAACAGCGGCGGTGACCGCAACAGTGACGCCTAGCACCGAACCAACTGTCGTGGAAACTGTGACGCCTGTACCGGCCGAAGCAAAGTTCAGGGTCGGTCCTACAGTAACACTGCGCCCTGTGAACGACGTGATCAACAAGTCACAAGATGGGATTGTTGAACTGTATATGTACAATCCAACCGTAAACACCGTAACCCTGACCGCCGATGTGCAGGTCAGCGTGCCACCAGGGATTCATGTCTATGGAGCGGGTTTCGGATCCGGTGGTGCAGCCGGAACAGTTTCCGGAACGTATACGGTGCCGCCTGGAGCTACCAGAACGATCAACATCAACATCAAGAGTGAGAGGACCGGTACGTTTACGGTGCACTTCACAGGACTGTATTGGCCCGGTGATGACAAGGACGCTTTCCAGCAGATATCGCTGACGCACCCGCTAACTGTGAAAGAGCCGTCGCCAAAGCCACTTGACTCCAAACCAACTGAAAAGGGGAAGAATGAACTCCCGTACACCTATATAATCGTCGGGTGTCTTGCAGTGATTGCGATTGCATTCATTGCGCTGATGCTCAGGAAACCCCCTAAAGCCGAGGTCGTGATTGAAGAGGAGTAAAGCGGCGGATGAAAAGAATCAAAGTAGGCATCGGTGGAAACGGCACCGTCCGGATCAAACTGAAGAAGACGAGGAGAAAGGAGCGTGCAGACCCGGCAGAGATGAGGGGATCTCATGCTATGCGCCCTGCGTCCCCAGCAGCACCTGCCACGGCTGCCGGAAGCAGGGGGCTTACACTCTCCCACCCCATCCTCAGCCAGATGGAGATCCGGGTGGAGTCGGTCTTTCGACCAAAAGAGCCGGATGTGGAGGTGGTCTACGCACTCACCGGATATGGCACAAGCGTTGACCATCTCCACAAGTTCTCTTCTAACGAGGTCGTAGCTCATGCCACACCGGAGATGGTCTCTTATGTTGCCGAAAAGATGGTCGAGCACATCCGGGCTGAGCGAGTCGAGATGCCGAACCTGATCGTGCATGTCCATAGCCACCCGCTGGGTGCGCCTGCCCTGTCTGACGTGGATAAGGAGACGATGCCCCGGGTTGCTGCACAGATCAGGGAGGCTGTGCCTGGTGCGACCGTGCTTTTTGGCGTACATGCCGTTGGAAGCGAGGAACGCAGACCGCGAGGAACGCCTGAGCGGGTCTCCGAGAATCAGGTGCGGTGGAGCAGCATCACCCGGACGCATGAGGTTGCGTTCTTTGATGAGCACGGAGATCTGGTAGAAGTTAGGATTGACTGGTAGAGTGAATGAAGCGCACAAAAAAGGCTGTAATAGCAATAATAAGGTGATATTCAATGAGTCGGGAAAAAATAGCAAAGGATTTTGCATATCGGATTTTAAGCAGATTCGAAGGCGAAATAGAAAAAGTAATCCTATTCGGATCGGTTGCAAGAGGCGATTCCGGGACGAATAGCGATATCGACGTTCTGGTGGTTACGAGACAGAAGGATATTGGAATGATGAAAGAGATATGCGGGATCGCATTTGAGATATCGATCTGTCGTTTTGATGACATATCTCCAAAAATTTATTCCCACGACGAGATTCTGAGAGGTCTGCAAATGAGGACGCCTTTTGTCGAAGAAATATTGAATAATGAGGTGCCCTTACATGGAAGTATCCAGGATTATGCAGCAGCAGCTTAAAATCACGCGAGAACGGTTGGATGCTGCTAAATATCTTTTTTACGGCGGATTTTATAAAGACAGCGTAAGCAGGGCATACTATTCGATGTATCATGCTGCTATGATGATCCTCATGCTTAAAGATATAAAAGCGAGAGGATCTTCCGGTGTTTTGAAGGTGCTTGGTCTGTATATGCTACAGGAAGAGAATATGGGGCATTACTATGCCAGCGCCTTGAAATTTGCAAAGGAAGAGCGAGAAAAGGGAGATTATGATATATTTGCAGAAATTGGAGAAGAAGAAGCGGGAACTATAATAGGCGATGCCGAAAAGTTTTTGAAACGAGCGGAGGATCTGGCAGGACCGATCGAGGAAGGCGGTACCTATGGGTAGGGAGGAAAGTATCGAGAAACTTGCCGGACTTCTTTCGGCAGATGAGTATGGGGATGTGATCGCAGAGACGCTTGTTGCGATACTTGCCGAGGATCGTAAGCGAAATATCTTTGTCGCCAAACTTCAGGAGCTTGCGAACGAGGTAAAAGCGATCGATCAGGAGATCACACTCACTCCAATGGAGCGAGGTGTGTTTGATTTCGTGCTTGCGAAGAAGCAGCCGCTTAACGCGAGCGAGGTGTCTGGAGGGATGGGGGGCAGGTATTCGAGTTTGCGGCACAGGACGCACGCATCTAGTGTGCTTAATTCGCTTGTATCGAAAGGATCGCTTGGAAAGATTAAAATAGGTCCCAGTTATTACTTTACAACGCCGGAAGAGGCTGTGATCGAATGCCTCAAGAGGCGAGGCGAAGAACCGGATAGGTGCTCGCCGGTCCGAATCGCAGGCGAGACCGGAATGCCGCTTGCGGTGGTGCTTGAGGAGATTGGCGGGCTGCTTGGGTCGGAATGACTATGGGGTATACAATCCAGATGAAACTACGAATCAACAGGAGAGGAACCGCATGAGACATATTGAATTCTACAACAGGGAGAAGGGAACGATGGAGCTTGCGAGGATACTTGGCACATATCCAACATTAATCACCTTCATCTACGGACCGATAAACAGCGGCAAGACCGAACTTATCACCAATTTAATAAAAACTCTACCCGAAAGCCAGAAAGTGTTTTACATAAATCTGAGGGGGAGATTCATCAGCAACTACGACGAATTCATAAAAGTCCTATTTGACGTAGAACACGAGGCAAGATATATTTCGATGGGGGCAGGGAGTGTTCTTAAGGATGGCTCAGGGAATGGAGATGCTGAGGTGATTCATGGGATGACGTGGGATGGCAGGCATGTTTGGGGCGAAGCCATTTATGATACCAAAAAGAACCAATCGGGAGGGTAACAATGAGGCACATAAAATTTCACAATAGGGATACGGAAACGAAAGAGATCATGGATATTCTGGATGCAGAGCCATCCCTGATTACGTTTGTCTACGGTCCGATCAATAGCGGAAAGACCACAACGATCAGCCACCTGCTCAAAGAACTGCCTGAAGATTATGCCCCTTTCTACGTCAATCTGCGGGGGCGGTTCATTACTGACTATGAGGACTTCTTAAATGTCTTGTTTGAGATTGACGAAGAGGGTGAGGTTGGTAACGTCACTGAGTATGTGAAATCGGCGTTAAAGGATCTGGGTGCAGTCAGTGGAATTCCGATACCAATAAATCTGTTTGAGCGGATATTTGAAAAGAAAGATAAAAGCAAGGATATGTTCAAATACATAGAGCAGTTCTTTGTGGAAGTATCAAAGACGCGTACCCCCATTTTAATCATCGATGAATTGCAAGTGATAGGGGATTTGAAGATTGATGGGTTGCTGATTTACAAATTGTTTAACTTTTTTATCCGATTAACTAAGGAGTTGCACTTAGTGCATGTATTTGCAATCTCATCGGACTCACTATTCATCGAAGATGTCCACAGCGAAGCGATGTTGGAAGGCAGGTGCAGGTATCTCATGGTAGATGATTTTGATTGCGAGACTACAATGGATTTTTTGAATAAATATGGATTCAGTAACGAGGAGAAAGAACTTATATGGGACTACTGTGGTGGAAAGCCGGTATGTTTGGTCGAGTTGGCGAATGCGAAAATCAATAAGAAAGATGTGGAGAGTGAGGCTAAAAAGTTCTTAAAGATTAGAACAAGTCAAATACTGTCAATATTCGATGGAATAGCACTCGGGAAAGTAGAATATTCAGAAAAGGCTTTAATAGATGAGTTTAAGAATTTTGAAAAGAAAGAGCTGGTACAATACGATAGGGTAAATAAAGAAAAAATATTTCTGGTTGAAAGAAATGTACTGTTTATTGACCCGACACAGAGAACAATAAAGCCGCAATCGCGGCTGAATCTGCTTGCGATACGAGAGGTGGTGCGGAATGCGTAGAATTGGGATCGCTGTCTGGGTGCTGCTTGTGATCGTACTTACCGGGCTGCCCGCGGGTGTGCAGGCAGACGGGGGTGATGATGGGCTTGTGGCTGAGTGGCATTTCGATGAGGGGTCTGGGAGTGTTCTTGTGGATAGCTCCGGGAATGGGAATGATGGAGTGATTCACGGCGCTACGTGGGTTAAGGGGGTGGATGGGAAGGCGTTGAGGTTCGATGGGAGGGGTGATTATGTAGAAGTACCTTATTCTAGCAGTTTAGATATTTCGGATGCAATAACTATCACAGCATGGACTTATTGGAATTCGTTAGGAACCAATTCTGTTGGTGTCATTGGTAAAGCAGAGACCCCGTCTCAGACTGGATGGGGTTTGGGCAAAGGTCACTGGTCCGGAGGAAAAATAGGATTGTATCCAGGGGGGCTAGGAGATGGGTTTCGTGCATATCCAACGTCGGACATTCCAACAGGACAATGGGTGTTTTATGCGGGAACCTTCGATGAGACAGCTGTCAAAATTTATATGGACGGAACTTTAAACAACGATGTAAGAGTCTCTGGTTCCGTTTCGACCAATTCACAACCAGTAGTGGTTGGTAGATGGTATGGTAATTACGATGGTTACTATTTCAATGGCATCATCGACGAAATCCGCATCTACAACCGTGCCTTAACCGCAGACGAGATCAAGTCACATTACGAAGGACAACAAACCGCCTTATCCCTGACAAAATCCGCCGCCCCGTACTCCATCAAACAAGGTCAGACCACAACGGTAACCCTCACCATAACAAACACCGGCACAACCGAGATAACCGACATCGAAGTAGCAGACACAATCCCATCAGACCTGACCTTCACCAGCGGCGAAATCTCGAAGACATACACTTCACTAAGACCAAAGGACTCGCGAGAGTTCCAGTACACCCTTCAACTAAACGAATCTGGAACATTCGATCTGGATCCGGCCACGGCAACCTACGCGAATGAAGAAGAAAATTACCACACAGCCGAATCAGGGACTGCCACAATCACGGTGATCCCGTCCACTGGTACAACTCCTGCACCGATAATACCAACCCACCGTGCTACAACTGCAATTTCCATCACCAAATCCTCATCCCTCAACTCCATCCGCCAGTTCGGTGAGACCGTAATCACGCTATCCATCGAGAACTCCGGCACAACAGACGTAACAGATATCGAGATCACAGATAGGGTCCACCCCAGCTTCGATCTCACAAGCGGCGACTTCCCGAACCCGAAGCGCTACGACCTGATCCGACCCGGCGAGACAAGAGACCTCCAGTATACAATCTCATCAGAAGAGAGCGGCACCTTCACGCTTGACCCTGCCACCGTAACGTATGCAGACGCTGATGGAAATATCCAGGAAGCAGAGTCTGAACCATACATTATCAGGGTCGTTCCGTCCGCATCGGGCAGTGCTGCTGGTGCATCACACCACCCATCATCAATCTCAACTGCCAGTGTCCATCTCCACGGCGAGAAGACAGACGTTGTTATGGGCGAAGATATCCTGCTGAAACTCTCCGCGGTCAACAAGATCACGAAGCCGACCATGACCCTGCAGGTGATACTGATCCCGCCTTCGGGCATGAGCGTGACATCCGCTGATTTCGTAAAATCCGGCGCAGGTCTGTACACCTCAACCTACGTCATTGAGCCGGGCATCGGAAGGGACATCGAGGTCGGGATCCGGTCGAATCAGGTCGGCGATTTCGTGGTGAACGGCGAGGTCATCTATTACTTTGGAGATGACAAGGAGAATGCGGAAGAGCACCTCCTGTCTCTGCCGATTACGGTGCGGGCACGCCCGGATTCACAGCAAGACACATCGGCGCCCACTGCCACATCAAAAGACGGAAAAGGAGTTCCCGAATTTGAGGCGGTGTTGGCGGCGGCGGGGGGTGTTGCTTGTAGCATTATTGATCAAAAGAAGAAGGACCGGTTGAAAAAGGAGAAACCATCCAGAGGAGCGCAATATGAGAAACATAGAATTCCACAATCGTGAAAAGGAGACAAAAGAGATCCGTGCAATACTGGACAGCCAACCAACCCTGATCACCTTTATCTACGGACCGATAAACAGCGGCAAGACTGAATTAATCGGTCATGTTATAGACGAACTGCCAGAGGAATACGTTGTCTTCTACATAAACTTAAGGACTAAATTCTTATCGAGTTATGATGATTTCATCGAGTCATTGTTCGAGATGGAGATGGAGACTGAGGGGGCGCTTAAGAAGAGGAAGGAAACGCTCGCAGAACTTGTTTCATCCGTTACCAAGGTTGCCGGGATACCGATCAACAAGGAGTTTCTGGATTACGTGTTCAAGGACAATAAACCGAAGAATGCTTTTTCGTATATAATCAAACTCTTTCTAGAGGTGAAGGCAACAGGTAAGCAACCAGTGTTGATCCTGGATGAGTTGCAGAAGATTGGGGATGTGAAGATGAATGGTTCTCTCATTTACGAACTGTTTAACTTTTTCATAGACTTAACGAAAGAGTTGCATTTAGCGCACGTATTCGTGATGACTTCCGATTCGCTTTTCATTGAGCGGATTTACAGCGAGGCGATGCTGGAAGATCGGTGCAGGTATCTTATGGTGGATGATTTTGACGAAGAAACAACCATAGCGTTTCTGGAGGCGAATGGATTTAGCGATTGGGAAAAAGAACTTGTGTGGCATCACTGCGGTGGTAAGCCAATATGTCTGGTTGAGCTTGCGAGTGCGGAGGAACGAGAAAAGAAGGTAGGGGGGATGCTTACGCTCAGGACTGGCGAGATAGAAACCCGGTTGAAGCTTATTAAGGAGCTGGGCGGTGAGATACTGATAAGTGGTAGGCGTTGTGATGTGTCTTATGAGAAACTGGCTTCCGCTTTGAAGATGTTTGTGACTCGAAGTGAGATCGGGATGAACGAAGTAGATGAGATCTCCAAGAGATATCTGGTTAAGGAGAATATTCTTTTTGTGGACCCGCTTACGATGATGATGAAGCCGCAGTCAAGGCTGAATCTGCTTGCGATACGAGAGGTGATGAAGAATGCGTAAGATTTGGATTGCAGTCTGGGTATTGCTCACGATCGCACTTGCGTGGCTGACCGCAGGCGTGCAGGCGCAGAGTGATGATGGGCTTGTGGCTGAGTGGCATTTTGATGAGGGGTCGGGGAGTGTTCTGAAGGATAGTTCCAGGAACGGGAATGATAGGGTGATTTATGGAGCGATGTGGGATGCAGGCATGTTTTGGGCGAAGCCATTTATGATACTAAAGAGAACCAATCAGGAGGGTAACGATGAGGCACATAGAATTTCACAATAGGGAAAAGGAGATGAAAAAGATCAGGGATATTCTGGATGCAGAGCCATCCTTGATTACGTTTGTTTACGGTCCGATCAACAGCGGGAAGACCACGACGATCAGCCATCTGATCAAAGAACTGCCTGAAGATTATACCCCTTTCTACGTCAATCTGCGTGGAAGGTTCATTACGGATTATGAAGACTTCTTAAATGTCCTGTTCGAAATCGACGAAGAAGGCGAGGTTGGTAATGTCACTGAATATGTGAAATTGGCATTAAAGGATTTGGGAGCAGTTAGTGGAATTCCAATACCAATAAATCTGTTTGAGCAGATATTTGAAAAGAAAGATAAAAGCAAAGATATGTTCAAGTACATCGAGCGTTTCTTTATGGAAATATCAAAGACGCGTACTCCCATCTTGATCATCGATGAATTGCAGGTGATAGGGGATTTGAAGATCGATGGGTTGCTGATTTATAAATTATTTAACTTTTTTATCCGATTAACTAAGGAGCTGCATTTAGCGCATATATTTGTAATCACTTCTGATTCTCTCTTCATTGAACGAGTTTACAGCGAGGCGATGCTGGAAGGAAGGTGCAGGTATTTGCTGGTGGATGATTTCGACAATTCAACGACTATAAATTTTTTAGACAAATACAAGTTCAGTGATATGGAAAAGGAGGTAGCATGGAATTATTGCGGTGGCAAACCTGTGTGTCTGGTTGAGTTGATAAATGCAAGAGAAAACCGAAAAAGAAAGGCGGAAGAGATGCTCAAAATAAGAAAGGGGCAGATAGAAGAGATAGTGTATTCGCTGGAAGCGAAGGATAAAAAGATGTTTAATGCAGTGGTGGAAGTCCTTTCGGAATTTAAGTTGAAGGAGAAGACTGGATACAAATATTTGAGTGACGGGATTAAGTTTTTAGTAGGAAAAAACATCATTTTTGCTGATTCGGCAAATAAGGAATTGAGACCGCAGTCGAAACTAAATCTGCTTGCGGTGCGTGAGGTGATTGCGGATGCGTAGGATTGGGGTCGCTGTCTGGGCATTACTTGTGATTGCGCTTTTCGGGCTGCCCGCAGGCGTGCAGGCCCAGAGTGACGAGTGGCTTGTGGCGGAATGGCATTTTGATGAGGGATCTGGGAGTGTTTTGAAGGATAGTTCAGGGAATGGGAATGATGGAGTGATTTATGGGGCGACCTGGGTTGATGGGAAGTATTGGAAGGCACTGGAGTTTGATGGGGTGGATGATTATGTCGATTGCGGAAATGATACGAGTTTGGATGTAACTGGAGATGTTACGGTAGAAACATGGGTTAAATTTTCAAGTACTGCGAATAACTATTATGCTGTTCTTGATAAACGGGGCGGAACCGGTATATATGAAATTTGGCAGAAATCAGACACAACAATGACTTTTAGCTTAGGTGGGGCAAACATTAGTTCCAATACTTTCACGCCTATGCTGGGTCAATGGTATCATATAGCTGCTTCTGGAATAGTTGGCCAATCAGGACATAGGAAAATATTCATTAACGGAGTTGATGTAACTTCAGACACAGGTGGCGCACCTACATCTGTAACAGGTGGTAGTCTTACAATTGGTGCCTATGGAATTGGAAGTGGCGAATTTTTCAAGGGCATCATCGACGAAGTCCGCATCTACAACCGCACCTTGACCGCAGAAGATATAAAAGAGCACTATGAACAAGGGCCAACTGCATTGTCAATAACAAAAACCGCCACACCTAAGTCAATAAAACAGGGCCAAACAACCACCATAACCCTTACCTTAAAAAATACAGGCTCTACCGAAATAAAGGATATCGAAATTGCTGATACCATCCCACAGGACCTCACTTTCATCGATGGAGAAACCTCAAAAACCTACTCCTCCATGACATCTAAAGACTCTCGAAAGTTCCAGTATGTCGTACAAATAAACGAAGCCGGAACCTACAATTTAAACCCGGCCACTGCGATCTATGCAGATGAAAAAGGAAATTATCATACGGTTAAATCAAAACCTGTCGCAATAGAAGTAATTCCATCTCTTGTTGAAACCACTGACCAGATACGAAGGACTGCAGGCAGCAATACACAATCAGCAAGCGTACATCTCCACGGCGAGAAGACCAACGTCGTCATGAGCGAAGATATCCTGCTGAAGCTTGCGGCAGTGAACCTCATCACCAAGCCCACAATGCATGTCCAGGTCATAATCACCCCGCCATCCGGAATGAGTGTCACCTCTTCCGAGTTCGTCCAGTCAGGTGCAGGCCTGTTCACGGCATCTTACGAAATCGAACCGGGTGTGGGGCGGGATATTGAGGTAAAGATGAGGTCAAACCAGGTCGGGGATTTCGTTGTGAACGGCAGGATCGTCTACTACTTCGGCGATGACGTGGACGGCGCGGAGGATCATACGCTCACCCTGTCGATCACGGTGCGGGCGGAGGCAAATGCGGGTGCGGGTGCAGAGTAAACAACAGGCACATCCGGATCGGATGGATCGAGCACGCCCGGATTCGCGGCGGTGGCTGCAATCATTGGATTGTTACTGGCTTACGTGAGGAGAATAGCATGAAAAGAATCCCATTTTATAACAGAGAACAGGAAATCAACGAGATCATGAAGATATTGGACGCTGAGCCGTCTTTAATCACCTTCGTCTATGGTCCGATAAACAGCGGTAAGACCACGATGATTAGCCACCTGATCGAACAACTTCCTGAGGATTATGTCCCTTTCTACGTCAATTTGAGGGGGCGGTTCATTACGGACTATGAGGACTTTCTAAACGTCTTATTTGAAATTGACGAGAGAGGCATGGTTGATAATGTCACCGAGTACGCAAGATCAATATTAAAAGATCTGGGAGCAG
>JAYEGI010000075.1:0-17027 GCA_034659035.1 Methanobacteriota archaeon
CCAGGAATCGTGTCTGATCTTATAGTTGCCGCATGTGTCTTCTCCACCTATCTCAAGTTTAAGATCGCATGTCTCGGCACAAACAATCGGTGCTATGATCAGGAATATCAGCAAACCAGGTAATATCTGTTTCATGATTTACCTCTGCTCATGACTGGTTTTTTCTTTCCACCCATGCCGTTCCATTCCAGTCTGGTCTGACCATACTTTTTGGAGGGGATTTCACCTTGATCCATGCCGTCCCGTTCCAAAAATAATGGAATGGGGGCGGCTCTATCGGTCGTTCGGATTTGTTTATACAATATCCCCTCACCGTCTCAGGATCTAACAACTCTGGACACGACATATACCAGTATTCGGAATCTTCGGATACCGATATGTGTATTACTTCGTTGCCCCCACAATGACGTATTGTAAAATTCCCTGTCTTGACCGCCTTTATTGTGGCGTTGAACTGATACATCTCGCCTTTTGAAAGGTTTGTCGGATACCACACGGCACGCCGATCAAGATCGTCAAATTTCAGGATCCTTTCACCCTCCACATCCACAAATTCAAAACCGTCTATAGTAATATAGACAAAAAGAACCTCGATATCCCTATCCGGAATTATGGAATACGTGACCAGAGCGGTCTGGTTGAGAGCGGGAGCATTCGATATGGACAGATTGCGATAACTGACATACTTCCAATTCGCGATTTTAGGGGGTGCTGACATAGAAGGCGATGTCACTTCCGATACTGTTGCTGTCGGAGACGCATCTGGCGCCTCGATCTCTGATATCTCCTGCACGCATCCTGACAGTACCGAAGCGATCAGCACTGCGGACAGGATCAATATTGTAGTTCTGTCAGTCATGCTGTTCATCCACCATTTTCTGTAATGTTTAGTCACACATATTCATTAGCATTTAACTATTTCTGTTGCACCAACACCGCCGCCCGGATGCGTCGGTGACGCTATCACCTGTGCTTGCGGGTCTGTTGCATCTACCCGAACCGTATATTCGTCACTTTCGCCAGTATTCCGGGCAGCATCATCGATCTTGAATTTGATCCTGTTCTGCATCCCGGAATACTGATTAAACGGGACAGAGTCAGCAGTTATCGTCTGGTATGACGTGGTGCCGTCGCTTCCTGAGCAGCTTGCAGATCGCCAGCCGCTCCACGATGAGCCACCGTCTGTTGGGTCGGTTGAGACGTCCAAGCCTGCTGTGTTATCCGCAACCCCATCGGTTGGGCTAAAGTCTCGCCAGTGATGCGGAGCAACATTATCGACGGTGAATTCCCACAATATCATCACTCGATGCGCCAAGGTCATCGACCGCAATCACTCGCACCACCCATCTTATGCAAAGTCTTCTTGAGAACGCACCCTTGAGAAGTCGAAGAATGTTATGAGTCTCATCAATCGTCGCGCGACAGCGATATATATATATATATATATATATAATATGATGTTGTGATTTTTTTACCGTGTCTACAAATTAAATTGTCACGGCAATAGCTTGACTGTAGTGAGATGTGATCGCCTTTCATCATCATCCTCAGTTCTCATCGACTTAACAAAGATCGGGTCATGCAAACCAAAAAGCATACGACTGATCCAGCGAATACCAATGCATGAGACTTGTAATCGGGATCACGGGCGCATCGGGAGTGCAGTATGGAATACGCCTCGCAGAAGTCCTGCAGGGTAGGGCAGAAACGCATCTGATCATCACCCAAACCGCGCGCCAGATAATCGGGATAGAATCGGATACCAGCGTCAGCGCAGTCGAGGAACTTGCCACCCACTTACCGGATGAACACGATTTCACATCCCCGGTTGCGAGCGGGTCGTATCTCTTCGACGCGATGGTGATCGTGCCGTGCAGCATGAAGACACTTGCAAGCGTAGCAAACGGCATATCAGACACCTTGATCACAAGAACTGCCGACGTCTGCCTTAAGGAAGAGAGAAAACTTATTCTGGTTCCAAGGGAGACTCCAATCAGTCTGATCCACATCGAGAATATGCTCCGTGCGAAACGGGCTGGTGCTGTGATCCTTCCCGCGTGTCCAGGATTCTACCCAAAGCCTGGTAGCATCGGGGACGTGATCGATATCATCGTTGGGCGGATACTGGATCTGCTTGGAATCGAACATGAACTGTATAAGCGGTGGGGTTAATACTGAACCGGAACCATATTTCATTTACACCATGTCCAGTAATTTCGAGCAGATATACGTGGAGCATCCCGAGTGGTTTGGTGAATGGTACGAGCCGGTGGTCATGCTGATCCTCTTGATCGCGCTGGTGCTTATAATTCCTTACATATACACCGAATTATTTGAGGAGTATGTGAAGCAACTCTCGCGAAAGAGATGAAGATCACACGCCTTACGTCAGGATGCGAGGTCATCGATGACCTGCTCGGCGGCGGATTTGAGACTGGCGTGGTAACGCAGTTGTTTGGCGCTGCAGGTACTGGAAAGACGAATATATGCCTTCAACTGATTATAGAATGTGTGAAGAGTGGAAAGAAAGTCATATTCATAGATTCGGAGGGATTTTCTCCGGAGCGGTTCGAACAGATCGCTGGAAACGATGCGGCAACGATTGCGAAGGACGTGATCGTATATGAACCGATGAATCTTGCGCAGCAGTATTCTTCCATAAAAGAAATCGATAAGATTATCAATGAGAATGTGGGACTTGTTGTTCTGGATTCGGCAACCACGTTCTACCGTCTTGCGCTCGAGAACGACGGTAACATTTCTCTTCGGAGGGAACTTGCGAATCAGATTGCGCACCTGCACAGGATCGCACGAAAGTACGGTATCGCGGTCGTGATCACCAATCAGGTCTACACAGAGATCGATTCCGGCGAACTCTGCCCTGTCGGCGGCACCATGATCGAGCACCTCTCAAAGGCGATCATCAAACTCGAGCGTATCGGCACGGGCAGGCGGCGGTTTGTGATCCGGAAACACAGATCGAGACCGGAGGGCGTATCCTGTGAGTTCATGATCACCCAGGAGGGGGTGAGGTGATCCACACCGTATATCTGATACGGGCGATCGGTTTCATCGTGATCGGTGTTACGCTTGCAAGTATCATCGTCGAGACCAACATCTTAACACGGTTCGGGGTGCTCACGAAGGGACTGTGCAGGATCTCCAACCTCTCCCGCGGGTCAGTGCTTGCGCTTCTTGCATGCATCATGAGTTCGACCGGCGGAAAGTCGATGCTTGCCGAGTTCTACAAGAGAGGCGAGGTTGGCAGAACTGAGACGACGCTGACCGTTTTGATGAGCACGTTTCCAGTCGTGCTCGGCGAATCGCTCTTCAGGATACATGCGCCGATCGCAGTCGCATTGTTAGGACCTGCTGTTGGCGGAGTGTACGTTCTACTCACGCTCTTTTCGGCATCCGTACAGACGCTCGGCGCATTGATCGCATCGAGGCTGCTGCTTCCGAAGAGGGTGTGCACCATCGGGGGTGCGGACCGGTCGGAAGACGGGTCGATCGCACTTGACTGGCAGACGATCAAGAAAGGGGTAAGGCAGGCATATCCTACCCTCCGAAAGATCGTTCCGATCCTGGTAGTCTCGATGCTTGCAATCGAGATCCTGCTGAGTCTCGGTGCCGGGATATATATCACACAAGCATTTGCTCCGGTACTGAATCTGCTTGGGCTGCCTGGGGATGTCATATATGTGCTGATCGCACAGTTCATCCACTTCACTGCAGGGTATGCAACGGTGCAAACGCTGCTCTTAAATGACGTGATAACAGATAAACAGGCGATATTAACGCTTCTTGTTGGGAGTATGGTTGTCATAACGATGATCTATGTGAAATACAGTTTTTCGATGTACGTATCGCTATTCGGGAAGTTTGGAGTTACGATCACAGCGATCAACTATGCATCCAGCATGATCGCAAAGATCATCACGATTCTGCTGGTGGTGATGTGGTACTGAATTGTCTAATGGTGGGCGATCCATCGATGCCAATGCACGAAAAGGTGGGGATTACTGATGAACACAACCGTAACCGCTAAGTTGCATCAGAAAACTTTTTAACCGCTGTAATCCCTATCTTCCTGATGCGAAACAATTTCGGCATACAACTTGGTGACATCATCCGGATCGTATTCGCTGTAATTATAGTTATGCTGGCATATACCTTCCTGCGGTTCCTCTTCGGCATAGCATATACAATAATTGTTGTAATATTAATATATATTGCCTACAAAATTATTAAAGCGATTCTGTGACGACATCTTTATATGATCCGATCCCTGTTATGGGATTATGGGCTTATTCAAACGGATGGAACTTGTTGTAAAATCCAAGACAAGTAAACTTCTCGATCGATACGAGGATCCAAGAGAGACGCTTGACTACTCGTACCAGAAACAGTTAGAACTCCTTCAGCAGGTGAAGCGCAGCACAGCCACAGTCATCACAGCAAAGAAACGGCTTGAACTTCAGAGAGTGAAGCTGCAACAAAACATCCGGAAACTCGATTCCCAAGCAAAAGATGCAGTTAACGCTGGCAGGGATGATCTTGCACGACTCGTGCTCGAACGGAAGGCGAACAATGTAATCGAGATCGAAAGTCTCACCGTACAGATACAAGATCAGGAGATAGAGCAGCAGAAACTAATTAACACGGAAAAGAAGCTTTCTGCAAAGATAAATGCGTTTCGGACGAAGAAGGAGACGATAAAAGCACAGTACACCGCTGCTGAAGCGCAGGTAAAAGTGAAAGAGGCAGTCACCGGGATCTCTGAGGAGATGGCAGATGTGGGGTTTGCGATCGATCGTGCGGAAGAGAAGACCGAGAATATGCGTGCGAAGTCCGCGGCTCTCGATGAGATGGTCGAATTAGGTGCTCTCGATGAGATCGGGGGAGAGGACGAGATCGAACGGGAACTCAGGAAGATGAAGACCACTACAGGCGTGGATGATGAACTTGCAAAACTGAAAGCGGGGGTGGAGAAATGATCATAAGAGTTGTTACTGAGGGTCAGTATGAGGTGAGCGATTCCCTCCTGGATAAGTTGAACAAACTCGACAACGAGATCGTGGAGTTGCTCAAATCCGGCGATGAAACGAGGTTTCGGGATGTGCTTAAGGAATTCATATCGATGATACGGGAGAACGGAAAGCCGCTTGACACGGACGTCATCATAGAATCCGATCTGATCGTCCCGCCTGAGGATCTCACGCTTTCAGAGGCTGCGAAGGTATTTTCGGGAGAAGGGCTCATACCGGATTAAAATCCTCGTCCGGGCACTGTCTGCACCGGGGTTTTAGTCACGCAACAGCCCGATGTAGCGGTGCCGTCTGGCGTTAGGCTACGTGATAGCTATTAGGAGTTTGAGGAGCGGAACTTCGCAAGGGTTCCTGATAGCAAGTGGAAGAAGAGGGTGGGGTGCGGGGCATTGCCGTCCCGAGCTTTTCTGACTGATAGCTTTCCGTATCCTCCGGCAGGGTGGATGATCCATCTGAAAGGCGAATTTAATGACGATGACAATGTAACCGCTGCAGACGCCGCGATCGCACTTCGTTTAGCAGCCCGCGGCGAATACGACCCCGCAGCAGATGTAGGCGGCGGTCAGGTCACCGCACTCGATGTGCTCACGATCCTGCAAGCGGCAAGCCATGGGGGATAAAATTACGAAAAGAATCTCTCCGGATATCGACCGGAATCTTTATTACTGATAAGACAAACGGTAAATCGTGTATAGTGCCCCGGGAACATTTTACAGATCCAAGAGGATGATGTAGAGGTCACTTCAGACGTTGTTGTGACCTTGGTCGGATGTGCCGGGTATGAGTATGTAGGCACCAGGACCCGGAATCATGTGTGGGAAGGTAATGCCATGCAGGGATTTGCTTGTAATCTGATGTGTGCATAATAGAAGGATATGGACCATAATGAAAACAATGGCGCAAAGGAGATAAATGAAAAGGCGAAAAACATGAAGAAAAAATCCGGGGTAGCCAGTGTACTGATGATCATAGGCTTGCTGGTCTCCTTGTCTGTAGTAGCAGGCGCAGATTCAGAATTCACTCCACCTCTTACGGCGAGTGACCCGGCAATTAATCTCATCCACCTGCCAGAGTACCCCAATCATGATGGTGAACATCCAGAAGGGAATGTCACAGGTGTCACTCCCGATGCTTATCGTGTAGCAGTTTACATCCGGGTCGGAGATCGCTGGTGGACCAAGCCATATTACGATTCACCGTTGACGATTATTAATCCGGATGGCACCTGGTCATGTGATATCACTACCGGCGGCAGTGACCGTTATGCAACAGCTGTCGCTGCTTATCTTCTGCCTGCAGGAGTTAAGCCTCCAATCTGCGGACCTTGCTATAAACCACCGGAAATGTCAAAGGCAGTTGCCCGTGTTCAGGAAGAGCTTCGGAAACCAAGAACCATCTCATTTGCCGGTTATGACTGGGGGGTAAAGATGAGGGATTTTCGTGCCGGACCCGGACCCAATTATTTCTCGGATAGGGTGGAAGATATCTGGGTTGATGATGAAGGGCTTCACCTGACAATCAGCAAGCGTGATGGCAGATGGCACTGCACCGAAGCCATCCTCGATGCATCTCTTGGCTACGGCACTTATAGTTTCCAGACGCACGGACGGGTCGATGCCATCGATCCGATGATGGTTCTCGGCTTGTTCACCTGGGATGGAGTGGCAAAAGAGCAAAATCATCGTGAGATGGACATCGAATTTACCCGTTGGGGTGATGCCGATGAATACACCAATGCTCAATATGTGGTCCAGCCCTGTGATCAGTGTCCCGGATGCGATGATCGCTGCACTCGTTTCAGGGTTAATCTGACAGATGAGAAGAGCAATCTGACCCATCATCTCATCTGGAATCCGGGTACTGTCGAGTTCAGGACGTATTATGGGCAACATATCGACAGCCTACCACCGGCAAACGCGCTGGTTCACATGTGGACACATACAAGCGAATATGTGCCGGAACCAGGCAACGAGAATATTCGATTCAATTTCTGGTTGTACCATGGCAATGCGCCTGCCGGGAACCAGGGCGATGAAGTGGTCATCACCAACTTCACCTGGCAGGGGGGACCAGGCGATCTCAACAAGGATGGTCGGATCACAACGGCAGACGCCGCAATCGCACTCCGGGTGACGGTGGGAGGGGCGTATGATGCTATTGCGGATATTGACGGCGACGGCAGGGTCACATCGCTTGATGCGCTGATGATCATGCAAGCGGCAGCCGGGGGACTTGAGTTGTGACCTGAAAAATCCGGCTGAAGCTGAAACGAATGTCAAAAAACAATACACAAAGAGGTGATAAAAATGAGGAACAAACCTGAATTGAAGGCTATGGCAGTTCTTTTCGCCATAGTGATGGTTACGACTTGCACTGCAACCGGAGCGGCTTCGGCAAACGATTCTGAGATGCCGTATCCTGTAAATATGGATGCAATAGAAGAGATCTATCCACTGGACGCTGCTGCAAAGGAGAAACTCTTTGAAAATGGATTCGTGGTATTAAAAGACCACGAGCACGGAAATATCTCTGATTGCTACTGGGAATTATTTGGTAGGTCCAATGTCTCGGTCTTCATAACGACCGATGCACTGCTCCACATCTTCCATGTTGTGCACGACGACATGCTAAAAGAGATTGAAAAAGAACATCTATACAACTCTACCGAGCTTTTAGTACAGAACCTGCAGAAAAGGAGCGTGGATGAGTACCAGAACACCACCCCCGACCTTGCGTACGTAAAAGAGGCTGCCAGAAGGAACGTAGTCTTCGCAACGGTTGCCTGCAAACTGCTTAATGATACCTATCCGGTACCGGAATATGTAGAAGGGAATGTTACCGAATATGTGCAAAAAATACTGGATCATAACACAACTGAGTTCTATCCTGGTGACGATTACACGCAATATAAGCCGCGAGGTCATTACGAGGGGGACGGAACTCTCGAAAGATATTTCAGGTGCATGAAATGGCTGAGCAGGCGTATCTTCAGGATCGAAGACTCCAGCCATCCGGAAGATTCTCATATTGAGGTGCTACAGGCGGTCATGATCTCTGAGGCACTGCGAGAGTCGCCTGACGATATGGCACTGTGGGGGAGGATCTATAATGTCACAACACTGCTTGTCGGAACCGCGGACAGCATAACACCGGTAATGGTAGGGAACGCAACAGATACCGTTTTTGGTTCAAATTTCACGGTATCTATGCTGGAGAACGCAAGTAACATCGAGAAACTGCGGATTGAGTTTGAAAAACCAGAGTATCCCAGATCGCAGATAATACCGGTTCCGTTATACAGTCCGGGCGATATACCGCCGAAATACATCCAGTTCATGGGCGAGCGGTATGTGCCGGATAGCTATGTCTTCCAGCAGGATACGTATCCACACATACTTGACCTGGCACGTCTGCCAAAGGGGCTCGAGGTCATGGCAACGATGCTTGGCTCAGGGAGGGCTGACGATCTGCTGGAGTCAGAGAAAAAGACCCATCCTAATCTCGAATCTCAGATGAACAAACTCAAACTGGAATTTGGGAATTATACCACTGAAGATTGGAAGAAGAATGTCTACTGCAACTGGTTCTACACATTAGACCCCCTTCTTGTCGAGTTTAACGAGAGCTATCCACGATTCATGCAGAACACGGCATGGCAGGATGAGAAACTGAATACTGCGCTCTCCTCCTGGACCCAGCTCCGCCACGATTACATCCTGTATGCAAAACAGACCTACGTGCCGTGTCCGGTGGCTGAGGGGTATGGATACGTTGAGCCGATCCCTGAGTTTTACAGCCGGTTGTCGTCGCTGTGCAGAAAAATCGACACAGAGTTATCTAACGAAGGTGTTCTCCCGGCGAAACACCGCGATGGATTCAGTTCGCTTGCAGGACAGCTTGATACGCTCGGAACGTACGCCCGGAAGATCACCCGCAACGAGACGCTGACAACCGGGGACGATGAGTATGGTTATGGGGGTGAACAGGATGATATCCATGGTTTCGGCCTCTGGCTGCTCGGATTTTTCAGTGGGTGGGATGGTCACATAATGGAAGAAGAACCAACACTCGTTGCCGATGTTTGCACGAACAGTAATACTGCGAAGGTCTTGCATGAAGGTGTTGGCAGGTTCAATCCCGTTATCATCGTCTATGAGCAGCCCGATGGGGTGGTGCTGGCTGGCGTGGGCTATGTAATGAGCTATTATGAGTTCGAGGAGGAGAACTTCACGAGAATTAGTGATAGCGAGTGGAAGAAGAGGGTGGAGACCGGGGGATTGCCGCCCCGACCACTCTGGACTGGTAGCTTCCTGTATCCGCCGGCAAATCTGATAACCCCTCAGAAAGGCGACCTTAACGACGACGGCAATGTAACCGCCGCAGACGCAGCAATCGCTCTTCGTTTCGCAGCCAGCGGCGAATGCACCCCAGCGGCAGACGTAAGCGGCGACGGGCAGGTCACATCACTTGATGCGCTCATGATCCTGCGGGTGGCAGGCGAGACTATCGAATTGTGACCACTATATCCGCGGGGCATGCTGTGCAGGGTTCGTGATACCAGGCTCACTCCATCAGTCGGTTGATCCCTTCAAGCACCGCCTCCACAGACGCCATGATGATATCGGTTCTGGCACCCTTTGCCATGACTACTCTCTTGTCAGAGCGCATCGTGACAAACACCTCCACAAGGGCATCGGTGCCGCCTGTGATCGAATCGACGTGATACTCCTCAAGCTCTATGTCCTGCATGTTTGCAATCGCCTTCTTAAGCGCATCGATAGCAGCGTCCACCGGACCAGTTCCGACGCCAGCCTCGACGACGTGATTGCCGCCCACTGTCAGCTTGATGGATGCAGTCGGAGTGACCCGGTTTCCTGAGACCACAGTCAGTTCCTCGAGTTTCACCTTCGCCTCCTTGTAAATCCCGAGTACGGTCTCTGTGATCGCCTGTAGATCCGCATCGGTAACCCGCAGTCCCTTGTCCCCGAGTTCCTTTACACGCGTGAATATATCGTTTAATTGCGCATCACTCGCTACAATCCCGAGTTCATGAAGCGATGCATCGATCGACGCCCTACCGGTATGCTTTCCGAGAACGATCCGCTGTTCTCTGCCGACGACCTCTGGCGAGATCGGCTGGTATGTGAACGGGTCTGCAAGGAGTCCGTGCACATGGATGCCCGCCTCATGTGTAAACGCATTTCCGCCGATTATTGACTTGTTCGGGGCTACTGGAACTCCTGTAAGCCTGCTGACGAGACGAGATGTGGTGTAGAGTTCCTTGCAGTTGATCCTCGTCTCCATATGATAAAGTGATTCAAGCACCATCGCCACCTCTTCGAGCGGTGTGTTCCCGGCACGCTCACCGATGCCGTTTATGGTCACGTGCGCCTGCGCTGCGCCCGCAAGGATCGCAGCTACCGTGTTCGATGTCGCAAGCCCAAAGTCATCGTGGCAGTGAATGCTTAAAGGAGCACCAAGATCACTTAACTCCTTAAACACCTGGGTGGTGCGCTCAGGTGTGAGGATTCCAACGGTATCGCAGAAGCAGAGCCGATCCGCGCCAGCCTCGATGCCATCAGCGTAGAGCGACTTTAAGAAATCGAGATCAGCCCGTGAGGCATCCTCGCCGCTGAGTTCGACGATAAGCCCGTGATCCTTTGCAAACTCGCAAGAACGGATCGCATCATTTCTCACGGTTTCGCGGTCTTTCTTAAGTTTTTTTTCGATATGTAGGTCAGAGACCGGGACAACGAGATGGATCGAGTCTACATCGCATTCGATGGCTTTCTCGACATCAAACTCGCGGATCCGGCAGTAACTACATATCTCGGCATCCAAATTTTCATGAACGACCGCCCGGATACTATCCTGCTCGCCCTTTGATGTGATCGCACTTCCTGCCTCGATCACGTCTACGCCCAGAGCATCGAGCCTCCGTGCGATCCATGCCTTCTCTTCCGACGTTAGCGACACGCCAGGGGTCTGCTCGCCGTCGCGCAGTGTGGTATCCAGGAATCTGATAGTGCCGGTAGTGTCTGTGATGTGAACCCCTCTTGTTTGGTCTGTATGGCACTGTCGATTTTCCAGTGAAATCACCATGAGATCCTATCGCAGAGTGCGCAGAGCCACGCAGAGGACTTACGCAGTCTCGAAACTCTGCGCCCTCTGCGTTCTCCGCGGTGATAAATCACTTGATTTTCAGACAGTGCCGGTTCGTATGGTGATTCTTCTGCGGAATCGACTTAAGAATATCGATTGCAATAGGATATAGTAATGACCCGCATCATCGTAATCTCGGATACGCACGACCACAAGCTGCCAGATGCCTTAATCCCGATGCTTCAAAGTGCAGACCTGATCGTACATGCCGGGGATTTCACAACGGTTGCATGCTACGACTATCTGTTGGGCATCAACGAGCTCGTAGCAGTTCATGGCAATTCGGACTGCACAGAACTTAGGAAGCGTCTGCCGGAGCGAACAGTATTTGAGGTAGAAAGGGTCAGGATCGGAGTGGTTCACGAGGGGCAGTTATCAGGAAACGGCACCTGCGGGCTCTGGTATCTTGCAAAGGAGCTTGAGTGTGATGTGGTGATCGTCGGGCACATACACACCCCGTTTATTGAGCAGACTGACGTGCTGATTATGTGCCCGGGAAGCCCAACCGTGCCGAGACTTGCGGACAAAAGCGTCATAGAACTGACAACCGAAGGCGACCGGGTTCACGGGCGGGTAATCTCGCTTGGTGCTGGCGCGTGTTTTGCGGGGATGCAGAAGTAGGGAGTTTCTAACGGCCGGGTGAGAACGAAACCGCCCCCCTATATCCAAGCTCTGCTGCCTCGCGAGAATCCAGAAGGTACACAACAATCACCTCGAGAAAGTTTTATCAATCATCGTTTTAAAAATTTAGGAGAGGACTATGCAGGACACACTTCCAAAGGAATATGATCACCAGGCAGTCGAAGAGAAATGGCGGTCGAAGACTTATGATGATATATACCGGTTCGACTGGAAATCGGAGAAACCGCAGTACATCATCGACACTCCGCCTCCGTATCCCACAGGTAATCTTCACATCGGAAATTCACTAAACTGGTGTTATATCGATTTTGTGGCAAGATACAAGAGAATGCGTGGCTATAATGTGATGTTCCCCCAGGGGTGGGACTGCCATGGCTTGCCGACCGAGGTCAAGGTGGAGGAGACGCACGGGATCACCAGGCATCAGATACCCAGGTCCGAGTTTCGAGACCTGTGCAGGGAGTTAACCTTAAAAAACATATCTAAAATGAAGGATACCATGCATCGGCTAGGCTTTTCCATCGATTGGGACTGCGAGTACGTGACGATGGATCCACGATATTACAGCATGACACAGAAGTCGTTTGTGCGGATGTATGCGGACAAGCGGATATACCAGCGCGAGGGTCCTGTGAACTGGTGTCCGAGATGCGGAACAGCAATCGCATTCGCAGAGGTCGAGTATGATGACCGCAAGACACTCTTGAACTATCTTTATTTTAAGGTTGGGACTGGAGAGCAGGCGATGGAGATTGCAACCACCAGACCCGAGTTACTGCCGGCATGTGTTGCGGTTGCCGTGCACCCGGATGACGAACGGTTTGGAGGATTTATCGGAGGCACGGTCAGCGTGCCGCTCTTCGGTTATGATGTTCCTGTGATCGCTGATGCGGAGGTCGATCCGGGATTCGGGACTGGTGTCGTCATGATCTGCACTTTTGGGGATAAGCAGGATGTCCGGTGGTGGATCGAGCACGAACTCCCGCTTCGAATGGCGATCGACCGCGACGGAAAGATGACCGGTGTTGCAGGCAAGTACGAGGGGATGAGTCTTGGCGACTGCCAGAGCGCGATCATAGCGGATCTCAAGTCAGCCGGGCTGCTGTACAAGGAAGAACCCCTTGATCAGAGCGTCGGAGCGTGCTGGCGGTGCGGAACACCTATCGAGATACTCTCAGAGAAGCAGTGGTACGTCCGGGTTGATCAGGACGCGATCCTGCGCACCGCTGATGAGATCAAGTGGGTGCCATCGCACATGAAGATACGGCTTGAGAACTGGACAAAGAGCATGGAATGGGACTGGTGCATATCACGGCAGCGGCTCTTTGCAACCCCGATTCCGGTTTGGTACTGCAAAGGATGCGGGAAGACGATTGTGGCGAAAGAAGAGTGGCTACCACTTGATCCGACTGAATCAAAGCCCCGTAGCCCATGTGAGTGCGGTTCGGAGGAGTTCGTACCTGAGGAAGATGTGCTCGATACGTGGATGGACTCGTCGCTTTCAGCGATGGCGGTTTCCGGATGGGTCTTTGGGAAGGAACTATTGGTACCTGCGCAACTTAGACCACAGGGACACGACATTATCCGTACGTGGGCGTTTTACACGATCCTTCGGACGCAGGCTCTCACCGGAAAGCGCCCATGGGATAGCATCCTGATAAACGGGATGGTCTCCGGGGAAGATGGGCACAAGATGAGCAAATCCCTGGATAATATCATTGCGCCCGAGGAAGTGACCAAACAGTATGGTGCTGATGCATTCAGGCAGTGGGCCGCGATCGGAGGATCCACAGGGTCTGACATCATGTTCCGGTGGAAGGATGTCGTTGCAGCATCTCGTTTCCAGCAGAAGATGTGGAGCATCGTCAGGTTTACGCTTCCGCATATCAAAGATCATGGGGCGGTCGATAAGGATTCGCTCACGATTGTCGATCGATGGATCTTAAGTAAATTAAACATGCTTATTAGGGACGTTACCGATGCGATGGATAAGTACCAGTTCGATATCGCATTAAAGATGGTGAAATCATTTGCATGGGATACTCTTGCAGATCATTACATCGAACTTGCCAAGTACCGACTCTACGGCGAGCCATCTCTCGAGCAGCAGGCGGCACGGCAGACGCTTGGAACAGTGATCAAGACGCTGACACGGCTCCTTGCCCCGACCATACCGTTCTTTTCCGAGGAAGTCTACTCACACCTCCTCTTGTCAGGCAGCGTACATGCTGATGCATGGCCGCTCGCAGATACATCCCTGATCGATCCCGATGTCGAGCAAGAAGGCGAGAGGATCAAGGATATCGCTCATGCGATCCGCAGATATAAATCAGAGCACGGGATAGCACTGAATGCTCAATTGGAGGGTATCGAGATCTATGTGGATGCGAAATCAGGCTCTTCCGGTGACGCAATCGTCGACGGCAGAGCTGTCATCGCTGGTGCTGCGAATACACCTGTGAGCGTAATTGCCGGAACGCCGGATTTCGAGCACCGTGCAGTCGGAGTCAAGCCGGATATGAAGGTGCTTGGTCCGATCTTCAGGAAAGAGGCTGGAATGATCATCGGAGCGCTATCGGGAGTCGATCCGGTCGTAATTGCGGAGCAGGCAGCAAGCGGGATGGTAAAAGTCGAGATAGGTGCAGATGTCTTCGAGATTCCTTCAGATGCTGTCACGATCGAGCGTGAGGTAGTTCTCGGCGGGCGGGCTGTGGATGTGCTCGATGCGGGCGGTGCGATTATTGTGATCACGCGGTGAAGCGGTGATGAGCGCGAGCTGCGAGGAACTGATGGCAGTGGATCTGGTCGGACCGAAGACCGCGGACCGGATACGAGAGGTGGTCGGGAGGGAGTATAAAGGGTGACATGATCCCGATCACGTGGTGAATCCATCGGGACACCATTCTCGCCCCATGCCCCCGCCCACACGGTCCGGCGGTTCGATCCGCGGGTCTGCGCACCATGGGGCAATCCTCGTGAGACGGACTTGCTGTTCGGTGCTCAGTCGCTTCTGGGTCTTTAAGATGTACTGCGGATGGCGACCCGGTCATCACGTCGGATGAACTGGTGTGTCCGAGTTTGCAGCCACTATCTTCGAATATAGTGGTAGATGCCATGGAAGGACTATCAAGCCATGTATGAAAAGAGTTCTTATGAGCGAACGTATAGTGAAAAAAAGGAATTGAAAAAATGACAAAATCCAAAGAGACAATCAAGAAAATTTGGTGGGTAATACCACCAGTGGTTGTTGTGCTTGGTATGCCACTATTTCACATTTTTTACGGAACTGTGGTGTCTGGATATCCATATGCTTCAGCTGACCGATATACTTATATATACATGTATATTATTGGTTATATAATCTTCTCGATTCCTGGCAAAGTTATTGTGGTATTAACGTCTATAAGTATGTATATTGGTTATTATATAAGTAAAAAAAAATCACTGTTGTTACGTATAATCACTCCGATAATCACTGCAGTTTTAGGCTACTTTATTTCCTTAACTCTACTGATAATGGAATGTTGCTAATGTACCAGCATTATAATATATGAAAATATTAAAATAAAAGAGGTAATACGAATGAGGTGATGGAAAGAAAATCCCAATGAGCAACCGAAACGTACACGAGCACTCTCTGCAGCAATGATCGTGGCAATAACAATAATCGTGTTTGCAGGAATTGCACTGGATCCCCCACCATCTCCGCATCCGTAAACTCTGCCGAGCTGGCAATGATCGACGGAACTCTATCAGCAGACACATCAGCATACTATGACAACAGTCATGATGGAGGTTCTCCAGATAAAAACCCGACAGGACTCTGGAACGACCGATTCTCCGCGTATCTCAAAGGCGAAGGCAACAAGATCTCATTAAAAGAACCCTTCGCAATGAATGAACACTCCAAAGAAAACCACATCATAAGATTCAATAACCCCCCCCTCGGCACGTACGACCTAAGTTTAGGGCTCGTTAATAATTAACCTGAACAACTATTAAGTACTATTGCAATCTATTATTATGCCATGGAAGAATGTGCCATCAAAAAAATATTTGAGACTATGGAATGTCGTTTGAATGAGCGACAACAGAGGCTATTAACTGCTGCGGTAGCAGATGCCCTTGGTTACGGCGGGATCTCAACACTTTCCCGAATAAAGGGCATGTCCCGTACCACAATTACGTCAGGTCGCAAGGAATTGAAAGATTCGGAAGAATTATATTAGGGTAAAGTTCGAAAGAAGGGTGGTGGAAGGAAGAAAATCAGAGACAAGGATCAGATTCTTATGGCTGATCTGGAAAGTTTGATCGAACCGGTAACTCGTGGCGATCCCGAGTCTCCTTTACGTTGGAGTTGCAAGAGTACGCGCAAATTAGCTGAAGAGCTCGGGCAAACGGGTCATGATGTTAGTCATGTTACTATATCGACTCTTCTTTCCGAATGGGGGTATAGCCTGCAGGGTAATAAGAAGACTATCGAAGGCGCAAGCCATCCCTATCGGAATGCTCAATTTGAGGTAACTACTCAGGTATGTTGATCGGTCTCCCGATTGCGATCCTGTATCTTCTGGCAAGAAAAATAACCGCGGAGGGCGCAGAGAAACGCGGAGCACTTAACCGTTTATTTTCCCTCTGCTCCCCTCTGCGCACTCTGCGGTTAAATTCCCTGTTGGTTGCAGTATGCTCCATGTCTTGGAGAGTTCCTGCATAGTGAAGTCCCCTGAATAGTGATTTTGGGTACCTGAGTAGTTACTTTCATTCTTGTTTCTGTCGCCCTGCCGCCCATTCGTGCTGTGCGTGCTTCATCACAGGCGAGCCTGGGCGGCGGAGGAATCTGCGTCGTGGTTTCGCGGGTGGATGCGCCGCCTGGGGGTGTGGAAGTGCAGAGCGGAGCGGGGGCGGGGGCGGGCTGCCGTGTGCAGGCGGCTGGCGAACGCAACAGACGAAACCCACCCACAACCGCCAGATTAAAACATCTCTCGCAATCGCTTAATCTCAACTCCGTATCCCAATGCCGACACCAGAACCGGTTCTTTTGACAGATTGCGATCTTCTGACCATAATATCGACGATCCGGATACGATACTTGCTGCCAGATGAACCGCATCAGCAGCATATAAATTATATTCGATCTCGAAACTCTTTGCCATGGGAATCGTTCCCGAAACCGGG
>JAYEGI010000076.1:0-4490 GCA_034659035.1 Methanobacteriota archaeon
GTTGGCACGGACTGCGGCGGTGGGGCCAGTGTCGTCGTTGGGCACGACACGAGAAGGGCGGCAGAGATGATCGAGTACGCGGCGATATCAGGGCTTCTCTCGGTGGGCTGCAGGGTTACGCGGGTTGGAATGGTCGCAACTCCGACGCTTGCTTATGCTGCGAGGGACTGTGACTGTGGCATCATGGTGACGGCTTCTCACAATCCACCCGAGTACATCGGTGTGAAACTATTCAATCCTGATGGGATGGCGTTTGACGCAAAGCAGCAGAAGACGATCGAAGGGTTGATCGGAGAGTTAGGGGGTGCAGATATCACACTTGCATTTGCATCTTGGGATCGGATGCACCTGGTCAAAACGGATGAAAACGCGGTCTCAAACCACATAGCACACATCCTCGCAAGTGTCAGGATCGAGAAGAGGATGCGGGTGGTGGTGGACTGTGGCTGTGGCGCAGCATCGCTCACAACGCCGTACCTGTTAAGGGCGATGGGTTGTGATGTGGTGACGCTTAATAGCCAGCCAGACGGGTTTTTCCCGGGACGTGGTCCCGAACCGAAGAGCGAAACGCTCACTCTACTTCAGTCAGCGGTTATCAGTACGAATTCCGATCTCGGGATTGCGCATGATGGTGATGCGGATCGGATGGTTGCTGTCGATGATCAGGGAGAGGTTGTCAGTAATGACAAACTTCTCGCGTTCTTTGGAATGCACGAAGCAAGGAAGAAGATGGTTGTTCCTGTGGACACGTCCATGTTAATCGATGCAGTACTTCCTGATATTGAGATAATCAGAACTCGGGTCGGGGACGTCTTTATTGCAGAGGAGATGAAGAGGACGGGGGCGGATTTCGGTGGCGAGCCGAGTGGTACATGGATATTTCCGCGAGTATCATACTGTCCTGAGGGCATCTATTCCGCAGCAAGACTCGTTGAGCTACTGAGCAGGGAGGACGCGGGATTCAGCGATCATCTCTCACCGATGCCAGAGTATGAGATAAAGCGCGGGTCGATCCCATATCGTGGAGATCTCGATGCCGGGAGGATCGAGGAAGAACTGCGTACGCTTCCCTCTTCCGATATCAGCACGATCGATGGCATCCGGCTCGGATTCGATGACGCGTGGGCGCTCGTCCGCGCTTCTGGAACAGAACCCCTGATCCGGATCACTGTTGAGGGCGCGACCAGGGCTGCGGTAGATAAATTATACCGTGAGATACAAAAAAGCGTGAAAGGAGTAATCGATGAAAGCAGTGATCCTCGCAGCAGGTGAAGGGACGAGAATGCGCCCGCTTACGGCATCGTGTCCGAAAGTGATGCTTCCGGTTGCAAATAGACCGATACTTGAGCATATCATCATTGCTGCCCGGGACGCAGGTATCGACGAGTTTGTCTGTGTGGTCGGGTATATGGGCGATGTGGTAAGGGATCACTTTGGGGATGGCAGCCGCCTTAACGTCCGTATCGATTACGTGGAGCAGAGAGAGCAACTCGGTACTGCACACGCGATAGGGGTGGCTCGCGATCTGGTAGAGGGTCGATTTCTTGTATTAAACGGCGATGCGATCGTCACGCCGTCTGATCTCCGAGCTCTCATCGGGCGGAAGGAGGATATCATCCTTGCAACGAAGGAACTGGAGAATCCCGCGGGGTACGGCGTTGTAAAGACCGACGGCGGTAGGGTAGTCCGTCTCATCGAGAAGCCAGACCATGTCGCCTGCAGTCTGGTGAATGCGGGGATCTACCTCTTCCCTGATACCATCTTTGATGCCATCAGGGAGACCGGGGAATCTGTACGCGGGGAATACGAGATCACGGATTCCATAAATGCGCTTGCAAGCAATCTCGATATCGGCTACTCGACGCTCGATACCTGGGTCGATATCGGGAGGCCGTGGAACCTGCTGGATGCAAACGAATATCTGCTTTCTGATCTCGATTCAGAGGTTGCAGGTGTAGTCGAGCCTTATGCCACATTAAACGGAAATATTCGGGTCGGGAAGGGGAGCATTATCAGAAACGGCTCTTATATCGCGGGACCCGTGATCATCGGGGAGAACTGCGATATCGGCCCGAATTGCTTTATCAGGCCTGGTACGACTATAGGTGACAACGTGCGCATCGGCAATGCCGTTGAGGTCAAAAACAGTATTGTGATGGGCGGAACAAACATCGGCCATCTCAGTTACGTAGGGGATAGCGTCATCGGGCGTGGCTGCAATCTTGGCGCTGGAACGAAGATCGCAAACCTGCGGCATGACGGAAGGAACATCAGTGCAGTCGTGAAGCGCGAGTCTGTCGACACCGGCAGGAGGAAACTTGGCGTGATTATGGGTGATGGCGTGCATACCGGGATCAATACGAGCATCAACGTCGGCGTGATGATGGCGGCTTGCATGAGCACGCGTCCAGGAGAAGTGGTGATGTGATGATTATTGGGGTTGTTACGAGGTTGGTTATCCGGGGTGAAATGGTATGAAAATGTTAATGCAATTATGGGTGCGAGGTTTAAGCGAATGATTAAGAAAGCGATAATTCCTGCTGCGGGGCTTGGAACAAGATTCCTTCCGGTTACGAAATCGATGCCGAAGGAGATGTTGCCGATCATCGATAAGCCGATCATCCAGTTCGTTGTGGAAGAGGCAGTAGCTTCCGGCATCGATGATATTCTGATCATCACAGGTAGGGGAAAACGGGCTCTTGAAGACTATTTCGACACATCTCCGGAACTTGAAAGCCACCTACTTAAAAATGGGAAGGACAAGCGGTTACAGGAGGTACGAGACGTCTCTTCAATGGCGGACATCCATTACATACGGCAGAAAGAACCAAAGGGGTTAGGGGATGCAGTTTTAAGGGCGGAAAGGCACGTCGGCAACGAACCGTTCGCAGTGTTGCTTGGTGATGACCTCATCAGAGGCGAATCCTGTATAAAACAGTTGATGGACGTTTACACGACGCACAAACGCACTGTTCTGGCGGTGGAAGAGGTCAGCGACGTGAGCAAATACGGGATCATAAAAGGCAGCAAGATCGATGAGTCGCTCTACTGTGTCGAGGACATTATCGAAAAACCAGACGCATGCGATGCACCCTCGAACATGGGCGCGATCGGGAGATATATCCTCACGCCAGCGATATTCTCATGCATCAAGGAGGTGGCACCAGGGTTTGGGGGTGAGATACAGCTGACCGATGCCATACGAATGCTTGTTGACCTGGAAGGCGTTTGTGCATACACGTTCAGGGGAAAGCGATACGATGCAGGGGATAAGGCTGATTACATACGGGCGATCATCGATTTTGCACTGGAACGAGATGATTTAAGAGATACGATTAATAATTACCTACAGGTGATGAAATGAAAATATCGATGGGCGGTACTATGCAGGATTTACAAACTTCTGAAGTGCAAACTCTTGGAGCGCATCTGGATATTATGATGCAGGAATTGACTCAGATAAAACGAGTCGTCATTGGTCTGGGATACAGGGATGAACAGACTACTGAAATAGCGTGGGATGAGCTGCTGGAAGCATCGAAACAGATTTCAAAAGAGTGGAAAGGTCCCTCTGCCACGGACGAGATTAAAAGCCAAAGAGAGAAGAAATGGTAACATATCTGACGCTTGATAGTTCTATCATCGTCGCATCGCTGAGAAAGCAGGAAGAAAAACACATAGTATGCAAACGTTTGCTTGAAAGAGTTAAAAATGGAGAGTTCGTGGCATTGGAACCATATATGGTACTGGTGGAAGTGGTTGCTGCGATAAGACGGAGAACTGGGTCAGAAAGTCTGGCTGAAATAGTTAAACACGGATTAGAAGATATAAGTAGCATAATATCCATGGACATGATATCAATTAGAGCAGATGATGCAGCAAAAATCGCAAAGCAGACCGGTGTTAGGGGAATGGATGCTATTGTTATTCAAATCGCAAAGGAATTTGGCAGTCCGCTGGTAAGTCTGGACATGGAAATGATTGAAAGATCAAAATATATTATTACTACTGCAAACATCGAGGATGTGGTGAAATTATGAAAGCACTGGTAACCGGATGCGCAGGGTTCATAGGCTCGCATCTAACAGAACGACTGCTCGGAGATGGTTTTGAGGTGATCGGGATCGATTGTTTCACTGATTACTATCCGCGGGAATATAAGGATAAGAATATCAAAAATGCGCTGGAAGATAATGCATTTACCCTGATGGAACAGGATATTATATCCATGGGCGCATTCCCTGATGTGGATTATATATTCCACCAGGCAGCACAGGCAGGGGTGCGGAAGAGCTGGGGCAGGGACTTTGAGATATATGTACGGGACAATATTCTGGCGACTCAACAATTGCTGGAATATTACAAGGACTGTGAGATAAAGAAATTCGTCTATGCTTCATCGTCATCGGTCTACGGGGACTGCGAACTGCCAATGAATGAGACTCAGATGTTAAAGCCAGTCTCCCCTTATGGTGTCACAAAGCTGGCAG
>JAYEGI010000077.1:0-4339 GCA_034659035.1 Methanobacteriota archaeon
GTCTGATCCGCGTTAATCAGCGGTTCATTATATTTTTAACCAACCAGAATAAATTAACAAGTATATCAAACATAATACTTTTCACATTCTTCCCCCATCATGCTCAAAATATCCCGTAACTCTTCAGTCATGTTCGCCAATCCCCTCTCAAAAGTCCCACCAATTCGAATCGTTGTTTCTGTAATCCCCCTGAACAGAAAAAACACCCACCGCATCGTAGGATTCTGCACAGGTTTATTCACCTGATTTCTAACAAATTTCCCAGTCTCTTTCAACCTCTGCCTAAGTGTCCGCTGAGCAATTGAATAAATGAACAGACACAGTACCATAATCATTGCCAATGCTTCGATTCTGCTTTCCTTTCAGATACACCTCTGAACCGGAGCGCCCGGTATTCACCACCACAGACGCCGTGATCGCGCTTGCAATCGCAGCCGGCAGCCACCCGCCCGGCCCGCGCTGGGATGTCAGCGGCGATGACAACGTCACATCGCTCGACGCTCTAATGATCATGCAGGCGGCGGCAGGAGCTATCAGGTCTGTAGCCTGAAGGACACAACGTCTCAATGGCCTCGGGAGAATCGCCTCCGGCTAAAAGGTTCTGAAGGTGGGTGAGGGCGCATCACCAATGCAAACTCGGTACACTGGGCGTTGTTGCGTAAGTTATCCGTGCCGGTATCCGCGTCGATTGTTACCAGCTCGTAAAGATCATGGCAGACAGGATATTAATGATCAATCATATTCCCGCCACGTTTTCCCGCACTTCGTGCACCTGAAGAATCTGGTCTCGCTCTCGTCTGCTGACCGCAATTGCCGTAGCCACCAGTAAGCGGTGTCGTTTCCGCATTCCGCGCACCGTGCACGTATGGTAGGCAATCCCGAATCCGATTGGCCTTCGAGAACTGCAATCGTCTTCTCTGCACGTCGTTCAACAGATAAAACGGATTTGTTATCCTGTTGTTCCGTTGTAAATCCACAGCGTCTGCATAGCAGTGCACCATCCTTCAACACTAGCATGGTGCCGCATTCCGGACAAAATTCCATGACACCTCTCTTTACATCCCCTTATAATAAAGGTGTCTGGTAGGTTGGCAGCCCCACCCACCATAACACTTAAGTACCCAGGAATTATACAAAACTGCTATCAAATAAATCCAATTATTAAAATCATGGAGGACACGTGATCATAATGGCGTGGCAGTTGAGTGGTGTTACCATCATTTCCACCTTGGTTATGCTTGCATTGTACTTTCTGGCTTTCGTGCCAGAGGAATGCCGCAGAAAGAAGCGTGGATATACGGCAAGGCAGTTGATAAATGGGTACTGGCCATACGTACTGTTAGCTGCCGCGGTGTACGGGCTGATGCAGGTGCAGTTTCCGATACAGCGGGAACTGAACCTGTTTGTGAACTATGACTGCACCCACTATATAGAATATATCGAAGGGGGCCTGGTTGCGGTTTTCCAGAGCCATGCATATCCCGTGCTCACGTATATGATGACATTTGTGTATCTGGTACTCTTTTCATCTGTTATGGTCTTCACATTCCTTGTACTTGCATACACGGAGCAGATGAGGGCACTAAAATTGTTTTCTCTCGCTTTTGTACTCAATTATCTGATCGCGTTCCCGTTTTATCTGCTATTCCCGGTCACGGTCACGGGTTACGCACTGCCTGGTGTCCAGCCGCTTATGTACGAACTGCATCCGATGATCTATGAAGGTATCACCACCGTAGACCCTCTCGACAATTGTTTCCCAAGTCTTCATGCAGCACTCGTCTTCAGCGCGCTGCTGGTCATCAGCACAACCGACCTTCGCAAGTACTCGACATTTCTAACATTCGCATTTCTTACAATTGTCTTTGCCACACTGTATCTTGGAGTACACTGGATGACGGATGTCGTGGCTGGTGTGATGCTTTCACTCTTCACATTTCACACCGCAAAATACTACGGTGACCCAATACTCGAATATCTGAATACCGTTGCTGTGCACTTTGAGCGGTTGATCGGTGTTGAGGAAACGGTTGTCTGCACCGTATGTGCTTGCAATATCGTGATCGTGCCGCATCTGCGATCTGTGAGATGCCCGCAGTGCGGTGCGGTGATCGAGCACAGCGTATTGTGACCGTGCCGACCATAATATTATTAACCAGAGACTCACCAGTTCCAACAATGAAGGCAATAAACATACTCTTAATTACGATCGTCGGCATCTCGCTTCTGATGGCGGGATGCGTCGATACCGAACTCACTTCCGAACAGATTGAGCAGCAGATCACGGAGCATCAGGACAGTGTGCAAAGTTTCACCTGCAACATGGTCATGTTTAGCAACAACGAGACTATGGTCATGAACTACATGTACAAGCAGCCAAACATGATCCGGATGGAATACACCGAACCTTCCGATGTGGTTGGGCAGGTGACGGTTTTGAATGGCACGCACATCTGGATGTATAATCCTACTGAGAATCTGGTCAAGACCTTGAACATTCCGAAGTCTGCACAGACGAACCGGTCCAGGGATGCTCTGTTCCTCCAGGATCTGGTCGATACATGCACGATCGTTTCGAATGGGGTTGGAACAGTCTCAGGGCGTCAATGTTACAGGATTACCGCGACACCAGAGGACGTGTCCATGCCTATGACCGTTGATGTGTGGCTCGATAAATGGAACTGGATGCCACTTAAGATCGAGACGTACCAGAATGACAAACTCCTGATGAGCATGGAGTATCGAGACGTAAAGTTCAATGTGGATATCCCAAACAGCACATTTGAATTCGAGATACCGGAAGGCGCAACCGTTGAATCCACGGACAAGGCAGGGGTACCGGAGACGATGACCCTCGAAGAAGCACGGGAAGGGGTTCCATTTGATATCAAGGAGCCTTCGTATCTGCCGCCTGGTTATGAGATGGGAAGTGTAATGATCACTCCTGTTTCAGCATCCGAAGACGGTGTGGTCATTGTATACACCAACACGACAGATGAAAACATGCTATCAGCGCAGCTCACAGCGGTTCAACTGGTCGAGCGCGCATATAACGAATCCGCAGAGCCGATGGCGTCGACTGAAGGCGATAACGAGACGATCACGGTCGGAGACGGATACAACTGCACGATGACAACGATGGAAACGCCGTTTGGTAAGACCATGATGCTCCAGTGGAACGATGGTGTGTGTGATTACATACTTGCAAGTTCGCTTGACCGGGAAGAGTTGATTAACATCACAAACTCTATCTGATCGTTGCAGGCACAAGTCCGTAAGCTGCCGGCTCAACGCCAGTGTTGGGTCGGTGGTCGGTGCCTACAGGTTATCATGACCATCTACGAACTCGGCGAGACTACAGTCGTCAGAGCGATCATCCGGAATCTGGATATTGAATTTGAGGATTGCGCCGTAATCGATCTTGTAGATGCCGAATATATAGTCGCAACCACTGACATGTTCCACCGGGCGACTGACTTTCCGGAGGAGATGAGCGCATGGCAGATCGGGTGGATGACTGCGGCAGGCACATTAAGCGATATCGCTGCGATGGGTGCGCGTCCTTTAGGACTGCTTGTATCAATCGGACTTCCCGACCTTCCGCCGGAATTTGTGGAATCGATGATCGAGGGGTTGAGTGCTTGTGCACACGAATGCGGCACAGCCATCATCGGAGGGGACACGGATTCGCATCAGGAACTGACGATTACAGGAACTGCGCTTGGACGTGTGCGAAAGGATCAGATACTTCGGAGGCGCGGCGCGCAGGTCGGCGATCTGGTCTGCGTCACAGGGTATCTTGGTACAGCAGGCGCTGGCATGAGGGCACTGGAATTGGGGCGAGCTGTGGATGATCCGGTTGCGGTAAACAAATTATTCGAGCCTATTGCACGTATAGCTGAGGGAATAAGACTTGCAGAATCAAAAGCGGTCACCTCGATGATGGATAACAGCGACGGACTTTCCATATCGCTCTATCAACTGGCAGAGGTGAACGGATGCGGGTTTGCGATACATGCGGACTCGCTTCCGGTGCTGCCGGGACTGGATTTGGGTTTGGGTTCGGATCTCGATCTGGCACTCTATGCCGGTGGAGACTTCGAGTTGCTCTTCACGGTTGCGCCGGAGAGACTTGTGGATGCCAGGAATGCGTGTGAACTGACTGTTATCGGGGAGGTGATCTCGGAAGGGGTATTTCTTGAGGGTGATAGAACTGAAGAGATTGAACGAAAGGGTTACCGGTCGTTGAGGTGTCAAGATGCTTCTTCAACGGATTTGTGACTTCTGTTCAAGAGAATAGATGTTCAGATAACCGTTCTGCGGGATTGGGTTCACCTTC
>JAYEGI010000078.1:0-4310 GCA_034659035.1 Methanobacteriota archaeon
GCAACCTCGAAGCGCTTGGAGTATCGGTCGACCAAAATGTAAAGGTGGCAACCGCCCACGGAACGGTTGTGATACCTGCAAAGATTGATAAACGTCTCCCGGATGACATAGTCTTCATCCCGATGGGGCCATGGGCGAATGCTATCGTTGATCCTGACACCTGTGGCTGCGGAATGCCGGGGTTCAAGGGCATTCCCGCAACAGTCGAGGCGACAACAGATCCTGCACTTAATATGAAGGAACTGATGGCAACATACAAGGAGTGAGAAAGGAGGAACAGATATGCCAGTAATAAAAGACGTGGTATGCACGCTCTGTGGCTGTCTCTGTGATGACCTCGAGGCGACAGTCGAGGATAACAAGATCACAAAGGTAGGAAAGGCATGCAAGCTCGGGCGGGCAAAGACGATGGGACCGTTTCTACACGAGCGGATCGAGAAGCCGATGATCCGGGAGAATGGAGAGCTCAAGGAATGCTCGTACGACGAAGCGATAACAAAGGCTGCCGAGATACTTGTTGCTGCAAAGCGACCAATGTCCTACGGATGGTGTTCAACATCTTGCGAAGCGATTGAAAAGGCGATTATGCTTGCAGAAGAGACGGGATCACTCATTGACAGCACAGCAAACGTCTGTCACGGACCAAGTGCGCTTGCTGCTCAGGAGAAGGGTGCGCCGTCGTGCTCGCTAGGAACAGCAAAGAACTATGCAGACCTGATCATCTTTTGGGGATGTAACCCTGTGCACGCCCACCCGCGGCACCAGACACGCTATTCCACAATGGCAAAGGGAGCATTCACACCAAACGGAAAGAAGGACAAGAAGATGGTCGTTGTCGATCCCAGGAACACCGATACCGCAAAGAAGGCGGACCTTCTCTTGCAGCTCAAACCAGGCACCGATTACGTCCTCATAGAGGCACTGCGGGCGATTGTTAACGGGCACGAAGATATTCTGCCTGATGAGATCGCAGGACTTCCGAAGACAAAAGTGCTGGAACTGGCTGAGATGTGTAAAGCTGCAAAGTTCGGAATCATCTACTTCGGGATGGGTATCACCCAGACGAGGGGCAGGTACAAGAGCGGCGATAACGTGGCTTCACTCATATCTGACCTGAACCAGATCACCAAGTTCGTGATGATCGGGATGCGCGGGCACTATAACGTGACCGGGTTCGGTCAGGTTGCATCATGGGAGACCGGTTTTCCGATGGCAATTGACTTCTCACGCGGGTATCCGTACTACAACCCGGGCGAGACCGGGACAAACGATGTGCTCATGCGAAGGGAAGTGGATGCGTTCATAACCGGAGCAGCAGACCCCGGAGCGCACTTCCCACAGGAATCAATAAAACACCTCTTCAATATCCCTGCGATACAGGTCGATGGGTATGCAAACCCGACAACAGAGTTCTCTGATGTCGTGATCCCTGCGGCAATCGCTGGTGTCGAATGCGATGGAACCGCATACCGTATGGACTGCCAGCCGATCAGGATGAAGAAGCTGGTCGAGACCACGTTCAAGACCGATGAGGAGATTCTGACAGAGATGATAGCGAAGGTCCGTGAACTGAAAGGGAACGGAGCGAATGGAGGTGCCTGAAATGGCAGAGATGATTATCAAGAACGGTGTCGTATACGATCCGAAAAATGGCATCGATGGTGAGAAGAACGAGATCTGCATAAAAGACGGTAAGATCGTTGAGAATGTTGGTGCCGGGGCAAAGATCGTAGATGCAGAGGGCTGTGTTGTGATGGCAGGCGGCGTTGACGGACACACGCACTGCGCAGGCAAGATCAACACCGGAAGGATCATGAGCCCGCACGACATGCGATATGCGCCGATACCAGGGCTCTCAGGAGAGGAGCCAAGAACAAAACTCTTGCGTCCACAGGTCGGATACAACACCCCAAACACGTACGCGATCGGGTACCGGTACGCAAAACTCGGATATACCAGCATCGCAGAGGCAGCGATAACACCGATGATGGCGCGTCACATGCACGAGGAGTTTGAAGAGATTCCGATCCTTGACAAGCTCGGGCTGGTTTTGATGGGCAGCAATTGGCAGGTCATGCAGTATATCCAGGACAAAGACCCCGAGAAACTGAAGGCGTACATGGCATGGATACTCCTGGCAGCCCGCGGATACGGTGTCAAGGTCGTGAATCCTGGCGGCGGGTCGAGCTGGACCTGGGGCAAGAACGTATCAGGGCTCGACGACAAGGTGGTTGACTTCGACGTCACGCCCGCAGATATACTTATCGGACTTGCCGAGGCGAACGAATCCCTGAATCTTCCGCACTCGATTCACGTCCACTGCAACAACCTTGGAATGCCAGGAAACATCTCGACGACGCTTGACACGATGAAGCTTCTTGAGAAGGTGAAGACCAAGAAAGACCGTCAGGTCATGCACGTTACGCATGTCCAGTTCAATGCGTACACAGGTACGTCGTGGATGGACTTTGCGTCAGGGGCACCAGACGTTGCTGACTATATTAATAAGCGTGACCACATCACGTTTGACATGGGGCAGTTGATGTTCGGACCCGCTATGACGATGACCGCGGACGGTCCGACCGAGTACCGGAACGCACGGATGTTTGATGCGAAATGGAGCAACTATGATCAGGAACTCGAGGACGCAGGCGGTGTTGTGCCACTCTCATACACATCCCAGCATTTCGCACACGCAACGATGTGGGCGATCGGGCTCGAACTGGCACTGCTCGTGAAAGACCCGTGGAAGGTAATGTTCACCACAGATAACCCCAACGGCGGCGCATTCGTGAACTATCCTGAGGGACAGGCACTCCTGATGAGTGATAAGAAGCGGCAGGAAGTAATCGCTGGCTTCCCGGACATGACAATGGATCGCATAAGCCTTCCGAACATCGACCGAGAACTGGGCTGGGGCGAGATCGCAACGATGACTCGTTCGATGTCCGCAAAGATGCTTGGACTCGATGAGAAGGGGCATCTCGGTGTCGGAGCAGATGCCGATGTCGCAATCTACGATGTCCAGCCAGACAAGGTTGATCCGTCGGTTGAGCATGAGAAGATCAAGAAGGCACTCAGTTTCGCAAAGTACACGATCAAGGGCGGCGAGATCGTTGTTCGGGATGGAGAGGTCACAGCAACGCCAAAGGGCAAGGTCTACTGGGTCAACGCCTACGAAAACGGCGTGGCACAGGCGGAGAAGGACCGGCTGATTACGGATCTTGAAGAGCGGTTCAAGAAGTACTACAGCATCCAGTTCTCAAACTACATGGTCGAGGATGCGTACTTGCCGCGTCCTGTTGAGATCAGACCGGAGGTGGCGTAGATGCAGACAGTAACACTCACACCAAAGAGAAGTCCGACAATCTCAATAGAAGCAGAGAACATCACACCGGACGCATTTGCCGGAAAGAGCGCAGCCGAGATCGGTGCAATCGGTGCATGGGAAGGAAACGAAGAGATCACGCTTGCAGACATCTTTGATGTCGCGGTCGATGGATCCGGTGACGCTGCGGAGACGAAGATTGTGATTGCCGGCGATGTGCCGCGGGTCAAGAGGATCGGCGAGGCAATGACTGCTGGCGAGATCGTCGTTAAGGGCGATGTCGATATGCGCTGTGGAGCACGGATGAGCGGCGGATCGATCACTGTTGAGGGCAATGCCGATTCATGGGTCGGACGCGAGATGACTAGCGGTGAGATCCTTGTGAAGGGTAACGCAGCATACTATGCAGGCGGCGGATACCGCGGCGAGACCTGCGGGATGCGAGGCGGAAAGCTCACAATCGAGGGCGATGTACTCGACTTCCTTGGCGAACATATGTGTGGTGGCGAGATTCTGGTGAAGGGCAACGCTCGGCTGCTTCCGGGGGTCCTTAACTGGAGCGGGACTATCACTATAGAGGGCGATACTACGCTTCCGGGCGGCGAGATGAAGAGCGGTACGATCTTTGTGAAGGGTAAGGTGCTCGAGATGCTACCGTCGTACAAGGACGAAGGGACCGAAGAAGTCGATGGAGTTACGTACCGGAAGTATATCGGCGACCTATCACGCAATGGGGAAGGCGTGCTGTACGTGAGTGTGTGAAAGCACACTCACGGGGGTTATTTTTTTGTAACTACTCAGGTACCTAAAACCACCATCAGGGGACTTCACTATGCAGGAACTACCCGGGATGTGGGGGATACTGCATGTGTGTTCGGTTAAGCAACCCAGCCCTCCATTAACCGTTCCCGTTTGATATTCGGATCGCATCCATGATTTAAATATATATTATACAATAGTGACATATTCAGATGTATCCCCA
>JAYEGI010000079.1:0-4288 GCA_034659035.1 Methanobacteriota archaeon
GGTTGATGTATACATCACCGGATGCCCGCCAAGACCAGAGGCACTGATCCAAGGGTTCATAGAACTCCAGAAGAAGATCAAGGCGAAGACCGACAAGGGAACAATGTATGGGGTGAAATGAGATGGACGGCAGAACAGTACTTGATTCGTTAAAATCTCAGTTCCCGGACGCTGTTGCGGACGCTCTGATCGATTCGCAGCCGCCGCACATAGTCTGTGCAAACGTCGATAAGGGTAGAATCGTTGACGTCTGCTCGTACTTAAAAGACAATCTGCAATTCAACAGATTATCCGGCATCACAAGCGTAGATTTCCCGGAGGCGACGAAGTTCGAGGTGGTGTACATGATCGCATCATACGATCATTCGGTGGTTGTGAAACTGAAGGCAGACGTTGTGCGTGACGAGAGCCCATCGATCGATACCGTAATTCCGGTCTGGTGGAGTGCAAACTGGTATGAGCGAGAGGTCTACGAGTTCATGGGCATCTACTTCGATGGACATCCTGAAATGACCGTACTCGTCTTATCAGATGATATGATGGGTGAATGGCCCCTTCGTAAGGATTATTCGGAGTATCCGCAGTCGACTGCGAAGTACCCGTACTCGGATGATCAGGAAAGCGTTGTCGAAGAGAAATATCCACTTGAATGGAAATCATGGCCCTCTGAGAGGAATTATCTGGAGTAGGAGGTCAAGATGGTTAACAAACACGACGTTAAGAAACGGATGCGGCAACTGGCTGCTGAATACATTCATGAGCCGCAGCAAGAGGCATACAAGCTCGATGATACCGAGATGATGCTTCACATCGGTCCGCAGAACCCAATCCAACCAGGACCATTCCTGATCGATCTCAAGATCAGCGGCGAGACTGTCAGGGACTCAAAGTTATACATGGGGTACGGACATAAAGGAATCGAGAAAATCCTGGAGAGCATGACATACATCCAGGGGCTTCCGGTAACGGATCGGATATGCTATCTTGCATCGCTCTCAAATAACGAGGCTTATGTCAGTTCAGTTGAGCGGTTGCTCGATATCGAGCCGCCTGAGAGATCACAGTATATCAGGGTGATCATGCAGGAACTGTCTCGAATCCAGAGCCATTTACTCGGGACTGGCGAGTACGCAACCGATCTCGGTTTTGTCACGATGTTCCTGTTCATGATAAGAGAGCGAGAGTATGTTCTCGGGTTGATCGAGGATATCACTGGCGCAAGGATCACTCACTGCTTCCCACGGTTCGGAGGCGTGCGTGAGGACTTACCTGATGGATGGCGCGAAAAGGCAATCGATGTGCTTTCCATGATCCACGAAAAGTGTGAGATGTACAAGGAACTCTTCTCAAGCGACCGCACCTACAAGATGAGGACTGTCGGCATCGGCACACTCACAAAGGAGGACGTGGTGAAAGCCGGACTTACAGGGCCCGCGCTCCGTGCAGCAGGGATCGATTACGATGTGCGCAAGGTCTATCCGACACTTACATACCCGGATATTGACTTCAAGGTGCAGACCGCAGAGAACGGAGACATCTTCGACCGGGTGATGGTCAGGATCAACGAGGTCCAGGAGAGTTGCTGGATCATCGAGCAGGCACTCGATCAGATGAAACCGGGACCGCTCTTCCCTGATGAACTACCTTATGGAAGACGGACTCCTTCGATGAGAGTCCCACCAGGGGATGCGTATGTGCCAATCGAGGATCCGAGAGGCGAGATGGCGATGTATATTGTGAGTGATGGCACAGACAAGCCGTACCGCGTCAAGATCAGAGGTCCTGCCTTTGCCCTGATGCAGGGGCTGCCACCGATGCTTGAGAACGTATATATCGCGGACGTCCCGGCAATCGCTGCGTCGATGGACTCATGCAACAGTGAAGTTGACAGATAAGCAGGTAGGAGGTAAGAAATGTTAGAAGAACAGATGGGCATTCTACTTGGAATTTTATACACCATACTCGGAAACGACTACTGGTGGGGTCCATGGATTCGAGGAGTCCTTGGACTCTGCGCAATGGGTGGAATGATGGTCGCTGCGATGTTTGCTGTGTGGCTTGAGCGAAAGTATGCAAGCGACATTCAGTCCAGAATCGGACCGAACCGCGTCGGCGGAAGGTACGGTCTGCTCCAGCTCATCGCTGATGCAATCAAGCTCTTCACAAAGGAGGACATAAAACCTGACAAGGTCGATGGTCCTGTCTGGGCTGCCGCACCGGTACTGATGTTTGGGTCAGCGCTGATGATGATCATCGCAATCCCGTTTGGGGCATTCGTCTTCAGCGGAACCACTTATCCGCTTGCAGTTACACAGTTTGACATCAGTATACTCTACTTAGAGGCGGTATCCGCGATCGGTATCATCGGTATATTCATGGCAGGATGGGGATCGAACAACAAGTTCTCTGTGATTGCCGCATTCCGAAACATCGCTCGTATGATCGGATACGAAGTCGCACTCGGGCTTACGATCGTGAGCGTTGTGATCGTTACAGGCTCCCTTAACATCGTTGATATAGTTGAGGCACAGGGATCGGTTGTCTGGTTCGCATTCGTAATGCCGCTAGGATTCGTGATCTTTGGAGTATCACTGATTGCAGATATGGGCCGTGTGCCATTCGATCAGAACGAGGCAGAGGAGGAACTGATCGCAGGATGGGGTACCGAGTACAGCGGCATGAGGTTTGGACTTGCGTATTTTGCTGAGTATATCCACATGGTGCTTGGATCGTGTATCGCGGTTCTGATATTTCTTGGAGGCTGGAATATGCCCGGGTTCCTTGTTGACCTGCACATCCCGCTCATAGGACTTCTGCCAGTCGGAATATTTCTGGCGAAATGGGTGCTGGTGATGATGTTTGTCATCATGATCAGATGGGCACTGCCGAGAATCAGGATCGATCAGGTAACATCAATTGGGTGGAAGATTCTTTTCCCACTCGCTATGGTGAATCTGGTATGGGCAGCAATGTTAGGGCTGGTATGGCCCTATTAGGTGATCACAATGGTACTCAAGAACTTTGAGGAAATGATAAAGAACACATTCAGACCGAGTGTGACAAGACTTTACCCGGAGGTTCCGACAGAGGTATCGGATCGATACCGGGGCATGCACAAACTCGACAGAGACAAGTGCATCGGTTGTGGGATATGCGCCGGCACCTGCCCGACACGTGCGATTCGGATTGTGAGGCACGGACGCTGGTTCCCGATGATTGATTTCGGACACTGTATGTTCTGCGGACTCTGCGTGGATCAGTGCCCGAATGACGCGCTTATAATGACGAAAGAGTACACGGAGGCAATATCGGCCGACCGGTACGCTCTCATATACGGCCCTGCGCAGTTGATGGGCGAGGAGGATTGACAATGGAATCGAAAATGAAACCGTTAGACTATATAGTAGAGGTTATCGCCTTCGGGCTCGTGGCCCTGCTACTGATACTCTCAATGATATGAAGGTGATATAAATGACACTTGGAGAGAGTTTTGAACTGATTGTCTTTGCGGTGCTTGCGGTAGTATTGATATTCACAGCAATTATGGTGGTCGCATCAAAGGAGATCGTGCACAGCGCATTATATCTCCTCGGAGCGTTTGCTGCGGTGGCTATGCTATACGTCCTGAGCAACGCGGCATTCATCGGCATCGTCCAGATATTCGTGTATATCGGAGCTATCGGTATACTGATAATATTCGCGGTGATGTTGACCACACGAGAGGTCGGAGGATGAGGTGAGATCAAATGATCAATAAAATACTCAATGCGGTCGTGGCACTGTTGTTCTTCGCAGTTGTCGCCATGTCGGCAACGGGGACGGACTGGAGTGTCACACCACTCACATTCATCGAAAATGATTCTTCAGGAATCGTCCACATTGGAACGATGATATTCACGACGTATGTGGTAGCCTTCGAGGTGCTCGCGCTCGTGCTTCTCGCTGCACTGATTGGAGGAATATACCTCGCAAAAGAGGATGAGGGGGAAACAACATGATCCCGTTACAATATTACTTACTTCTGGCGGGTATACTCTTTGCAATCGGCGCTTACGGCATCATGACACTCAGTAACGGCATCAGGCTTCTGATGTGTGTTGAACTGATGCTTAATGCTGCGAACATGAACCTGATCGCATTCTCGACACACATCAACGATGCATCGGGTCAGGTCTTTGCGCTGTTTTCGATCGCACTTGCGGCGGCTGAGGCGGCAGTTGGTTTCGCGATCATTCTGATGGTCTACCGTCTGCGTGCACAGATCGATATCGAGAACATTAAACTCCTG
>JAYEGI010000080.1:0-4263 GCA_034659035.1 Methanobacteriota archaeon
ATAATCTTAAATATTTAATATAATACAAATTAGATAACCAATCAAAAAGCCTATTGGGTATATGATGGCTCTTGCAGGGCTTCCAAGCGATTCTCCCATTCCTTTCACTATACCTTTGTATTTATGCTTCTTATATTTTTTAATATAAAAAGGATACAATGCTATAAATGTGAGAAGTGCAGTAGCAGATACTGTGCCACACAACGCAGGTACTATATTATCCATGATTTTACCTTCCGCTTATTGATAGCGAATCTGATAGTTATACACACTACAAAAAAATTTAAAGTTTGTGCTTACGAGTCTTGTGGACATCCAAGTGGTTGAGGATTCCCATATCCACAATCCCCCTATAAGCACAAAAATTTTCATTCACAATATGACTGGCAGCATGTATCACAGTTTTGTGGGGTAGAACCCCAACAAAACACAGCCCATACCACAGCGCAGATAGCGGGACACGTAGGTCCTGCGAATCCTGCACATGCTGCAGTACATACGAGGAATCCGGATAACCCACATCCAGCCGCAGATATAACGCCGCAAACGCCGAGACAGATGTCACAATCAATACCTGATCTTATTTGTGATCCAGTTATGATAGTTTTACCGTCTATACTTATTGTTCCAGCCTTGTTCTCAACCACATACTTATTCTCAGTTCCATTATTTATCTCATACGCTTCTATTTTTCTATAGTTCTCACCATCTTCTATAATTGCATTAGCCACACAGGTCATTTCTCCATTAGATGCAAAAATTACCTGCGCTGATTTAGGGCTATTTTTCGATTCTGCGGGGATTATGACCAGTAACGCTTCCTGAGATTCGTTCTCTTTTGGGCGAATCCTTTGGATGTTTGTTCTGTCATAGTGTAATTCGTATCCTTTACTATGCAAGTCTTTAATTACTGATCTGACATCTTTATCTACTACTACACCCACCAACGTCTTCAATTTCCCAAAACCATGTTCATTTTCAATGATAAAATTATCTACTATATCATTTCCGTCCACCCTATCTTCAGTTCCACAATTGCATGCAACGGCAGGCATTGCCGCTACTGCCACCACCATCAGTGCCACTGCTACGGCACATACTGCTTTTACCAAACTACCGGATCGACCCAGGTCTGATAATTTATCCAGTTTTCTCATATTGTATTCTTCCCATCTTTTGAAATTCTTGTCCCATTCACTACCGGTGCACCAATTGCTGGCACAGATATCGCTGCTATTAGCAGCGCAGCAAGCAGCATTATGACTGCTATTCTGATTCCTTTAGGTTTCGTTATTCTTTTTATGTCTGCCTTCTTCTAAATAGCCATCCACTGAACAAGGCAATCAATCCACTCAACAATCCGAAACCCGGGACGGACTCGCTTGACATTTCGTTGGGCGGCGGCACATCATCATTCGAATCTTCGGCGAGCTCGTCATAAGCAATGATGAGACTCCCCTTGATGAATATGACTGGAACTTCATGAACATCCCTCTTTTTCGCTTCTTCATCAATTATTTCATAGATTTCATCCAATAAGGACTTATCAACCGTTGAGTTTTCATAAATTGTTACCTCAAAGTAACCATCGGGGTTAGTACCGAAGGCTACCAATGGCCCTGTTGGATAAAAGTAGGAATCTATTTTGTCTCCTACAGCTTCTATAGTCGCACCCTGATCTACATTAACCCAATTTCGCCATTGCTCTTTGGTTTCAAATTCGGGAAGTGCGCCGTAGACGGCAATGACCTCTGGTTTATATAAGTCTCTGCCACTTTTCATGTATTCTTCAATAGCCTTTCTCTCAGGTTCTGTCAAATATGCCAAATCAGCATACTCTTGAGGGTAAACCCCATATCCAAATTCCACCGGGATATCTTGGATATCCATCTTTTTTGCTTTCTCGTCTATCGTCGTGTAGATTTCATCAATTAATGGGTCCCCGTTTGTCAAGTTTTCATAGAATAATATCATAAAATAACCACGTGAATTACTACCACATGTCATCACCTTGCCATTCGGATGCATATAGCTGGAAGGTAATTCAGCTTTTAAACTCTCTCCGAGTTCTTTAAGAGTATGCGACCAGTTCTCTTTTTGTTCTTCGGTCTTAAGTTCGGGAAGTCTTCCATGGGTGGCAATGATCTCATGACTTGTGGGATATAAACCAAAAAAATAATTATACCCCATATTCTTTATATGTTCAGCATCCAAACTACCATTCCCTCCAGTCAAATTGTCATTAGCCGAATCTTCTCCATGAACGTTATTCACAGCAAGACCAAAGACGACTGAAATTCCTACTACAACCATTAATAGATACTTTGTTTTTATCATGAATAAATCCTCCATTAATTCTTGTTATACTATCATCAACTCTTTCCGGTTCTATGCAATTTTGTTTTTGCCATCCACCATAATAAAAAATAAAAGGCTATCAATCAGTCGATTAATAACCATTCCATTCCTTAGCTGGTAAGAGGGGTTACCTCCAGGTCAGTTTCCACTCCAGAGACCTTCGAAAAGTAGGCGTGTGAACTGGTGTGTCCCCAGTGGATCCCTACAATCTTACGGTCTGATCCGTCCAAATAATAGACTGGAGCACCACTATCGCCGCCAGCATCAGCATACGTCGCTTTGGCTTGATCGTAGTAAGTGTGCCCCGATTGTGTAACTACCTCATGTATCCCTTCTACATATCCTCCCGATATTCCTGTCGTTCTACCGGATTTATAGACCTTCCAGCCAACCACAGGATCTGTATAACCCTTAACAGGCTTGGTGTAAGAATTGCCAAGATGGATTGTCGCTTCAACATCATCGTAGGGTACAAATGACGCATCTGCGTAATGGCCTCCAAGTTCCGAAACCTCTCCGGCTTCATTGCCGGTAGCGTGCGTTGGTTGCCACATCTGCAATCCTACAGAACTGCCAAAGTGCTTTGCAACTACATAACCCTTGGTTCCATCGCTTTTCTCTACAGCAAAACCAATTGTTGCCACGTAAGTACCACCAGGTTTTACCGCTTGTACCTGTATCCCACCGATTACGGGGCGGTACTGCTTATCATATCCACTTACTTGCAACTGGACAATGTCGCTGATTTTGAATGCTACCGGAACATCCTGGATACCCATCTTTTTTGCTTGCTTGTCGATTGCAGCATAGATCTCATCAATCTGAGATGTTTCGACTGTAGTATTCTCATAAAATACTACCTCGAAGTAGCCCTCGACGTCCCAACCGTAGGCAATTACTGGTCCCTCTGGATAAAGGTACGGGCGCATTTCATCCCGCACACATACCCTGTTTTCATCTAGTTTATCGAGCCAGTCTCGTCTTTCTTTTTCGGTTTCGAATCTGAGGATCTTTCCACGTGTGTCACGGACCTTCGGGTCTTTTTCCATGTCTTCAAAGACTTCTGGTCCGAAATCAGGGATTTCTTTGTCTTGAAGTTGAGAGTCGTTCAATCCCATCAAGACTCGTTCTGGCAAGTCTTTCGGAAAGTCCTTCTGTGGTGCGGCAGCTCCTGCGAATGCTACTCCAACAAGCGCTACTCCAACAAGCAGCATCGCCATGAGCAATGCGCTTAACTGTATTCCTTTACTTTCTTTCATGTCGTTTTCCTCCTTTGTGTTCTATCTTCCCCCGGAGACACGACCAAAACCTTAAGTAAGCATAAGGCGTAACATGATTATGCCTTCGGGCGATTGTTCTGTGGGGTTCAACTGTCCTCGGAAGGTTTCGGTTGAACCCTGCGTAACATCCTACTAATGTTACGCACCTTACGATGAAACTTATGGTATAAATACTTTACGTCGCGTTAGTCTGCACAAGTACTAATCGGACGTTTGTACATCTATTTTTCTGTAAATTCGAGTGGTTATACTATAATTATAGATGCTTATTGATTTATCGACAGGAAAGTCTAATTTCCCGAATCAATTCCGCATAATTTCGCTGTCATTTCATCAAGTTTTATCATACGAATCATCAGTTAAGTAAGTAAATCGCGTGTGTTTAACTATATGGCCGACTTACCAATCCAGCACCAGATCCAATTAGAAGTCCCTATAAATTTTAGCCTCCAGACGTTCATCTACATAAACGTCACACATTCATCCACCAAATCAGACTATCAATCCTCAAACTCTGCCGGGACCGATGCGACCGGCAGGATGTCTGGCAAGGTTCCTGAACTGCTCGGAATCGACATGAGTTCAGAACATCAACAACACTTCAAAGCGCGGCATGGAAATCTAT
>JAYEGI010000081.1:0-4259 GCA_034659035.1 Methanobacteriota archaeon
CAGAATACTTCGGAGGATATTTTATGAACAAATGAACATGATCCACGTTCACTGCCATGTCAATGATCTCGATGTTGAGATCCTTGCAGGTCTTACGGATAATCCCATCCAGCGCAAGCGCGACATCACCGACCAGAATCTTCCCGCGATATTTTGGCGAGAAGACCATATGGTCTGTCAAGAGTGAAACCGTGTGTCGATCATGGCGGAGTTCTCTGCGCTCCATACACACTAACCGGGAGTACATCATATATAAGCCTTACGAGACTACCTTGGCAGACCCTCTATAAAAATACGAACCCCACACCACAAAGCACCGCCAGGATGGGCGCACCCCACCCCAACCGTGCCATACGATCACGCCGCGTCCGCATGATCCAGAATCGCGTTCGTAATCCGGTCGACAAGATTGATCCCGCCGCCATATCCGATGATCGCTCTTCGCTGGTAGCCAACCCGGTCATACACCGGAAACCCGATCCTTGCAAAAGCGATCTTCTCGTCGTCTCCGATATATGTCGCTTGCGAGTTTCCCATCACCAGATCGACGCCAACCGCCTTCACAGCCTCATGCAACTCGTAGAGGTCGCATCCCGAGATGATCTCGATCTCATGCCCGGTCTGGCTTGCGACCGCCTGCACATCCGAGAGCAAACTCCTTGCTCTCGGTTCCGGTCGCAATGATCAACAGGCGTCATCCCGAGTTCATGCAGAAATCGTGCCATGCCGGATGCGACATCAGGATCTCTCGTGGATCGCAACCCTCTTCTGTGCGATCTTGAAATGCACATCGATCATCGCATCGATGAGCCGCCCCCTCTCATTTCGCAGTTCATCTGGAATTGGTCTTCCTGTCAGGTGACTTACGTTCTCGAGGAACCTGTCAGTGTTGGCAACGCCAATCGGGCATGCACCTGAGATCATCGGCACCTTGTGTTTACTTGCAAGATACTTTACAGCCGATCCGCCAGCATGTTTGCATAGAGTGATTGACCCAATCGAGTTTGCCGTGTCAGCGATCTCGGCAAGCGTTGTCCCGCCATCCGGAAACCGCGGTCTCGGCAGTATCAGCGGAGCATCAAGCGTCTCTGAGATGTCTGTCAGGATGATCGCTTTGACCCTTATTGCAGCAAGCATACTTTTGAGTTCCCGGACATCTCCCGGGTTTAAGAGTCCAACAGCGATGTTGATCTTGCTGTTAGGTCCGGTCTGCTCTGCAAGGTGTGTCACCAGTGAAACGAAAGCCTCCGCCGTACCACAGCCAAATGAATTCGGATGCATCCGTGAGGCGATCATGTATATTTATTTTATAGATTTATTATTTAAAGTTTTTTATGTATAACGTTTTCAGTGTTTGTGAAGTGCGAGCTTAACGAAACAAACACTGTAGTAGGCGGATTGCAGAATCTTATATGCTAATTCCCAATTGAAAGCATAAAGCATCAAGTATATCTTGTTGTGCTTCAAAATCTTCGATTTTACCTATCTCTCTAATCAGACGTCTCTTATCAAGTGTTCTAATCTGATAACAAAGCACGATAGACTCCCTATAAAGTCCTCCAATTTCAGCAGATATTAAAACCTCATTAGGATAAATTCTCCTACCTGGTTTTCTTGAAGTTATGGGGAGGACATTCACTACCGGCAAAATTTGGTTTATCTCTTCCTCACTTATCACAAGAACAGGACGAGTCTTTCCCTGTTCAGAACCAATTATCGGATCAAGATTAGCAATAAATATATGCCATTTATACCCCATTTTCTTCTACCCATCCTTCCGAATCAACAGTTATGAAATCTTCAGACACATCTATAAGATCATCAAGAAAAAGATCATCCCTTACTGCTTCTTTTAACTCTTCGATTTTTTGTTTGAAACTATCTGGCATTTTTTTAATAATCAAAATCACCTCCACTGTTTCATTTTCAGGCACATATTGTGGAATCTTTATCCCGATCTCATGATCTTTCGGTATTCTCACGATTTGTCTGATTGCTTCCATAATCTTATTCACCCTTCATTTTGCATATCAATCTATATTCAAACCGGATCCATATATGCCTTCTGATCGAACTTCAATCATCACTTACTTTTCTTACCTCTCTTGTCTTAAGTCACTAAACCCCGGACTTAAGTCCAAGGCCTGCACATAGCGATTTCATGCCACTCATCTTACCATGTGCTCCGACCTGCTCACTATAGTACATTAACAGCGATACCGTAACCCCATCACGTAGTTCGGATCGTCTCATATAGCGCGGTAGTAACTCTCATAATATTTAAACATAACGCCGCCTGCACAATCATCAGCACATCAACTGGTGTAATCCGTCCGTCACCGCTCAATGCTCGCATCATTATTTGTACGCTTTACCACCGCAATCCCCTATCAATGGTGCTGTTAATTAATTATGTGCTGATTTGATGTATGAACGGGGGCAAACCGACAACTGTAAGTAATTCAATTATGCCGAAAACCGGTGAGATACTTACAGATACTTGAAGGAGTGTTGATGGGATGCAAACCGGAATTACAAAAGTAGTAATCTAACGAAACCTACTATCCTCTACAAAAAGGGTTGCAAAATGCTTGACTGCGATCCGCAGAGCAGCGCCGAAGGCATCGGCATGGTGGAAAACTATCACGCACCGTTTTGAGACAAGGATGGGTTAGTAATCACCTCTTCTTAGTCTACGATCTCCAACCGGACACCCACCTCCGCGAGCACTATAAAGTGTAATCCCGCCAATACTACACCAATGACCACATCCCTGCGAAAGATCGAGCACCTGCAGATATGCGCAAACGATCCGGTCGAAGCGCATGTCTCTGCCGGATTCGACGATGTCCATCTGATCCACTGCGCATTACCCGAGATCGACAAGGACGAGATAGACACCACAACAGAACTGTTCGGGGAAGTCATGGCTGCGCCGCTTCTGATCGCGTCGATGACAGGCGGGCATCCTGACACGTACCCGATCAACAAGGCGCTTGCACTTGCAGCAGAGCATCTGGGAATCGGGATTGGCGTTGGGAGCCAGCGGGCTGCGCTTGAGAATCCTGGGCAAGAGGAGACATTTCGGGTGGTGCGGGACTGCGCCCCAAATGCTTTCGTGTACGCAAACATTGGGGTTGTGCAACTGACAGAGTACGGCGTCGACGGCGTGGAACATGCAATCGAGATGATCGATGCCGATGCGATCGCGATCCATCTCAACTTCCTGCAGGAGGCGATACAACCCGAGGGATGTACACGAGCACGCGGGTCACTCGATGCGATAAAGGATGTGTGTGATGCAATCTCGGTTCCAGTGATTGCGAAAGAGACCGGTGCCGGAATCTCCCGCGAGGTGGCAGCAATGCTTGCGGCGGCAGGAGTGGATGCGGTCGATGTCGGCGGCGCAGGCGGCACAAGTTGGGCCGGTGTCGAGTATTATCGCGCTCTTGATCGAGGAGACTTAATATCTGAGCACCTTGGAGGATTGTTCTGGGACTGGGGAATCCCGACAGCGGCAAGTGTCGTGGAATGCGCATCATGCGGTCTGCCGGTCATTGCGACAGGCGGCGTTCGCACCGGGATCGATATTGCGAAATCGATTGCGCTTGGCGCATCGCTCTCAGGAACCGCGCTGCCACTGGTTGCGCCTGCGATGAAGAACGCTGATGCGGTGATCGACCGGCTCTCTTGCATGATCTCGGAACTTGAGATTGCAATGTTCCTCTGCGGCTGCCCGAATGTCGCTGACCTGAAGACGGCTCCGGCGGTGATCGGTGGCAGGGTCAGGGAGATGCTTGACGCACGCGGGTTTTGACCACCAACTCATATCCAAAATTCCTTACCGCTCAATTTTTTCTCTCAATTCTCTTAACAGACTCCCAAATACCTGGAAATTCTCTTTCACGGTCTCGTATACCTCCATGGCAATCTCCTGATCGTAAGTATGTGATGTCAGGTTTCTCGCTTCGAGAAGTTCTAACCATCTTTCCTCGTCATTAATCCAGCCCATCCGGTATGCCAGTTTCAGGCACCCCTTTGGATATTTGCAACCAACTTCACAGATTTCCAGGCCGTCTCAAAAGTAAACTCAAATCTCCAGATGGCAGCATCCATTACAATATCCAATTCCAGAGGGGCGTACTCCAGAGCGGCTTTGAGCCTTTCTGTTGAAAACTTTTCACAAAAGTTTTATCAAAAACTACCCTTCGGGTTGGGTTTGTTTTTATATTTTCCTGTACGTCAAGAGAGTCTTTTTA
>JAYEGI010000082.1:0-4240 GCA_034659035.1 Methanobacteriota archaeon
GCAGAGTACGCAGAGTACGCAGAGAGTCGCAGAGGGGAAATAAACAGTTAAGTACTCTGCGTTCCTCTGCGCCCTCCGCGGTTATTTTTCTTGCCAGAAAATACAGAATCGCAATCGGGAGACCAATCAACATACCTGAGTAGTTACGAATAATTTAACCGTTTATATCCCCTCTGCGCCTCTCTGCACACTCTGCGGTTAAATTCCGAGACTTTTTAATCTGTTCTGTAATGGTCAGACGGATGTGCAACACCACGCAGAACACGAAAACAAGGTGGTCATACCCCATAGGGTAACAATGTCCGCGTGTTCTTGATCAGATTGGCCATTACAGAAAATCAGGGGATTAATCTACGTTTCTTTGAAAGTCAAGTTTGTTCCTTGATACCAGATAATTAGCTATTGACAGCAACTCTTTTTGAGTAATATCTATTCTCCATTCGATCCTTGCAAAATTTGAGATCTCGTCCATGCCATCGCCATGCACGACCACGGCACGCTCGCTTCCAAGAAGTGCAAGCACCTCTGCAATCGTCTCGCAGAGCGCGGGATCAAAGACGCCGATCACCTGCGCAGATGCGCCTGCCGGGTTGGTGAGCAGTCCCAGGATGTCTCGCCCTTCGACACGCATTCACCCAGCAAACTCCACGAACTCACGCAGCTTGCCAAGCGCAGCACCGCTGTCAATGACCTCTTCCGCCTTCCGAACCCCTGCTTCCAGATCAGACACCACCCCTGAAACATAGATCGCAGCACCGGAGTTAAGCACCACAATATCCCGCTTCGGCCCCTCCTGCCCCTCAAATATCGAAACAATATCGGAAGCATTCTCTTCCGGAGTGTCGCCTGCAATGTCTCCTATCACAGCTCTCGTAATACCGAAATCCTCTGGCTTAACCGTGTATGTCGAGACCTCTCCGCCTTCGAGTGATGCGATCGTTGTCTCGCTGATATTTGAGATCTCGTCCATGCCATCACCATGCACGACCATGGCACGCTCGCTTCCAAGAAGTGCAAGCACCTCTGCAATCGTCTCGCAGAGCGCGGGATCAAAGACGCCGATCACCTGCGCAGATGCGCCTGCCGGGTTGGTGAGCGGCCCTAAGATGTTAAAGACGGTGCGCACACCAAGCTCCCGCCTTGGACCTGCGACACGCTTCATCGCCGGATGGAAGACCGGTGCCAGAAGAAAGCCGATCCCAACCTTCTCGATACATTCATTCACCCGTTCCGGCGGGAGATCGATTCTTATGCCGAGAGCTTTCAGCACATCCGCGCTTCCGGACTGTGATGTGATCGCGTAGTTTCCGTGCTTTGCGACAGGAATTCCTGCGGCTGCCGTGAGGATTGCAGCGGCTGTGCTCACGTTTATCGTGTTGTGGACATCTCCGCCCGTGCCGCAGGTATCAATAAGCGTCCCTGTCACATCCGGCGCGATGGTGCGTGCTGCCCTGCGCATGCCACGTGCAAATCCAGCGATCTCATCGATCGACTCTCCTTTCATCTTAATCCCAATCAGGAACGCGCCGATCTGGGCATCGGTCGCATCTGTAAAGATGCTTGCAATGGCGCGCTCCGCCTCTTCTATGCTCAGGTCTCTTCCTTCGCTTACGATCTGTATGTATTCATTCATCATATACCACCTCTGTCAAGGCTGCCGCGCATGTAAGCGTTGTGCAGCCCTCCCGCTGCCAAGGGAGGTTTTGTGTAGGGTGCGCTGTAGTTTCTTATGTATGTATCGCAGAAAACCAGTGCTGCCACAATGCATAATAACCGGATAATCAAATCATTGATACCATGAACCGATCAATCCGGCGCACCATTTTCGTAACACTCGCAATACTCCTGATCATCCCGATCTGCGCAGGAAATGTGCATGAATCTACCATATACTATCTCAATGACAGTGTCGATACCGGAGATGCCTTTGATCTGGAGCAGGGGTACCGGCTAACGATCGAGGATATCAGGAAGAATGATGCAGCGATCAGTATATTTAACGACAGCGAAGCGATCCTGAATACCAGCATATCAGGAGATTACCTGTTTGAGAAGGAGATCGATGGCATTAATTATGATATTATACGGGTATCAATGAACTTGAATGGTGGTGAACCGGCCCCGATAGTGCTTGAACAGTACCGAGATCCTGGCAAGCCGTTTGATTACCCGCTGATCGGTGCAGTATCCATAAGCATCAAAAAAGGCGAGCGAGAATCCCTGAAAGCAGGATATACACTCGAGGCAACCTCTATTATCAATAATAATGTTGTTCTTACGCTGTATAAAGGCGATGACATCGTCAAACAGGAGAAACTGAGCGGAAACGACAAACGGTTCATTTATACCACAAAGATAAACGGGCAACGCCACACCATCCTGATCGCAAAACTAGATTGGATATCTAACAATGATTCGGTGCAGGTAAGTGGATTATCGCAGTTCAAAGAGCCAGAATCCGCAGACGAGGGTGATGATGATGATGGCGATGATAAGGGGAATCTCCAGCTCGTAGAATCACCGTACTTTCGGTATCTGCTGAGCATCTTTGTATTTGCCTGCGTCTTTGTGATGATGCTTGGTATTGCAGGGCGGGTGCGCAAGTGAGCGGTGGTATGGTGTTGACGGGCGATGTGATAAGTGATCAGGAGGGAGGTCTTATGAGGTATCTGATCCGGAAGGCTGTGGTGCAGGATGTCCCGCAGATGCAGGAACTGATCAATGGATATGCCATGGACGGGGTTATGCTACCTAGATCACTTGCCGAATTATATGACAATGTCCGGGATTTTACGGTATGTGTGAGCGACGATCGGCTGCTCGGCTGCTCTGCCCTCCATGTATGCTGGATTGGTCTTGCAGAGATTGCATCCTTTGCTGTGAGGCAGGATGCGCACCATCATGGGATCGGGGCACAACTGCTACATGCATCAATGGATGAGGCAGCAGGTCTTGGACTCGACACAATCTTCACACTTACCCGCGTGCCTGACTACTTCCGGAGGTACGGGTTTGTGGAGGTGGATAAAGGAACGCTTCCACATAAGGTATGGAGCGACTGCATCAAATGCCCGAAGTTTCCTGATTGCGATGAGATTGCGATGACGAAACGTCTGTAGGTTGTGGCGGAAGGCAGGTGGGTTGACCTGCCCCGATATTCGGAAATACAAATATTTATAACGAATCCGTCCAATTACATGGATGTGACCGGATATGCAGGTTAAATCAATAGAACTTCGACTTTCTGAGGATCTATATATGAAAATCGGGGCTGTGGCGAGTGAACACTTTGAAACCGAGCAGAAGTATATGCAAAACGTGATTTCGGATTCGGTCAGGGAAGAACTCGAATTAAAGGACGTGAAGCGGCAGATAGCATCCAAATACGCAGAAGGCAAGATAAGTTATGAGTCTTTAAGGGCATTACTTGGATCAAAAGAGGCAGAACGTCTCAAAGTGTATAAAGAAACAATATTAGAGTCTTTTCTGGAAGCTGATGAAGTTGCAAAGGAGCTAACTGCGTGATCACCCTATTGGCGGACACCAGTGCGCTAATCTCGCTTGAAATAAAAGGGCTCGTTGGTCTGGCTTCAAAATTCGTCCGATTTGTCATCCCGACAGCGGTTTATGAAGAACTGGGCGACATTGCCAGATTCGAGGATGTGCATGGCAGGTCTGCAACAGATCTTTTGGGGTTGGTCGGAAGCGGAGTCATTACAGTACAATCGGCGTCGGCGATGCCGGAGCATCTGAAAAATATCGACATCGGTGAAGCCGAGATTTTGTCGTTGGTGGCATCGTGCAACTGTGATTATATCATTACCGATGACGTCAGAGCATTACCATACATGCGATCTGTTGCGGAGGTGAAGGTGCTGACATCGGCTTTTGTTATACGTTTGCTGTACGATACTGACAGTTTATCCAGCGAAGATGCTTTAAACTCGGTAAAAGAGATCGCCATATCCAGAGATTGGTATGGGGGAGTTCTTGAGGTTATTGCGTATAAATATTTTAACGATGAATCTTAATACGACCAGACGCAGTTGTTTCTGGGGGCTCTTCAACATTATATAGGTAAACCTGTGGATAAGTCTATTGCCTACCACGATAAATCGGTAGTGTCCTAATATACGATAGTTTATTATAGTGTGCAATAGAACTATTCTCTTGGTGAACACCATGGCACGACCAAGAGGAAAAATCGATGCTGTTTGTCAGAACCCACAATGCCATTATT
>JAYEGI010000083.1:0-16215 GCA_034659035.1 Methanobacteriota archaeon
TTGGAATCGAGCAAATCGCCCGGTGAATTGGTTTGCGCTCTTCAATCTATTTTGGGTGCAGAGGTGACTGTGGAAGCAGTCTGTTGATGCCGGAAAAAAATCCAAGCCATTCTTGACGCCATGGTGATATTTCGCACACATTGAGAAAGAGATCGTACATGGTGCTTGCAATCACAGTATTCCTTGTTGTGGCGGCATCTGCTGGAATGGGCATTTATTATAATCATCTGAATCAGCAAAAGGCATCTATGGTTGTAGAAGAACTTGGAAACTATCAGGATATCAAGTTATACCGGATAACTGATGATTTTGTACGCGGTACATGTATGCAGGGTCAGGATGTTTCATATTTCATCGATTCGAAGGATGCCACGTCTGGTAGCTTCATCTCGCAGGATACGTACGATGCGATCCGGTTCTTAAGCGAGACCAACACCGCGGTGGTCATGGCATGGTGGGACCCATCGCTTGAGATAAAGGCAGCAGGCAAGACACCGGTGATATGCTACGCCTCTGAGAGCATCGAGCACACGGTCTCACGACCGACCTCCATCAACAAATTCGAACCGGACGAGAGGATGGTAGATGTTGCGCGGTTCTTTGTGACCGATTCGGCTGAGGAGGCGAAGAACATCTCCGAAGAGTACGGCGCAACCACCATATATATGCCGAGATACTATGGACATGGCTTGTTCTGGGCTATGACAGAAGCACTGGACATGGAATCCGGGTTTAGGTATGAGGAATCGATGTACCATAAATTCATAAGCGGCTCTGAAATGGAGTCTTTTGAGAAGATATTCGAGAACGAGGGTGTCTGCATCTACCGGCTGAGATGAACACGGGAACACGGGGGGGCTTTTTCATAAAACCCAGAGGCGCGCACAAAGTTAGCGACACGACTCGCTGAGACCTTTCTCTAAAATTTTCCGAAATCTCCAAAATACCCCTGACGATCCGTTTCCCTGCGAAATCAAGGTATCCGGAGCAAAAATTCAGCATATCTCCCGATAAACATTGTTACTTCATTTTTTGGCGATCACTTAGAAGCCAGCTCCAGTATATGATTGTGGTTATCAATGCGATCGTCACCCCGATTGCCACAAGCGCCTCGTTCCAGTGTGCATATTTAAAAGCGAGATCAGGCGCCACTGCACCCAGCAATCTCATCTGGATGCCGATGAAAAGAAAGAGCGACGCAACATAATACGAAATATAGTACGGTCGTATACGCAGAGCTTCGCCAAGTTCCTCGCTGAACCGTGCAAGCGCATAGAATACAGCCATAAGCGAAACGACCACGATCACCCAAGCGATGATAGAGATTGGGGTCATTTCTCAACCCCCATCATGACGTTATACAGCATAGTAGTAAGAATGATCAGCAGCACCGCTCCGAGACCAGCGAGAACGACCCCCCCATAATCGAGTATATGCAGTGATGCGGACGATAAAAAGAGTATCACAGGTACCAGGAACCAGTTATAATGGGTCTCCCTGCCAATCTTGAGCTGGTAGAACCTGCCAATCGAAAATAGAAAAAACGTTATGGCAGACGCAAGGATCAAGGAATATGCCTCGAGAACTACCCCGATATCCGCTATAAAATCATCTCCTTCGTCCAAACACCTTATCAAATGCCTCTGCTCTCGTTAAGGTCGGTACTCCACTGAATATACCTTCATACTTCATGAACGATGCCTTATCGGTATCGACTGTCATGCCATGCTCTGTGATCTCGGTTTTATGAATGCCAGCGTCATGCGCACTCCCGCGCATCTTCAAGACCGAGATCGCCCTTAGGAGTTCCGACGCAATTTCCACATATCGAAGCGTGATAACAGTATCCGTGACATACGAGACACCGCCTTCAGTGACTCTCGTCGATCCAAGGAGGTCTCTTGTTTCGTTTGTGAAGACCATCGTGATGTTTCTTGATTTGAGATACCTCGATGATTTCTGGATATACTCTACATTATCCCCATCTGGCGAGAAGTCGTCAAATCCATTGATCGAATCTATCAGGACTCTTTCGACACCGAACTCCGTAATGCAGTCATGCATCCGGAGCAGGCTCTCTCCAGCATACACATCCTCACGAGCAGGATACTGGATGTGCAGCATATTATCCTCTTCAAGAGACTTGATGTCCCATCCGAAGGATGCTGCGTTCCTTCGCAGTTGTGCTGCGTTCTCTTCGAACGTAACGATCAGCCCCGGCTCGCCCTTGCGTGCACCCTCAAGAATAAAGTGCATGCCTGTTGTCGTTTTTCCTGTGCCGCTCGGACCTGTAAGAAGCGTGGTCGTCCCGTGAATCAGTCCGCCGCTTAGCAACTGGTCGAGTCCCGGGATGCCTGTGCTCACGCGTTTATCTATTGCGGTCGCACCATTTGTCATCGGCGGATCCGGATAGGTGATGATGCCGTCGCCCGTGATCCTGTATACGTGTTTTCCGCTCGCATAATCCTGCCCCCGCATCTTTAAGACATCAAGATACCTCACACGGCACCCTTTTCTCAGTTCATTGGATAGGTAAATGATTGCGTCCGCAACATAACTGATTGGACTTGTCGATATATCCATCTCGGTAAACTCGCCAGTGACCAGTACAAGGGAATTCCATCCTTTCATTCCGACGAATAGATCAAAATAAAACTGCCTGCGTTCACTATCGCTTAAAGACAGATCCATCGTCGTAATCGGGTCGATAGCGATCCGGTCGGGGTGTATCGCCTCTACATTCTCATCGATGATGTCTATCAGGTCATACGTCTTGTTCTTCATGATCTCCTGACTCAGATCAAAGTAGATGAGATTCTCCTCTTCATATAGCGACTGGTCATAGAAACTGAAGTTTGCCATGTATCCGCTGAGCATCGCAATCGGCTCGGATATGGCTGAAAAATAAAGGCAGGTCTCACTATTCTTTGCTGCGGCGAAGAGGGATTGGATCGCAAATGTCGTCTTGCCAGTGCCAGCCGTGCCAGCGACTAATACAGTAGAGGGGCGTGTAAACCCATTGTCGAGTATCTGATCCAGTCCCGGAATGCCGGTTGGAACTTGTTTCATGAAATCACCTATCTTTATGGGGACGTGACGTTGTACTAACATCCATAACATTCTACTTATTACTAACCCTCGAAAATTTTTCTCTCTGATCAAAAAATTTCTTGGTCAGAGAAACCACCCGTGCCAGCAGCCGGCAGTTTACGCTGCAGGTTATCGTCATTCGTACCATCAAGTATATGAACGTTTCGGAAACGGTTGTGAGTTTTTTTATTATTTTATGGGAACGTCGGACTGTATTACGCAACCACAAATGCCATAATGGAGAACTATCAATCTGAAAAGTCGTTTACATAGATAATCTGTGTCCATCTGCGTCAATCTGTGGCTGATACTGTTTTAGCCGCAGATCAACACCGGTTTCACTGATTACACCCATCCAACCATATTTGTATTTGTCGGGTTGGAGTCATGTTTTCAACCGACCAGAACAAATCAAAAGGACTCGCGGTTGTGAACTTGGCTGGTTATAGGTCGCCCGAATCAGACCGGACTACGTCGCTCTGTCTGCACTCTGCTACCACCTCTTCGACCCACGCAAGCAGATCAGACATGGCGAATGGTTTTGACAGAAAAGAATATACGCCTGAGTTCAGTGCATCATTCATGACCGCGGTGTCAGCACTCACAAATGTTATTTTTGTATTTGGGTTTATTTTTAATATCTCTTTCGTGGTCTCGACCCCGTCCTTGTCCGGCATGCGGTGGTCCATGATTATAATATCGGGCGGATCGTCCATCCTGCTCCAGATTTCAACCGCTTCATCGCCGTTATACGCATTCGCAACGATTTCGTACACACCCATCTCGAGGATTTCGCCGTAGAGTTCATGAAGCATCGGTTCATCATCCACGATGAATACCGTTGCCATGGTCAGTCCCCCTTTGGGAGCAGCACAACGAAGTTGCTCCCCTGTGTCATGTCCCCCCTGACACGATCCTCCACCCGGACCGTCCCACCGTAACTCTCAACGATATGCTTAACGATCGTGAGCCCAAGTCCTGATCCTTGTGTACTCTCGCCAGCCCGCTCCAGACGATTGAATATGATCTTCTTATAGTCGTCCCTGATACCGCGCCCTCGATCCTTGAACTCGAGTCGCCAGTCATCATCCAGTGAACTAACATCAACATCGATCTCGACGATATCATGTTCATCAAACTTGGCAGCATTATTAAGGAGATTCGAGAAGACGTTAAAGAACATAGTGTTGCCGCGGATGAAATATCTGCCTTCGGTAATGTTTGAGTTGATCCTGATATCCCTGGATCGTGACTTTACGGTTTCAACCGCACTTGCAAACGCCGGATATATATCGATCCCCACAATTTCGAGTCCGCCTGACCGAACTGTTGAGAGCGTTTTCATGCTGGATATAATCTCCGCGCTCTTCCTGACGTGATCGAGAGCGGTTTCTGCATATTTCCTGGATTTTGAAGGGATATCCGGCATTTTGAGTAGCAGTTCAAGATAACCTCTCGTGACTTGATTTATGTTGTTTATATCGTGACTCATGAGATCGATATAAAATTCTGCACGATGATATTCCTCCTCGATGCGCTTTTCTGCAACTTTTCGCTCGGTGATCTCTATGACCAAACCATCCCAGAGTACATCTCCGTCTGCCTTCCGCTCAGGGCGAGAAATACACCGTAACCACCTCTCTCCCCCTGATATGACGGCTCTGCCCTCCCATTCCCATGGCGAGAGCGACTTAGCCGAGTCGGCAACCGCGCGATGAAATCCGGATTGGTCATCGGGGTGAATGATATTCAGAAGAACATCGGCATCTCGCACGAGTTCACTATACTCTATGCCAAACAATTCGCGGCAACTTTCACTAACGAAAGGAAAATCCATGGAACCGTCTGGATGCAGTACAAACTGGTAAACCATACCCGGAACGTTGGCTACCATTCGGCAATATCGCTCCTCACTACCTTTTAACTTCCTCTCCATCCGGCATTTGTATAGGGCCATCTCGATGGATGCGAAGAGTTGCCGGTCCTGAAACGGCTTAACAATATACGCATAAGGCTCCACACTCTTGGCTCTATCTATCAACTCAAGATTGGAATATGCGGTCAAAAATATAACCGGAACATCTATCTTCTCTTCTATCTCGTAAGATGCGTCTATGCCGGTTTTCTCTCCTAAAAGAACGATATCCATCAATATCAGATCGGGGTTGAGTTCAATTGCAGCATTTATAGCATCATCTGCACTGGAAGCGCGCCCAACCACCTCGTAACCGCAATCGGTGATAACTTTCTCCAGATTTTCAGCCACAACTGCTTCGTCTTCAACGATCAGTATCCTCGCTTTAGTCATGCAGAACTTCCCCATCAGTACTCTGTATCAAATTCCCTATTAAAGGCTATCCCTTCTTTGCTGATGACCTCTAAGCTTCTACGAAAACGATCGGGGTGATCTATGCGTCCTGCGCCGGATAACTCCGGAACAATTGCACGAGCAACATATTCACAAACCCCATCATATTGATCCTTGATAAATTACTGCCCTCATCGTATGTGTTTAGCTACCAGATTCGCTATCAAGAGCCATAATAGACCAAAATCTACATAAAACAAGAGTTCTCAGGGTATTCCGCTTGTTATCGTTTTTGAATCTGGAAATTGTAGCCATTATCAAAAATCGAAAAAATATACGAAATTACACCGCCTACCGATGTCGATTTAGTGAGCTAAACACATACCCCCTCATCTAATTTGGCGTGAATGATCGCCATCGCATTTAGCCGATCCCCGGATTCAGTGAGTGCATCGATCGTGCCGTTGTTACTGGCACATCTTGCCGGCATATCGAGCAGGATAGAAGGAACTTCCGAAGATGCATAAACAGGACTACAGTCTTGCAGGTCCGGCATCCGCATACCCCTGCCGCTGCCCGGTTCCTGCCTCTCTCTCGAGTGCTTCGGGCTTCTCGATAAGTTTGATCACGTTTAACGCATGTTCCATAGCACGGGCTTCCGAGAGCGCGGCAAGTTCACGATCACTCACAGCTTCGTCCTCGTGCACGAAGACTTCAATTATGTGCATGTTCGTCATCAACTGCGCCATGATGATCCCCTGCGATGCCTCGTGTGCGCAGATCTTGTCCTTCGGGTCACCCCCTGGCATCCCAAACGCCATCACAATATCGCACGAGCGCTCCTCTATAAGTCTCTTGCACGCAACCGGAAGGTCCTTGATCCCGGGAACGGTATAGCGCTCAATTCGTACTGATACGTTCCTTTTCAGTTCCGATATCGCAGATTCTGCCATATCCACACGTGCAAATGTTGTGTCAGCGATTCCTATGGTTATGGTCGTCATGGTCAGGTCTCTCAAACTGCAATAGTGCCCCTGTATATGCAAATTTGGATTGCTGGCATAAAAACATATCCGGTAACTATGGGCTGCCAACCTGCCTGGGTGCTGTGCTCTGTGTAACATGGCATCACTCGTGAGCGGGTGTGCAAACATCGCGGCGGCGCGATAGCCCCATGCTGCAGAGATCACCGTGCAATCGCGATTGTGACCCTGCCGTACCCCTTTTTCTCAAGCACCATCTCCTTTTCGTCAGAGAGCGCAAGTGCAGACGGCTCTGCCACACCAACGAGACCAAACCTCTTTGCCTCGGACGGAGACGGCGGCTCATAAGCGTTAATCGTCTCATCGTCAAGGAATACGATATCGCACCCGAGCGACCTTACCGCATCCTTGATGCCTACCTCGTTCTCTTTGAGCCGCGATGATGCGAATATCCGCACATCAGCAATCCCGATCCCTGCATCATGGAGCGCAGACTCAATTGCAGCAGAGACCTCATCGCTGGTAACGCCGCGTCTTGATCCGATTCCGATGATCATTTTCCCCATAAGACTCACTCATGCCGCAGCGCGTCCACCGGATCCATCTGCGATGCGGACCGGGACGGCAGGAATCCGGCGAGAACCCCGATCGAGAACGAGAATAGAAGCGCGAACGCGGCAAGCTCCCACGAGATCCATGCATGCAAGAGACCGACCCCCAGCTCCTTTCCGATAATCTCCACCATGATCGCCATCCCGAAACCGAGCACGATCCCGATCAAACCTCCAATTACGCCGATCAAACCGGATTCGACCAGAAAAAGCATCAATATTGTATTGTTCTCGGCTCCGAGCGCTTTGTATATCCCGATCTCTCGCGTCCGTTCCACAACTGAGGTGTACATCGTATTCATGATCCCGACACCACCAACGAGAAGCGAGATCGCGCCAATCCCGATCAGGACTGCAGATACCGCTGAAAGTATTCCACCAACGGTCTCTGAGAGTTGTGCTGCGGTCATGACCGTGAAATCCTCCTCATCATGCTCATCTTCAAGCCGATCACTGATACGATCTGCAACATCTTCAGGATCGGCTCCTTCCTTTATCTTCGCGAAGAAGAAGTCGTATTCATTGCTCACGTCGAAAAGCCGCTCTGCATCATCGATGCTCATGATGATAGTCATGTCATCATCCCGGCTCCCGATCTCCTCCATAATTCCGATGACCTTGAAACCCTGCTCCTTGATCTCGATCTTATCACCTATCTTGACCTTTTTGTAGGTATCCCCAACTTTAAAAGTCTTGTACGCAATCCAGTAACCGATCGTTATCTTATGGGTATCCTTATCCTCCAGATCTCTTCCTGATTCGAGTTCATACCCCTGGACATCGAAATACGCGTCCTCTGCAATCGAGGGCACCATGCCGACAACCGACGCAGTGGCATCGATATCCTTGTAAGTTATAAGCGAGGTCCGGTAGACCATGTAACAGTTCGCATCGACCCCTCGCACATTCTCGACAGCCCTCACATCCCGGTCCGTGAAGTACGTCGATGCGGAACTCGGACCACTTAACGCGCCGCCCGGTGGCACCGGCAGTATTATAATCTTATTAACCCCCATCTTCCCGATCTGCTCGTCCATATAGACCTGCATCCCGACTCCGATCGAGATCAAGCCAACGATAGCCATTATCCCGATCACGATGCCGATGATCGTTAGGTAACTCCGGGTTTTCCGCTGTACCAATCCCTTGTAGCAGAACCGGAAGTAATCCGATAATTTCATTTGGATATGATCCTTTTAATGCGTTTTCTAAAGAGGTATGCAAGCAGCGCAATCAATACTACAAATATCCATGCATACTTTCCCACACTTTGGAGAAATAGTATCCATTTTCCCTTGGAGGGTTGCACCTTGATCGGCAGTTCTGTTGTCATACTGTATGTATTACCGTAATCATCGTCGTAACTCGCATCTACAGTTATATTGATGCAGTCTGACCGGGGCAGGATCTTGAAATCAACGGTGTCGTAATCATCGTTCTCGATGTCGCCGATGTATCTCGTGTCGGTGTCGGTCAGTTCGAACCCACCCCCATCCCCTATCATCAGCACGACGTGCTTTACCCGAGAAAGCCCGCAGTTCGCAACGCCGATGGTGATCTCTCCGACCGTGCCATCAGTGAGTTCGTCCTGCGAATCGAGATAGACGAAGACCGTGTTTCCGCTCGATACAGGAACCAGCACCGAATATCGTTGTGCTGGCTGCATTCCGTGCGTCTCGTTCTCATAATAAATCGCGATCGGCAGTGGGTGCTGGGATGGTGTGATGGTATCGACGAAGAAACCAGACTCGATGAGCACGGTCGCTCCAGGCGCTAGTGTGTCGATGTAATACATAGATATCTTCGGAAGGATACTGGTTTGATTTTCAAAACAAACCTTTACATTCTTTGCAGGTCCGGTTCCAACATTTTTAATCGAGAATTTCGCATCAAACTCAGATTTAAGATTTGCTTCCGGGATGTCAGCATCGATGAGGATAAGATCAGGATCTCCCATCACCCTGATCGTGAGTTCGATCATGCTCTTCGTGGTGAGGTAGGGACGGTTGGAATCAAAATCCCCGCTATAAGTGATATTCAGATCGAGCGTGTACTCACCAGACCGTGCGTCAGGATCCACGGTAAGATAATACTCGGTATTTACAGTCTCGCCGCATCTGAGTTCAGGTAGCGTCTGGGTCGCTTCTTCGGTCTCTTTCAGTTCGAATGGTTCTTGCACGTCCAGATACCAGATGATATTCTCTGCCGGTTCGTCTCCATGATTTGTTGTCTTGATTAGCAGCGTCACCTCCTCACCTGGCTGTGCAGGATACGGGATCTGCTGGAACAGGCTTGCAGAGAGTGCAGGAGCATCGATGGGGTAGGGTGATGATGAGTCGTATTTTTTAACCTCTGTGGGAGTCGGTGCACGGGTTGGTGCAGTAGTTGCTGCAGCATCTGCAACACCTGCAACACCTGCATGAACTGCCACGAGTGTCAGACTTATGAGGATAAGTAGCGCAAACCAATTCATGTGGTTTGATCTGTATCTGATGATACATATGCTGACCGATCAGCACTGATCAGGTATGGAAACTAATCGAAGAGTATTGCGAAATTGTTAGTCTTCTTATCGATAAAAAAATCGAGAAGGGGGTCCTATGTCGTAAAAGGCGCTCCTTTGAGATATTCTATGCCCATCTCATCTGCAATCTGCGAAGAAAACCGTTCGAACATCTCTTTCTGGGATTCGATTCTACAAAAGAAGGTAACTACTCAGGTACCAAAAACCACTATTCAGGGGACTTCACTATGCCGGAACTATCCGGGACATGGAGCATACTGCAACCAACAGGGGATTTAACCGCAGAGTACGCAGAGAGGCGCAGAGGGGAAATAAACAGTTAAGTGCTTCTAGCGTTCCTCTGCGCCCTCCGCGGTTATTTTTCTTGCCAGAAAATACAGGATCGCAATCGGGAGACCAATCAACATACCTGAGTAGTTACAAAAGAAGTAGATTCCGTCTGTATCTTCCATGAACTTCTGCAAGAGCGTGCTTTTTACTATCTATCTCTTTCCATATACTACGATGAATTCCGCACCTCTCCTGCCGAACCGCTCTCTCAGTGTTGTTAGTTCCTGCTGCCGGTCTATACAGGTTGGATACTCCATAGTAGACTACTTTGAAGTATCTTATGTTTAACCACTGTGTTGGCGTTGGACAGTTTCCTGATTAGACAATACTTATAATATCACCGGTTCTGTAATATCGCAGTAATGAATGAAATGGTGAAACCATGCCAGAAATAGGAAAGAAGGTAAGGCTTGAACGGATCTTCGATAGGAAGAGCGGAAACATACTGATCATTCCAATGGATCATGGAATATCAGAGGGTCCGATAAAAGGGCTCGTAAATATCGGAGAGACCATAAACAAGGTGGCAGAGGGCGGCGCGGATGCGGTCCTCATGCAGAAAGGGATGGTCAAGCACGGGCATCGCGGATACGGGCACGATATCGGACTTATCATCCATACGAGCGCGTCCACCTCGCTTGGACCCGATCCGAACAACAAAGTGGCGGTATGCACCGTCGAAGAGGCGATCAAACTCGGCGCGGATGCCGTGAGCGTGCACATCAATGTCGGCTCTGTTACCGAATCGGATCAACTCGAATATCTTGGTGCGGTCTCGGATGACTGTGATTACTGGGGTGTTCCGCTTGTTGCTATGATGTACCCGCGAGGTGCCGCAATCCCCAACCAGCACGACCCGGTCGCGGTCGCACTTGCGGCTCGCGTCGGCGCTGAACTTGGCGCGGATATCATCAAGACCAACTATACCGGCGATCCGGACTCATTCAAGACCGTAGTTGCGGGCTGCCCCATTCCTGTGGTGATCGCAGGCGGACCAAAGACGAATACCGATAAGGAGTTCCTGCAGATGATCAAGGGTGCGATGGAAGCAGGCGCTAGAGGTGCTGCTATCGGTAGAAATGCGTTTCAGGCGAACGATCCGACACTGATGACGCGGGCGGCTGCAGCGATCGTGCACGATGGCGTCGATGTCGATAAAGCGCTGAAAATCCTTGTTTAGGCATGTACGGGCGTAGCAGTGTATACGCCCAATCATGCTGGCGTTTCCGGAAGCGCTATAAATCAAGTGATTTATCACCACGGAGATGGTAAAGGGGTGCAGAGTTTCGAGACCACTTTAGCCCTCTGCGCGGTTCTGCGCACTCTGCGGCAACGCTTGCGTTAGAGTGGGGCATGGCGGACCCACTTGGAAAAGCGACAGTTCTCTTAATATACTTTAAATGTAATTAAAGTTTGATGGCAACTGTTACAACTGGCGAGAATATACAGGCCCTGCCCGATACGATTGGGATTGCGATGTATACAAAACTATCCCTGGTTGAAAATGAACTCCGTGACACCAAAACAGTGCTTCGGACACAGAGAAAAATTGTTTCGTTGAAGGGACTTCTCAAAGGCACATATATAACCAGTGATGAGATCGAAACTGCCAAAAAATCGGTATTCAAGTACGTTTAGTAGCGGCAGCCCCTCTGTAACAGATACCCATGCGTTGCTCTAGTATCTGACTGATGATGAACGTCTCGGCAGGAAAGCAGAATATGCATACAATTGTGTCGATGCGGGAAATGCAGTTGTTGTAATTCCGTATCCACTCCAAAAAGTATGGTAAAACTCGCCTTCAATCTTTCTGAAAGATGTATATATAAACCTAAATCGGGGTCCATCGGTGTTAATCTGTGGCTAAAAGTCATATCATCCACAGATTAATACTGATTCCACTGATTTAAGGAAATATCGGAGTGAATTTGTTAAATCTGCATCTACGATAATTATCAAAATCTCCTATTTTTTAGATGGTACCTCGGTTATCACCTAATTTAAAGTGGATACGTAATTCTAACAGTGGTACTGGCAGAGGCAATCTTCATCACTGAAAAACACCGGGTTGATCTCGAGTTCATCGAGATTCTGAAAGTGATTGAAGGGAGTTTAAATTATATAACTTATCTTATAGATGTGGCTGTTGTTCTGAAATATCATGATTTGAAAGTGATTCCGGAACTTCAGGACCGAGTCATTGCCGCAACAGCGACATTGCTTGATGCTATCGTTGATCATGAAGGATAAGAAGATTGTCGGGTCCGGAGATGTTGCAGTGGTATGGTGATCGTATTCTATAGTACGGAGGCTGGGGGACATATCTCGGCGCCCTCTTGCACAGATCTCTGTGGAATGCCTATACCTGCCACGCCGGGGTTTCCGGAAGTGATATGGTGGTGTTGTCCACCCACCTGACATCGGGTACGTGATCGATGAAGACCGTATCGACAGGCAATCGATCACATAGACGCTTCATTGCAGGAATCTCGGTTGCATAGTGCGTGGCATCGATGAGTGCCAGATTATGCGCCTTCCTGATCGCGTCGTGCCGGATCTCTCCTGACAGCAGAAGATCCGCGCCGCCAACGATTGCGGTATTCACAAACTCGCCAGATAGGCCGCTGCCGCCGATAACCATCACGGTCTCGATGTTGCGCTCACCGATCCACCTAACCGGGACGTTTAATTGCTGCGCAGCAAACTCTGCAAACTCTGATGTTGTCGAGCATCCTGTTCTTCCTATGCGTCCTGGTTCCAGTTCCTCGACATCCTCCAGTTCGAGTACTTCCGCAAGCACATCATTAACGCCGCCCTGTGCCCGGTCATAGTTCGTGTGCATCGCATATATTGAGATCTCACTCTCAAGAGCGATCTTCAACGAGTCCGAGAGGCTCTTTGAGATCCTGTGGATCGGATCATATATCGGGGTGTGGTGCGTTACCAGAAGATCCGCACCCTCGCGTGCAGCCTCTTCGAGCACATAGTCGGTAGCATCCAGTGCAATAGCTACCTTGTTCACATTATTCCCACGATCAAGCACCAGTCCAATCCGATCCCTGTCTGATTCGTAAGCAAGTTCAGGAGGTGCAATCTCCTCGAGAATCGCAATCATATCTGATAGGCGCATACATTAGACCTAAACGGGCTGTCATGATTTAAACCTTGTGATTTGACAGGGCGTGGCCACGTCTTGCTCATGCGCGTTCGCAGGAAAAGCAATATATACCCAAACACAAACCATATCGTTACAATCGATAACAATCGAGAGGCGAATACTATGAAACGAACACCGATGTTGCTTGCAACACTTATTCTGCTGATCGTGGCTATGTCAGTTTATGCTGAGGTGGAGTTTGACACGATCGCACTGGATGCTGCGAATATAGACTGTGCGAAGTGTCACCCCGGGTCGCCACATACACTTCATGAGGAGAAGATGAAGCAGAACCTGGTAACCTGCGAGGATTGCCATGGCGCGGCGCTTGAGATCGCAATCCCTCAGTGTGAGAAATGCCACTACGGCACGATTCACAATGTGCACATGAAGAAGGTGGCGACCGAGGACTGCACGTACTGTCATGGGGATATCAATACCCACCACAACAGCGAGATCCTCGATACAACGGTCTGCGCACACTGCCATCGCGATCTCGTGGATGTGCATCAGGGATGCGAGGCATGTCACAAGACCGCGCCGGACATTGTAAAGCCGCTACAACCTGCAGGAGTGACCATCATCTGCCAGGACTGCCACACACAGGATGATCTTGTGCACATTCATGGCGAAGAGACGAATACATCGATCTGCTATATGTGCCACCGACCAGATGGTAACAAGGATGGGCGGGACCTGGACGCGGATGTGATCCCACACCTGATTCATCTGCCGGGTCTGGCGACCTGTGAAGGATGTCACATGCCGGAGGGCAAGGTAATCCTTCCCCTGTGTAGCAACTGCCATGACCTGACAGGGCTGCATCTGATAACGGTTGTGCCGCCAACACAGAGAGAACTCACCTGTTCGGTATGCCATCCTGAAACCAGCGTGCCAACGGTAGCAGAATCGATCAAAACCCCTGCAACAGAAGAAGTAGTAGAGATCATAGAGGTAGCAGAGTCTGAGGGAGAAGAACCTGAGGCAACAGAGACGGAGACGAAGAATAGCACGCCCGGATACACAGCTTCATTGCTGGTAGTCGCGGGCATGATTGCTTACGTAGTCAGGCGGACGAGATAATATCAAATTCGCTATTTTACTTTTTTTACAACCTGATAGTCCTTGCTAAGGCTGTTGACTTGGCTTTGGTGCTTGTATCAAACACAGGTACGTATGTTTGGACCAATCGTACGAATGGGTATCGATAAATTTGTGATAAAACATCATTGTGTCTGAACCCCGGGATCACTCAGTGCCAATAACTTGACAACCTCGTTTCTGCCTAAATGCTTATAATATGTTGGGTGGGGGTTGTAACTCAACTATTGTGTCACCATACTATCTGAAATGCGATAATCGGATGAATCACAATGGATACAACGAGCATTGCAAAAAAAGACTTGATAGCGTAAAGATCGGGGGATATCTCTGCCATATTTGCAAGGAACCACTCGAAGAATCTCGAAATTTCTGGGAACACTGAAAACCGACTTTTTCAGTCCCTTGAAAAACGTTTTCCAGCGCTTGCGGATTCAAAATGGTAACTACTCAGGTATGTTGATTGGTCTCCCGATTGCGATCCTGTATTTTCTGGCAAGAAAAATAACCGCGGAGGGCGCAGAGGAACGCTAGAAGCACATAACTGTTTATTTCCCCTCTGCGCCTCTCTGCGTACTCTGCGGTTAAATTCCCTGTTGGTTGCAGTATGCTCCAGGTCCTGGAGAGTTCCTGCATAGTGAAGTCCCCTGAATAGTGGTTTTGGGTACCTGAGTAGTTACTCAAAATGTATCGTATGATGACATATCCGCGGTAATGGAACTCATATTTCCCAGAGTAAAGGATACTATTCACAACGATTTCACGAATTCAGTCGAAAGTACGTATATCCCGCCAATGGAAGACATTCAGATCGTTCATCATGACGAACAGCACCCAAAAATGGGCAGAATCAGAAAAATTCCGCCTAACATTACTGGATAGTGTTACCGGTAGACCGATAGCGGGTGAACTCTATGACGACAAGAGTCCTGAGACTATTACAACCTTTCTTAAGGCACATCTCGGCCCAACAAAGAAGATTTTCGTTGTAACTGACCTTCATTCAAGTTACCCGAGAGTATTCGGGAAATTCAATGGCTGAGAACCTGATTCATCAGCTGTGTCTCCTTCATCTGAATAAGCTGGTAGCGGGCGATTTTCCTAAACGTGGAACCATCGAGCAGGAATTGATGAAATACCGCATGTTAAACATTTTTTACAATAGAGATGCGGAGATTGAGGAACTGGCGTGGCTAAAAAGTAATATGTCTATTTTCAGGTAGTTTGTACACGAACATGAACTGAAACGTAGACGTAGGGACGAAAATCTTGAACAGAGGACATTTTTTGAGGTTGTGAAGGTGTTTGCTACGTTGATGGTAGAGATAGATTCTTTTGATGCAGTTGTACAGAAACGATTGAGGATGATTGAAAAGAATTGGAAACACCTCACGGAGTTCTATTTCGTGGAAGACGCGCCAGCAAATAATAATTTGGTCGAGAACTACTATTCAACAAGTCTGAAGACGCTTATGAAAGCAACTCAGAACTGAGAGGGGATTAAGAACCAGATGAAACTATCAGCGATGAAAAGGGCGCGGTACTGGGTAAGTGTGAAAAGATGCTTCTGGAGGTATTTTTGATGTTTGTGCCGTTTCTGGACACTGGTTGGAGATTATTAGTCGTGAATGATGTGTGGGTGCCATTAGCGTTGGCTATCGATTTTTGAATGGTGTGCATGCAGTTTTCGTGGTTTTATCGGGAAAATGTGGTAAATCTGGTGTGGATTCTCTGGTCTGGGACTTTCATTACATATCGACGGAGGGAGTTTAGGTGGATGTGGTGGGTGGAAAGTATGGATATCAATAGATTTTTCGACAGTGCCGTGCCTTTGGCACTCAGCCAAAATTCCCCTTCGATAAACACCGGAACGAGTGGTCTTTAACTACATAAAAAAGGTAACTACTCAGGTCCTAAAACCACTATCAGGGGACTTCACTATGCAGAGAATATCCGGGACAGGGGGGTACTGCATGTGTGTTCAGTTAAGCAACCCAGCCCTCCATTAACCGTTCCCGTTTGATATTCGGATCGCATCCATGATTTAAATATATATTATACAATAGTGACATATTCAGATGTATCCCCATCGATTCGAGTACCTCTTTCAG
>JAYEGI010000084.1:0-16159 GCA_034659035.1 Methanobacteriota archaeon
TGGCTCTCGGCTTTGAAATCATCACCGCCGAGCCGCTTGAGCTGCAACTTGTGTTCCAGTTCATCGGTTTTGGTTTTCAGCGTTGCCTTGCTGTCTTTGATACGTTTTTCGATGGTCTTAATCGCCCGATCCTGTGCTTGCAGGTTTGCAAGCTCCTTTTGGGCTGAGTCGCAAGTGCTACCTTTGAGGTCGTCGATCAGTGCCTTGAGGGCTTTTTTAATTACAGCAGCAGAGACTTTTTCGCCCTCATCCGGTTCATAAGCTGCCACTTCCTGCGCAGTTTCCACAGCCTCAGCAAGCTCGCTCTGCACCTCACTGATCTGTCCTTCCAGCGTTTCGATCTCGCCGGCTTCAGGCTGGAAGAACTCAGCTATCAGGTAGTCGTCCGGGATCAGGCTGTGGTGCCAGCCTGTGGAGATGATGGTCTTGAGGTCATAACGGATTTGCTGCCACCAGTTCACAAACACGCCTGCACTCTTGAACTCATCAAGCATCTCGATTGTGATGTTCAAGTCCTTCGCCTTTGAGATCGATGACGTATACAAGAGCGCATCCCTGATGCCCACGCCCAGGTCCCGGTGCAGTATGACCGCGGTATCCACATCCTCAAGGATCGAGAAGTCCTGGTGCACCCCGCACTTATCCGCATTATCCCGGATGATTCCTGCGCAGAACGAATGAAACGTGCTGACCTGCACATCGGATATGCCGTTGAGCAACTCATCGACCTGCGATCTCATGTTGGCTGCGGCTGCTCTGGAGAATGTAAGAGCAAGTATCTGCTTAGGGTCAATCCCACGTTCCCGCACCATATACGCGATCTTTGCGGTGATGGTGGTGGTCTTGCCGGTGCCTGCACCAGCCCGGATCAGGAGCGGACCGCTGGTGTGGGTCACGGCATCCTGCTGGCGGTCTACGAGTCCTGATAACAATGTTTTTTCCGACATGCTTATACTGTAAGTTTGCGAAGTTGCCGGACATCTTCGAGGGGGGATGTGGTTGTGGTGTTCATATCAGCGTTCTCCTACTCATGTAATCGCAAATAACACGAAATATCCGGACACTTCTTGCATGCTCTCCTATAACCAGCTCTGGTTTCCTAATCAGCCCTCCACATGCACGCCACCCGATACGCATTAGATCGTACATGGATTTCTGTTCGCATGATATAAAAAATGCGATGTAGTACGAGACGACCCTGCGTAGACGGCTGCCAGTCAAAAAAACGCAAGTCTCCACCCACACCGCGGTTTCAGAGGTTTTGGGACACTCAATCTGCGGTGGTGTGAAGTATCAGAACTCGCCCCCCAGGTAACAAGCCCATGTAAACGGGACTGTTGACTCCGGACGGTGTAACCTCTTCATCACTAACCACATTTAGAAATCACTATATCAACTAAATTATATCTAAAAACGATGCCCGATTAACGCTCGATAAAAATAATCCGGAAAATCGATAGCAGTCGAGATCGTAAATTGATTTTTATTGGTATGCGGGTGTTAAAGTCGGATCGATAGCATGCGGTGCTTTGGTGTCGTAAATTGAGTCAACTCGATTACAGACCCTATCTTATAGCGACCACAGGTACTTTCATACAAGCGGGGTGATATAAATCGGTGATGTGTATAAAAACTATCCGAGGGAATAGTGATGCACGACCTGTACGAAAAACAACGAATAAAATTCAAGAGTTTTGCAGATTTTGTAAAATGGTACAACACAGTACGGTATCATGAAAGTCTGGATACGAAGCATTATCTTCAGACGCCGGGGGATGCATTTTGGTCAAGACTTCCGGATGGGTGCAAGCTGAACGTCTTCCTCGAGCGGATGGATGCCGGACTGTAAGAAAATTTGGAAAGTGGGGGTGGATATAAAGTCAAAACATTTGGGACTATACATTTTCGTCTTTCATGCATGATCACCACATACCCATACACATTCATAGTACTTAAATATTATTGCATTATAATAATGTATGTCCCAAAGTCGAAATAACAGGAAAAACTCATAAGGTATGTTGGCGGAGGAATTGAGATGAAAGAACTCCTGATAGCATCCACAGCATTTGCATTATTTGTTATCTGCCCCCGGATGGCTGGAATGACGAACATAATCTCAAGCGCAACTCACTTAAGTATCATCAGGATCGCGGTTCTCGGAACAGTGCTCGTTTGCGTTTCCTAAGATTCCGAGCGTGTAGTCTTCCGCTACCACCAGTAGTTTCAGCAGAAGTATCATTATGGTCGTTGTGACCCATGTTGTACTATGTTGTACTTGTTTTCATACTAATTTCCTCCTTATAGGTTTATTCTGTTCGTCTGTGTGTTTTTATTGAGATGTTGTATAATTCTATCTCAATCGTAATTTCCTTCCGACATCCAGATCCATCGGTCCCCAGTCTGTTTCCAGCGTGCGGAGATGCCGAGAAGAACCCGAACGACCGAGTGAAGCGGTAAGAACGTTGCTGCACCGAAGAGTGGTGTGAGCAGAAGAAACGATCAACATCTTCTTTGGAACCCAATTTCCGTAATCTACCGATTGATCAGCCATTTCCGTTCCCTCCTTGCTATTATTTTTCAACCACTCCTCTGATGAGCCCCAAACTTCCAGCCTCTTGCCTGCTGTTGATTGTTCCACATACGGCTATACATTCCGTTTGCACGTACAAGTTCCGCATGCCTGCCGCTTTCAACAACCCTGCCACTATCAATAACAAGTATTTGATCAGCATTTGCGATGGTGCTTAAACGGTGTGCGATAACAATAAGCGTCTTTGATTTTACGAGTTCTTGAATAGCATTCTGGATCAGAAGTTCATTCTCAGGGTCAAGGGACGCAGTCGCCTCATCTAAAAGTACAATAGGTGCATCTTTCAGAATCGCGCGTGCTATTGATATACGTTGTTTCTCCCCGCCGGAGAGGGTTGAACCTCCCTCACCAACCATTGTGTCATAGCCTTTTTCGAGTTTTTCTATAAAATCATGACACTGAGCTGATTTCGCAGCAGCCATTACCTGTTCACGGCTGGCATCATTTTTGCCGACCTTAATATTGTTGTATACCGTATCATGGAAAAGATAAACATCCTGAAATACCATGCTTATATATGAAAGAAGCGTTTCCGTTTTCATATTCCTTATGTTTATTCCGCCAATCGTTATCTCTCCGGAATCAACATCCCAGAATCTGGCAATAAGATTCGTAACCGTGGTTTTCCCGCTACCTGAAGGCCCGACAAGCGCTGTGATACTTCTCACAGGAAAAGCGGCGTTTATCCTCTTTAAAACATCGACATCATAATATCTAAAGGTCACATCCTTAAACTCAATATTAAAATTATCCGGTCTGATATCATCTTCTGGTTCAGGAAGGGGGCTTGTTTTCATCACTTCTGTTATTCTTTCGGCACTGAGATTCATATAACGCATCTCAGCAGCAAACATGCCGACATTCTGAAGCGGCGTGTAAAAATGATAACCAATAACCACAAACATTATCAGCACCGGGATCGTAATTTGCCCGCCGAATAAAAGATATAATCCCAAGAGCAAAAGCCCGATAAATCCCATCTCAAGAATGACAAGATAACTGAGAACAGGGACCCCGGCGCCTGCTTCCAATATTATACTGTCGTTTCGAAGTTTCTTAAATGCTTTTTTCAAGGCGGATAAATTTAGCGCCTGTAAGATTAAATGCTTTAAGGGTTTTTATACCCTGAAAATATTCAAGCATCATGGATACGACACTGTTTCTTGAGGCGATATGTTTGCTGCCAAGATATGCTACAGCCTTCTGAGCGATTAATAGCACAGGTACTGCTATAACTACAGAGACAATCATTGCAAGCGCCATTCTCCAGTCTATAAAAAAGAAGAACAGAGCCATTGCAGAACAGAGTGTCACACTGGCAATAATATCTACAAAATAATGAGAGAAAATCTCTTCTACCTTCAGCATATCCTGGAGCAGAAGCGCTGTAATGTCGCCGGGATCTCTTCTTTTGAAAAAGCCCATCGGCAGCTTTCTTAAGTGTTCACCCAAATTCAGGCGGGCATCTGCTGATAACGTATACGCTGTAGTAAAGGATTTTGTTTGCGAAATCATGGCAACAAAAAGGTGAATAATTAAAATCACTGCCATGCCTGCAAATATCAAGATTATGTTCTCTACATTCATCTCTGCTCTTGGTTTGAATAGTTCCAGAAGCAGCAGATAGAAAAGCCCATAAGGCGCACCTTTTAGCATATAGGTTATAATGGTTAGCCAGAGGGGCTTACGCAATTTTTTTCAGATCGCCCGCTATTACTTTCATTGCTTTAATCATATTTTTTTTTCCTCCCATCAATATCAAATGTCCATTCCCTGGCGGAAACATGTGCATCCCACATTCGCTTATAAAGATTCCCTGAGTTTAATAGTTCAGTATGAGTTCCCTTCTCAGCAACCTTTCCATCATCAATCACGATGATCTGGTCCGCATCAGCGATAGTGGACAATCGATGCGCAATAACAATGACTGTCTTTCCCCCCATTATCCGGGCAAATGCACTCTGGATCTTTACTTCGTTCTCGGAATCAGCATAAGCAGTTGCTTCATCCAGAACGATTATCGGGGCATCTTTAAGAATTATCCGGGCAAGGGCAATGCGCTGCCTCTCCCCGCCGCTTAAATGAATGGTGCCTGCCTCACCGATCATCGTATCATATTTCTCTGGCAGTTCTTCAATGAAATCATGACACTGTGCGGCTTTCGCAGAGCGGATTATATCTTCCTTTCCGGCATCTTCCATGCCCATTCGTATATTTTCGTATACGGTATCACCAAATACAAATGGATCCTGGAAAACAAAACCAATTCTCTCCATCAATTTTTCCATTGGAATATCTTTGATATTTATATCGCCAACCAATATCTCTCCTTTATCGATATCCCACATACGCGGGATCAGATGCGCAATAGTGGTTTTACCTGCCCCGCTTGGACCCACAAGCGCTGTAACAGTTCCTTCTTTTGTCTTAAAACTTATATCATGGAGAACCTTTCTGTTTGTGTATGAAAAGCTCACGTCTCTAAATTCTATATCGTTGTTCAGAGGAACAACAGATTCAGATGCAACTGCATCAGGCAATTCAGGTTGATAAAAGATTTCATCCATACGCCTGACACCTTCATTGATCATCGCAAAGTTGTGCCCCATAACTCCGAGTTTGAGAACCGGCACCATGTATCCTGAGCCAAGCATGAGGCATAGGAACAAAGTTGGAAGATCCATTGTTCCTTTTATATAAAACAATATACCAAATGGTAGAATAAAAAATAATGAAGAGCCTACGATGACCGTAAATGCAGCCCATGGAGGCGTTCCTTTCTTTGCCCATGCACTGGTAAAGTCACGATAGTCATAAACGGAATTTCTAAACCGGTGAAATGACATTACAGTCTGGTTAAATATCTTGACAACAGGCATTCCTCTGACATACTCAATGATGGTGCTGTTCATCTTTTCTACAGAATCGTGATATTTTCGTATCATATTCTTGAACTCGGAGCCGCCCAGCATTGCACTATATAAAACTATGGAAATAGGGAGCGGGATTAAGGCAGCCAGCCCCATACGCCAGTCCACAATGAAAAGATAACAGATCGTCAAAAGAGGCAGGGCAACACCTGCAACCACATCAGGAAGGTGATGCGCAACAAAAAGCTCTATGTTTTCCACATCTTCTGACAATATCTTTTTGATCTCACCGCTTGACTTATCTGTAAAATAGCCCATCTCCAGACCTCCTAAATGTCTGGCAAGGTTTTTTCTGAGTCCATAAAGAATATCAAACGCTGCAAGATGAGAAAACATGCCGGAAATAAAGAGCATGACAAAACGTGCGATGATTGCGCCTACAGCAATCCATGCTAGGTTCCAGATGCCATCATAATCCTGCGGTCCGAAGGCAGGATCCAATAATTTGACCATTATCAGATAAATCAGGATAAAGGGCGCTAAACTCAAAACAGCGCTTATGATGGCAAAAAAGCCGGACACAAATAATTTCCATTTCTTTTGCCCTGCTATCTCTAAGAGCCGTATGATTCCCTGTTTGTTCATATTGCCTTTCATATTAATACATCCATGGAATTATTCTTTTAGTTCTTATCATATAGTCTTTATATTGGTCTCCAAATTCTTCTATCATCATTTTTTCTTCATCGGGCAGTCTGATGAAATATAAAATACTCCATGTTAAAAGCGCAACTATCCCCACAACCCAGTTTGATGATATTAACCAGAGGCCTGCTACCATAAGCCACATACAGGTATACATCGGATGTCTGACATATTTGTACGGTCCTTCTGTGATCAACTTGTGGTCTTTCCTGATTTCCAGTACCGGAGACCAGTTCGTTCCAAGAGTTTTGTGAACCCACCAAAATAAGAACAAATAAAATCCAAAAACCACAACTCCACTCCATCTCACCCACTCAGGCAAGTTTATGCTAAAAGAATTTAGCCATGGAGTAAACACATATACCATTGGCATAACCATCATTCCAACAGATGCGAGAAAAACAAGAAACTTTTCTCTTGGTGGTTTTTCGGATGTTATCTTCTCTGTTTTATTATATTTTTTTTGTATGAGGCATTCTGATCAATGTCCCGCAAACACCCCCCATGACTATGAAAATTATCTTCCAGATTGTTTCATCCATTGTTATCACCTATCTTCCTTTATCAAGCCTTCCGCCCGATATCCAGATCCATCGGTCCCCAGTCTGTTTCCAGCATGCGTGAACGAACCGACCGGAAACCAACCCGGAGCATCGAATCAGCGATCTCTCCCTGATCAAAGCACATATCCTGCCCCATGAGCGACAGCGAGATCATGCTGAGCACCATGACGCCGGGTTTTGTCCGCTCGTGTGTCAGTCCCTCGGAGCAACTGATGAAGACACCGCCCGGACTCAAGGCATCGTAGATCTTCGCAATCATCGAGTCCATGTCGTCTCTGGCAAAGTTGAGCGTGTTTTTCGCCCAGATCAGATCATACCCATCGCCGATGGGGTCAGTCATATAGTCGCCACCCATAACCTCCATCCGATCATCCAGCCCGTATTCTTCGATAAACGCCCGGGCTACACTGGTAACTGCCGGCTGGTCGAAGATGACACCCGACATGCCCGGATGCGATGCGACGATTGCAGTACCGATAAGCCCCGGACCTCCACCAAGATACAGCATCTTCTTAAACGCGGAAAACTCCGGGAGTTCTGATACGATCCCTGCCGCCTGCTGCGCCGCGCCTGCCAGCTCGCTGTTTGCCATTGATGCTGCAAACTGCGCCCACATCTCGCCGGACGCCATATCCATCTCAGGCGTTGGCGGCGGAGGACCCTCCCTCACCAGCTCTGGCAGATCGTCGAGACCAGCATACATCGACATCTGTGTCTGGAAAGTGAGCAACTCCCCGAGGTACGTCTGGCTGCCCTCCACGAGAAATTCCTGCGCCGTGGTCGTGTTTTGGTATGTGCCATCCTTCTTTGTGACGAGCTCGCACGCAGCCAAGCCGTCGAGAAAGAGCCTTGTGTTCTCCGGGTGGCTGCCGATTGCTGCTGCAACCGTTTCGGCTGACATTGGTTCGGACAAGTGGTTGAAGACCCCGAGTTCGATTCCTGCAAGCAAGAGCTTCGACCTGATCGGTGCGATCAAGATTCCGTACAGGTTCTCGAAGCTTGCGTTTACTTCCGGTAGTTCTTTCATATTGAATCTCCTATTTATCAGGTTGAATAAATGGAATCTTTTTAGTATTCATCATCAACTCGTCAGTCCCGCGTTTGAATATCAAGCCCCGAAACATCAGAATTGCCACGATGAACTGGACGAGAGCAAAGCCTTCCACTGTCGCAAGTGCCATCCATCCGCCTCCTGAAAGGGCGCCAGACCCGATGCGAATCATCATAACAAGTGGGACGAGCGGGATTGTGATGAGGGGGATCAAGGCGGATAACCAGTGTCCAACTGGCTTTCTCGTCCCTCTGTACTCGCTAAAGGCAAGGATTGCGGAGCACGTTGCAAGAATTGCTGCGATCACCTCATAGCGGACTATATGTATGCAGACCATGCCGTTGGCGTGGTAGATCGCCATCACGAACGGGCAGGATAGGGCGATTGCGACGTAGCAGAGATATTTGAGAGATTTCATCGCCCCGCCGCCTTCCAGTTCCATCCTCTCGCCTTCTGCCTGTGCTGCTGTAAAGGCTTCTTGAATTCCCTTCATGATGCGAATTTATACCCCCGCACGTTCTGCTGCTCGTCCCACATTCTGCGGTAGAGCCCTTCTTTTTTCATCAGCTCCTGATGTGTCCCTTGCTCCACAAGACATCCCTCATCCAGAACCACAATGACATCTGCGTGCACAACGGTATTGAGACGGTGGGCAATTATGACCACGGTTTTGCTCTCTACAAGTCGGTCAATCGCCTCCTGAATATAGAGTTCGTTCTCCGGATCGAGGCTTGCCGTTGCCTCGTCAAGGAGGATGATCGGTGCATCCTTGAGGATGGCACGGGCGATGGAGATGCGCTGCTTTTCACCTCCGGAGAGGGTGCTGCCCCCTTCGCCGACCATGGTCTCATATCCCTCGGAAAGCCGTTCGATAAACTCGTGGCAGCGCGCCTCCCGGGCTGCGGCGATAACCGCCTCCATGGGGGTGTTCTTGTTTCCCACCCGGATATTGTTGAGGATGGTGTCGTTAAAGAGGTAGACATCCTGGAAGACCATGGAGACCGACGAGAGGAGGATGTCCGGGTCAAAGCTCCGGATATCCTCGCCGCCCATCCGGATCGCTCCGCCGTTTACGTCCCAGAACCGGGCGATCAGCCTGGTCATGGTGGTTTTTCCCGAACCGGAAGGACCGACGAGAGCAACAAGGGAGCGCTCGAGTACCTTAAAGCTTACATGCTTGAGCACTTCAGTATCGTGATAGCAAAAGGAGACGTCGTCGAATTCGATGTCGAAAGATGAAGGCGCAAGACCGGGCTTTGATCCTGTCAAAGGGGCGGTCGCCCTGAGATCGTTCAATCGCTCAATGCCCTGCTGGTAGTAGTTAAGCTCGCACATATACATTGTCACCTGGATCAGTGGCTCGTAGACCCGGGTACCCAGGACCAGGAACATCACATAGACCGGCAGTGATACCGTTCCTGCAAATAGGAAGGTAAGTCCGAAGAGTATGATTAAGGTAAGCCCTGAGTGAAGAACAAAACTCGAAAGCAGGATGGTGGGACCGGCGCCAGCCTCAAGCTTGATACTGAGGTTCTTGAGTCTGCGGAAGGTCTTTTCAAGCCGGTCGAATTTTGCCCCGGTAAGATTGAAAGCTTTGATCAGCCGCATTCCATGGATGTATTCCAGCATTATGCTGGAGGCATCGATACCCGCCTTCCGCCTCTTCGTCCCGAAATGGGTAATAAAAGCCTTCGAGATAAAGGTAAAGGGGATGGCGAGAGGAATCACCAGCGCGGAAACCAGCGCAAGCTGCCAGCTCTGGGTAGCCAGAACAATAAGCAGAAAAGTAGGCATAACGATAGCGCCGATAATCTGCGGCAGAAGATGACTGAGAATAAACTCGACATTGGCGTAGTCGGTGATCAGATATGATCCGATATCCCCAGGGTCCTTTGAGTTGAAAAAGCCCATCGGAAGCTTGCGGAGGTGATCGGCAATCGAAAGCCGCCCATCGGCACAGAGATCGTAGCTCTTATAGTAAACCTGTCTGTAGTTGACCTTGCTGATAAAGTAGAGCAGCACAAGGCTCAAGGCAAATAGGACGCTGTAGAGCGTGATTGCGCCGAGATCGATCTCTGCCCCGGGGTGCTGGAGCGGGTAGAAAAGCTCCCACACCACAAGCAGCAGGACTCCGTAAGGCGCCCCTCGAAACATGTACTCCAGTACCGTCCACAAAATCATGGGGCGCAGCTGCTTCCGGTCTCCCATCGAAGCTGCATCCATTATATCCCGTATCTTCATGTTTTCACTCCTTCTTTGGCGGCGATCTTCCACTCTCTGGCTCTGGAATAGGTTGCCCACATATCTGCGTAGAGCCCTGAAGCATTGATAAGCTCCTGATGGGTTCCCGACTCCGTAAGGCGCCCTTCATCAATCACCAGAATCTGGTCGGCGTTGCTGATAGTCGATAGTCGATGGGCGATAACAAGCACCGTCTTGTTTTTCATAAGGCGGGAGAGCCCCAGAAGGATCTTTCCCTCGCCCTCCGGATCCGCATAAGCGGTCGCCTCGTCGAGGATGACCACCGGCGCATCCTTCAAGATGGATCGGGCGATACTGATACGCTGCACCTCTCCGCCGGAAAGGTAGGTGCCCCCCTCGCCGACCAGGGTCTGATAACCCTCGGGCAGCGCCTCAATAAAGTCGTGACAGCAGGCTGCCTCTGCCGCGGCAACAAGCTCTTCATGGCTGGCAATTTTATTGCCCATCCTGATATTCTCCTCGATGGTGTCGAAAAAGAGGAATCCGTCCTGAAAGACGAAGGACACGTGATCCATCAGCACCTCGCTTTTCATCTCCCGGATATCGGCTCCACCTATCCTTATGGAACCTGAATCAACATCCCAAAAGCGGACGGCAAGCAGACCCACCGTCGTCTTTCCTGCCCCCGATGGTCCGACAAGCGCGGTAACGCTGCCTGGTGCTGCGGAAAAGGAGAGGTCCTGAAGCACAGGGGTTTCATTGTAAGCAAAACCGACCCGGTCAAACTCGACTAAGGAGCTTGAAGGCTTCTTGTCTGCACCTGCTTCCTCCATCTCATCCATGTAGAGGATTTCATCGATCCGCTGGACACCAACGTTTATCTGGTTGAGAAAGCCGCTCATAAAGAGCAGTTTAAGCAGCGGAAAAAAGAAACCGCCGCCAACTATCATAAACAGGAGGGCTGTCGGGACAAACTGCGTTCCGATGGGGGTGAATTTCAAGACCAGAACAACAGCGGGAATGATAAACATCAGCGAGGAGGATGCGGCTGTGAGAAAGGCGGGATAGGTTCGCGAGTAGTCCTTTGCCATATTCTTCGAACGACTGCGGTGGTCTTCCACGGCACCGTTCAGCCGCTGGAAGGAGTCCATCGCGCTGCCGAAAACCTTTACCACCGGCATCCCCCGGACATACTCGACAACTGCGGCATTCATATTCTCTAGAGCGTTGTGATAATTTTGATAGGCGTCCTTAGTATCGGGACCGTACATCATCCGGATCATCACCCCGAAAGTGAGGGGGAATGGGACAAGCGCAGCGATGGCAAGGCGCCAGTCGACTGCAAAGAGGAAGATGATCATCGCCAGGGGAAAGACGACCGCGCTGGTGATGTCGGGGATATGGTGGGCGACAAAGAGCTCGATTTGCTCAACATCCTCGGACATTACCTTCTTCAGCTGTCCGCTCGCCTTTTTCGAGAAAAAGCCCATCGAAACCCGGGAGAGCTTTTCGGCTATCTGTACCCGTATCTCATAGAGAATGGTAAAGGCTGAAACGTGGCTGATCATCGAAGAGGCATAGAGCAAAGCTCCGTAGAGCGCCACCGAACCGAGACTGATATAACCGAGGCGGTAGAGCAGTGCGGAATCAAGCGCCGAGATGTCGGCGGCATGAAGGGCAAGCTCCTGGATAACCAGATAGACCGCTACAATGGGAATAAACTGTACGGCAGTGGCAAGGACCGCCAGAAACATCGAGAGAAATAGCCACCACTTTTTTGTACCGGCTATCTCAACCAGGCGGGCAAAGCCCCGCTTTCGTTTATCCTTCTTTTTCATAGTGGTTTCTCCTTTCATTTCACGAACCTCAACCGGACAAACTTCGCCATCTTGAGCCGATCGCAAAAGTTCATCTTGAAGATGGTGGATTTTCCCCATCTCGGATCTCTTTTGACACCGCGCCAGTATGGGTACCATTCAGCAACGTTGATATTACCAGACCATCCGGAAATCCGCTTCACTGGATCTCCAAGACTGAAATACCCCTTTGCTCCGGTATTTCCGGTCTTTTTTACCATCCTGTTTGCAAACCAGAGACCCACCTTTGAAACCGCATCAAAGATCATCCCGCCATCAGGAAACCTCTCTGCCATACTGCTAACCAATCGGCGTATCTCTGATTCCTCAAAATAGTAAAAAAGTCCGCCTGCTATAAAGTAGATTCCTTTCTCCTCTTCGTAATCGAGATCATCGAACCATGAGACGTCGAATGCAGATTTTGCGATGCATCTGCTTCTTGCGGTTTCAGGAATCAGTTTTTTCCGGAAATCGGTGGCATCGGGAAGATCAAGGTCATACCATGCAATTTTTCCGCTATCCACTCGAGAGAAGGTTGTATCTAACCCGGATCCCAGATTGACAATGGTTGCTTCAGGATACTGTTTGGCGTATTCCTTTATGGCATCATCAAAGGTCCTGGCTCGTACCAGATACGATAATCCACTATCCTCAAATCCCTTTTCCACTTTTGAGAAATCGTAATCGATTTTTCCCATTATCTCACTGGCTCTGGGATCATCAAGCAGTTCCGGATACAGATGGCTGTATTCAGCCCGCCCCCAGAGTGGGATTAACATCGTTTCCTGAACACTCTGCGATTCTATCGTTAATTTGTGTGCCATGATTCACCCCTCCCTTCTGAACCTCGCGTATGCAATCTTGTTCATCATCTGCCGCTTCAGCGGTGGGATATATGCAAACAAGCGCATGAATCTCCAGCGATCCCTGTGCCGGTCCAGATAATTCCACTCCCTGACAAACCGTATCCGGTCGTCCCATGTCTCACATACCGCGCCACTGGCGGGCCCCCATTTGAACTCGGCTTGCCCATCTGTCTTGGAGAGTGCATCATGGTGTTTGCTCCTGCCAACCGAGATCGGGGCATTAATCTCGAATAATAATTCGGCACCCGGGAAATGGTCAGCCATCTCAACAAAAATGTTTTCGACCTCTTGCCCTTCGAAGTACATGAAAAGCCCTTCGCCGATAAAAAGAACAGGCTGGTTCCCCGCTCCCGGGATTTGTTCCATCCAGTTAAAATCGGTGATGGATCCCTCAATTACTCGATGTCTACCGGTTTCTGTAAAGAATCGCCTCCTCATTTCGATTGCTTCCGGCAGGTCCAGCTCGTACCAGGTGATGCTGCCGTTGTCCACACGGTTAAACCGGGTGCAGAGACCCGCGCCCATGTTCACCACGCTGGCATCAGGATACTGGCGGATGAAGGCGGTGGTTGTTTCATCAAGAATTTCGGTTCGCACAGCAACGCCAACCTGGGATGCCCACGCTTTGTTGAACCTGGAAAAGTCGTACTCGATGCCTTGAATCATCTCGACGGCTTTCTCATCTTTGATGATGCCATCTGCCCTCCGGGTTTCGGCAGCCCTGAGATAAAGAGCGACGAGGAGTGTTTCAGGTATCCCGGTCAGCTTTTCCGTATCGGTTTTTTCATTCATTCCTACTCCAGCTTCCTTGCCGCAAGAATAAGACTCCGGTACTGCCGTCCTTCCTCTGCAGGTTTTACTGTAAAGCCGCCGAATCCGCACGCTGCAAGCGAATCGTTAAGCTCCTCCTCTGAAAGATGGTGTGTTGGGTAGCCGCCCAGCCGCGTCATCAGTTCCATCATTGTGCCGGACACGGGTCCACATCCATCGTCGTCCATCGAGAAGTGATTGGAGATGAACACACCGCCGGGAACCATTGCCTCATTGATTCTCTCAAAAATATCCTCCAGATGTCCTTTCCACGCATATAGGACATTGGATGCAAGAACCAGGTCATAGCCCTTGCCAATCGAATCGTCCGTTTCGAGATCGCAACTGATTGTGTCGATGCGGTCGGCATACCCCATCTCGGAGATGACCTCTTCCGCCAGTTTAACGACTTCCGGAAGGTCACAGATCGTCCCCTTAAGCTGCGGGTTTTTGTCAAGCATCGCCATCGTATAGAATCCGTGGTTGCCGCCAAGATCGCACATCCGATGCAGGTCTGGAAATTCCGGCAGTGTCGAAATAAACTCAGTCGCATCCTGAATCGATCCTGCCATCACTCCCTGCCCCATGCTCTTCATAACATCGGCGTTTGCCCACATACTGGAATTAAACACATTCGGAGAGTCATTCTTCAGTATCTCTAACATCTTTCCCATGATCTGCCCATGCTGCGTCATCATGGCGATCATCCCGCCCTGGTATGCGGGTGTTGACTTCACCAGAAAGTCATTTGATAGCGGCGCAAGCGAATAATAGGCTCCTGTTTTCGCAAGCAAGTTCAGTGCCACGAGTGCATTGGCAAAAGCCTCGGTCAGGTCTTCGACTGTCCCGAGTTTTGCTGCAAGAGTGCGGACGTTCATTGGTTCTTCGAAAAGTGCATCGAAGAGTCCAAGTTCCATTGCGGTGTTGATTATGGTTGGAGCGTACCCCCTGCACAGGATATCGTCCAGTTCTCGAAAGTTCGAGTCTATCTGTGGAATGTTCATTTATTATTCCTCCTTTTTGGAATTAACATACAGTAACGCCATTCTATCTTTCGGATGTTTCAGCCTATCCTTTGTTGCAACAGTAAATCCGGATTTGTCTATGAAATCTGCAAATTCGTCCAGATTCAACTTATGAAATACCGGGAGTTGCCCGACTAGCGTAGATATCGTTAATGCAATCTTGAATTTGAGCGATTCCCCAACTCCGGCGATTACGGCGATGAACCGACCATCCGGTTTCAGAACTCTTCTGATTTCAGATAGGGCATCTTCCGGATGCTTCATATTGTGAAGCGCATTATTGCAGACGACCGTATCAAACATACCATCACCGAAAGGCAGTGCGTACGCATCCTCAACTGAAAACGCCACGTTATCGATTCCCCCCACTTCTACCTTCTTCTTTGCTTCGTCAATCATCTGCGGCGAGATATCTATCGCATGAACCTGCTCTGCGGCACTTGCTATCTCCAGCGCAACCAGACCAGTCCCGGTGGCAACCTCAAGTACGGCGCCCCCGGTCCCGACATCCTGTGCGATTTTATCCAATAACGATGGGTATATCTTCCAGTACTTCTCTATAATTGAGCGATCGTATCCGGAAGCGTTTTTACCCCAGAATTTCCGCTCTGTCTTGGTTCGTGTGTTGTCCTGCATTATTCCTTCCTGCCGATATCAAGATCCATCGGTCCCCAGTCTGTTTCCAGCGTGCGAGAACGAACCGACCCGAACCCGACCCGTAGCATCGAATCAGCAATGAAACCCTGATCGAACCTCATGTCCTGACCCGTCAGTGCCAGAGGCGTCATGCTGATAACCATGGCGTCGGGCCCCGTCCGTTCGTGGGTCAGACCCTCGTGTAAGACGACGAATACGCCTCCCGGACTTAAAGAATCGTAAATCTTCGCAATCAGCGAGTCCATATCATCTTTGGCAAGGCTGAGTGAGCTGCTCGCCCATATCAGATCGTAGCCCTCGCCAATGGGATCATGGATAAAGTCGCCGCCCAGAACATCCATCCGATCTTCCATCCCATATTCCTTGATTGCAGTCTCGGCTATCTTGACCATCGCTGGTTTATCGAAGATTGTGCCCGACATATTCGGATGCGCTGCCAGAATGGCAATTCCGATTAGCCCCGGACCCCCGCCGAGGTCAAGCATCTTCGTAAGCGTTGGGAACTCCAAAAGCCCCGAGATGATCTCCGGAGCCTGCCGTGCTATTCCTGCCCGCTCGGCGTTTGCCATGGCGGCTGCATACTGGGTCCAGATCTCTCCTGATGCAATATCCGCTTCAGGCGTTGGCGGCGGCGGACCATTTCTCACCAGTTTTGGCAGGTCATCAATGGCAAAGAACGTCTGTGCAGTGATTGTGAGCATCGGCCCCATGAACGTCTGGCTGCCCTCCACAAGAAATTCCTGCGCTACTATCGTGTTTTGGTACATGCCATCCTTCTTTGTGACAAGATCGCACGCAGCCAAGCCGTCGAGAAAGAGCCTCGTGTTCTCCGGGTGGCTGCCGATTGCTGCTGCCACAGTATCAGCGGTCTTGGGTCCACTCAGGTGATTAAAGACCCCGAGTTCGATTCCTACAAGCATCAGCTTCGATCTGATCGGTGCGATGAGCATTCCGTACAGGT
>JAYEGI010000085.1:0-4166 GCA_034659035.1 Methanobacteriota archaeon
AAAATGTTTGGGGTTTGGGATTTGCCTGAAGGCTGTAAGTTACAGTATAAAAATAATATTTTTTGGATACCTAAAAACGCTATCAGTAAAAATGATCTGGGATTAACATGTACGTGCGGAATGTCAGTTCTACCTTCTTGTCAGGATTGTAATTGCAATTGCGGCGAAAAAGTCTGGTAAAGAGATTACCGACTTCAGTTTCAAAAAAAGTGCTGAGAATCTCGATATTTTTTTTCGTAATTCGCTTAAATGAGTTATTTCGGGGAACGAAATCGAAGTTGATCGAATTTTTCCGGAACGTTGTCGATGCCACCATCTGTAACTGCCTAAAACCTCCACCACGCGGGGCAGCGTAAATTTGCTTTTGGGGTGTGCGTGAAATAGCGCAAGCTGCGCCTCAAAACATTGAATGAGGATGATATATTCACATTTGAAGTATTTTTTTATTTTTAAATGTATAATTACATATCTCTTCTATCAAATATGGAAAGTTGCACAGCAGTTGGGACGGTTTATGGTTAAAAATACATGGCTTATTTTTCACTATCTTTAATTTTAATATTCTTATGTTTACGAATATGTGGCAACCGCATATTCGCAAGCATTCCCGCCGCGAGGCGCTCTCGAAACGCTTCAAGGATCCGGATGATCCGATGAAGCTTGTGATAGTGCGGGACATGTGGTTGACCGGTTTCGACTGCCCTGCCCTGCATACGATGTATATCGACAAGCCGATGTGAGGACACGGACTAATGCAGGCGATAGCATGCGTGAACCGCGTCTTCAGAGACAAGCCTGGCGGGCTGGTCGTGGACTACCTCGGTCTTGCTGACCAGCTCAGACGAGCTCTTGTGGACTACACCGACGCTGGTGGACGTGGCGAAGCCGCGATCAATCAGGAAGACGCCGCTCAGGCGATGCTCGAGAAGTATGAAATTGTCGCCCCTATGTTTCACGGATTTGATTATACCCCGTTTCTTCAGGCAGAGTATGTGAAGCGAATAGCCGGAATTGCAGCAGTGATAGATCACGTACTCCAGCTTGAGGATGGGGAGAAACGCTATCTCACAGCAGTGGCAGCGTTGTCGAGGGCATTTGCTCTTACTGTTCCACACGAAGAAGCCATCAGAATTCGTGACGAAGTCGGCTTTTTCCAGGAAGTCAGAAACGGTCTTGTCAAGGCGACTGTGGAGGGTGCGAGCAAAACACCAAGAGAAATGGACACCGCGATTCGACAGCTGGTTTCGCGTGCTGTTGCTTCTGATGAGGTTGTGGATATCTTCGCGGCAGCGGGTCTGAAGAAGCACGACATCTCAATTCTTTCAGACGATTTTCTAGAGGAAGTGCGAGAACTTCCATACCGGAATCTTGCCGTGGAGTTACTTAGAAAGCTCTTGAACGACGAGATCAAGACAAATTCAAGGAAGAACGTTGTTCAGGCGAGATCTTTTGCACAAATGCTGGAAAAGGCGATACGCAAGTACCAGAACCGCGCAATTGAAGCTGTTCAGGTCATCGGGGAACTCATCGAGCTTGCAAAGGAGATGCGTGAGGCGCACAAGCGGGGTGAAGAACTCGGCATGACCAATGATGAGATCGCTTTTTACGACGCACTGGAAGTTAATGACAGCGCTGTTGCGGTGTTGGGTGATGAGACCTTGAAAACCATTGCACAGGAACTCGTAGCCGCAGTTCGGCGGAGTGTTACCATAGACTGGACCGTCCGGGAGAACGCCCGTGCTCAAATTCGCGTAATCATCAAGCGAATTCTTCGCAAGTACGGTTACCCGCCCGACAAGCAAGAAAAAGCTACGCAGACGGTTCTGGAGCAGGCTGAGGTGCTTTGTGCGGAGTGGGCATGATAAACAAATCATTATCTAAAATGAATACAAATGCCCTACGGAACGGAGATTTTGTCTACGACTCTGCGGGAAGTATCCGATTTCAGAGAAGAAAATACTTGAAGTGCAAACAAAAGAGGTAACAGGAATGATAACAGAAGAAGATAAAGATACGATCATACGGTGCGCTAAAAGATACAATGTCGAATCTGTCATCTTATTCGGTTCCTCTACAAGAGATGACATCGAATCCAATGATATCGACATCGGGGTGAAGGGGATCGACCCCGGCTATTCTTCAAATTTTATGCCGAGTTATTCAAAAGGTTGCCAAAGCCTGTTGATCTCGTTGATCTATCTCGAAAGTCGTTATTCAATGACCTTGTAGAAGAGACAGGTGTGCGGATTTATGGATAAACTGCGTAAACATATCCGTGCAGAGGGGGAGAATGTTGAGATTGCGCTTGGTAATCTAAAACAGACTATTGAAAGAGAGGAAAAGACCGTTATCGAACTGGCAGCGATCGGCACGTTTCTTCAAAATATCTATAATGGTGTAGAAAATATTTTAAAACAAATTATAGTTGCAAAGGGTGGTGAGCTGCCCATGTCAGGTACATGGCACAAAGACCTGTTAAACCTCTCGGCATCCATGGGAATTGTTTCAGAGGAGCTATCTGATGAACTCTACAGGTACCTGACGTTCAGGCATTTTTTCGTCCATGTTTATGGGTTTATGATCGAAGAGACTCATCCGGAAGATCTTGTCATTGACATTCCGGAGATCTGGTCGCAATTTCTATCGGAAACAGAAAATTATCTAAAGGAGTGAAACCTGCTGGAGTCGTTTGAAATATGTCGAAAAAGAACAACGGAAACGGTGAAGTCATCAATTCACAAGCCGCTATGGATAAAGCGGTCAAATCGATCTGTGACATCCTACGCCGTGATAAGGCGAAGGATGCACAGCTCTATGTGCCTGAATTGACATGGATGTTCTTCCTGTAGTATCCGGACATTATGGGAGATGCGGAAGAGCATATGACGAAAGCATTGCGCGGAACTTATCACGAACCGATTGAACCACCATACCGGTGGAGGGGGCGGGTTACTGGTGGGAAGCGGCACGAACTCTCAGAAGAACACGGTTTTGGCTCATTTCTCTCCTTCGTGGACGATGAACTCTTTCCGCATTTAAAAAATCTTGGAGAAACACCCGGAGCGAGCGATAAACAGAAAGTTATCTCTAAGATTTTCCGTAACAAGGAAAAAACCATCTTATCCAGCCAGATCAACTTTCTCGATGCTATGGACGGTGTTTGGAGACTTTCTGAACCTGGGTTTTGGAGATGAATAATGGCATTGGACTTATCGTCTTTGAATAAAGCAATAAACAGCATGGAACGGGCTGTGAATCGTTCGCAAAGAACTCCGGATGACGAGGAACTGCGTGACGCAGTTATCCGGCGATTCAAATATACTTATGAGCTTTGCTGGAAGATGCTGAAACGGCAACTTGAAGAGGGATCCCCTTATCCATCGGCTGTGGATGCGCTTTCTTTTCGCGACTTGTTGCGCGAGGGGGCGGAAAATGGTATGATACGGTGTGTGGAGGATTGGTTTATATATCGGGAGCAGCGCAACACCACATCACACATCTATGATGAAAATAAGGCAATTAGTGTCTATAACACGGCTCTCAATTTCTTGCCCGACGCTCGCGACCTTCTTAATGAATTAGAGAAACGTCAAACATGATTGATACCCTGCCCGATCATCTTAAAATTATTAAAAACATTTTGGCAGAGCGCGTGCCCGATTGCAAGGTGCTGGCTTTCGGTTCACGGGTTACATGGACGGCTAAAAAATATTCTGATCTTGATCTGGCGATTATATCAGCTACGCCACTCCAACCCCTCACTATGGCATTGATGAAAGAGGATTTTTCAGAGTCAGATTTGCCTTTTAAGGTGGATGTGCTGGATTGGGCTACCACGTCGAAGGAATTCAGGAGGGTGATTGAGAATAAGTGTGAGGTTTTGCAGGAAGCGAAGAAGGAGGTGACTGGGCAGGGGGTGTGATGGTACTGTGGAAGTCATTGCACCGGAACTCGTATCCACAGTTCAGGGGTGTTGTCATAAACCGGACTGTCCTGGAGAGCGTCCGCGCTCAAATTCGCGTAATCGTCAAGCGGACTCTTAGCTGACATTCCGCACGTACATGTTAATCCCAGATCATTTTTACTGATAGCGTTTTTAGGTATCCAAAAAATATTATTTTTATACTGTAACTTACAGCCTTCAGGCAAATCCCAAACCCCAAACA
>JAYEGI010000086.1:0-4164 GCA_034659035.1 Methanobacteriota archaeon
GTAGTGTATATACACTACACAAATTAACCTTTCCCTTTGTGGGACATCAAGGCGACGGATGGGGATTTTGTATGAAAAATGAGTAGATTAGCTATGATTTTGCAAGCCTAACTTGACGCCATGGCATGATTGCGTTCCGGGGATGGGGCTTTGAGGATTTGCAGAGATTTGTGGATGTTGGGGCGGTGGTGGTTGATGTAGAGGATGTTTGGTGGGGTGATGTTGAGGAGAAAGGGTTTTATTATAAGGGATTGTAATCCCCTTGTAATTATGAGGAAGGATAAAATGGAGACACTATCTGTTGATATTGAGAGAAAAGTGGGGGCGTTGTTGGACGCAGGGTATTACTCAAACAGATCCGAAGTAATAAAAAATGCCGTAATATGTCTATTTCGAGAGAACACTGAGCTGAACGTTACTGTAGCGATAGAACTTTACAAGAAAGGGGAGGTATCCTTGAGTAAGGCGGCGGAGATCGCTGGGATTACCACAATTGAATTTAAAGAGATTTTAGGAAAGAGAGGATTTACAAGGGAGATGGAGGCAAGACCAGCAGAAGAAATGGACAAGAAGCTCAGGAAGTACATATAGTATGATATTCGATACGGATATACTGAGCATGTTTGGTAAAATAGGTCGAATTGATTTGCTGAGGAAATTGTTTCCGAAAGCGAGTCTTGTAATCTCTTTCGAGGTTTACAACGAGCTTTTGAGGGCAAAGGAAGCAGGGTATAATTTTGTTGATGATATTTTAGAGCAAGGATTTGGGATTGTTTATCTGGATTCAGAATTGATCAAAGAGTATGAAGAGAATAAGATAAAGTTGAGAAATATTCATGCAGGTGAGCTAACATCTATTCTGTTGTCTAAGAGGGAAGGCATGGCTTTTGTGACCAACGACGGCAAGGCGAAGAGATTTTGCGAAGAGAATGGTGTCGAGTGGTTGGATATTATTGATCTACTCAGGTTATGCTATCTAAAACATGTGCTTGATGTGAGGGGGATTGAGAAAGTGGTCAGGGAGATTGAAGAAAAGGATAGGACGAGAATAACGAGGAAAGAGGAAATCTTTGTTGACGCGGTGTAAAATAGATGAAGGCTAAATGAAATGGAAAAAGATGGACATGCCACACAAAACCACACCCACATTGACCTTATGCTCGTGAATCGCGCTGACGCTTCGCATGCATCCTCTTCGTGCTTGCCTCGTGGCTTAGCGAGTCGCGGGTGCGGGTGGTGTCCGGGTCTGCTGCTCACGCTCAACATGTCCAGGTACTCGCTTGTTGCTGCACTGTTTCCGGAGAAAGGTGATCTGGACGGGATCGAACGGATCGTGCTCAGTTTCCGGGCCCCGGGTACCGCTGTTGTGCCGCTCTTGGGGCCAGGGACTGAATTGCACCCCGTACGGGATCAGGCTTGATGCCAGTTTTTCTCGGGATATCTCTGTTCACACGTCTTTTTAGTATTTTCTGGGAACGTTGAATTGTATTACGCAACCACAACTACCATAATGGAGCACCATATATCTGAAAAGTTGTTTACACCAATAATCTGTGGCTATCAACGTTAATCTTTGGCTGATACTATTTTAGCCACAGATTAACACCGAGTTCACTGATTACACCCATCTAATCATATTTGTATTTTGCCGGGTTGGCGTCATGTCTTCAACCGACCAGAACAAATTAAAAAATTTCGTACTTCCGAAGCATATTCAGTGAATGATGTTCGAAAAGCCCATCCACGAGCGTATGAACCATAGACCGAAGACGACAACAAAAAGTTGATCGCCGAGTACCAGTCTGGCAGAACTATCGAAGAACCCATGGAACCATTCGAACGGCAAAAAGGCAGCATCATGTCAAGATTAAAGAAATTGGGGCTGCTTTCACACCCTTCCCGCGTACTCCACAGCACCCCGGCACATCAGGTGGATGCCCGCGTATCCGGGAACGGTGTTCACACCCTCCTCGATCTCAAAGTGATTCCCGCGGAGATCGCAGGATGCCGGACTTTCCGCCGCAACCGAGATCTCAGCATCAGAGAAGACGACAGCGTCGTTTAGTGGATCGAACATCTCGATAGTCTGTAGTGTCAGGGGAACGACCCTCATGCTAGAACCGCCGTGCAGGGACGTGGGAAGCCGGATCAACCGCTTTATGTCACCTGTTACTGGCTCATCAACGCTTGCGCCGATCTCCTGCATGGCTTTCAGTATCAGCCGGTTCCAGAACGATCTCTGGACCCCTGTAAGGAATTTAATCTCCCCTCTCCTGATACGTTCGATGTTAACATCGCTCACCGAATCAAGAAGCCCACCATCGACCAGATCCCTTGCTTTTACTGCCCCGATGCCGTCTATTTCCTGTAGTTTGTTTACCGCTGTTTCAGGGTCTTTTAGATCACGTAAATATCCAACAATCCACTTATTGATATTGCGAGCCCATCCACCCATCCCCTCTCTCGGAATCTCTGAAATTGACGAAGAAATAGACTCCGGTTTCATAGCAAGCCCAGCCCCGCTCACGTAATCCACAATCTCCCTCCGCTCAGCACTTCCAAGTGTTCGCACCCTCTGATCGCGCACATGGATATGATACCCGCGCCCTCCGGAGAAGACAACATCGATCAAATCCTCTGAGAATCCGAAGTCATCTGTCAGAAAATCGAGAAGCTTCAATGTCTCGTCCTTGACATTTGCAAGCATCGCAGAATATGACTCCGGCGCATCCGGGAGGTGGTCTGCGTCCAGATCGAAGATCAGGTCTGCGCCGGTCCAGTGCTTGTCAGCCATCGTGCCCGCATCGGGACGCTCGTAATATGCAACCGATGAGAATGCATGCGCAGGAGCCATGCTCCGCAGGTATTCAAGCGCTTCCTGTCGTGAGTAGAATGATTTGTGCCGGTACATCACGATCTTCGGGAGCGCATCGAACATGACAAAGCCCCATTCCCGGCTCTCGAATCCGGGCGGTAGCTGGATCGGGTACTCGAGGTAATACTCCTTGAATTTCTCTCGCAGGAAGTTTTTTGTGCGTTCGTTCATTTCGTCAAGGTTTCATTCTGCAACGGTATCCGGATCGTTTACGTGTTCCTCTGCTTTTCTTTTTATGTGGTACATACACTATAAACTCAAACCTCCGTACACACCCCTTTTTACCAAGATCAACTATATATGTACCCGGTGTACCCCGACATCCCCTCACCCGAAATATACCTTATCGCATTTCTCCCCGGCATCCTTACAGATATCCCTCTCACCGTCCGACACATTTTTGAGGACAACCACAACTGGGGCGCGTTCCGTATAGCGGAAAAAGACAACCTCAGAGACGTTGAGATCAACGAAGTCAACAAAATGCTCTCCTGCAAGGATGAGAGTCGCGGCTTCTTCACATACTTGTGCGAACATTGTGGAACCATGTTAAGAGTTCATTTGGATGCGAGCAGTCGCATCTGCTCGAGTTGTGGCAAAAACCACACAGATAAATGGGAAAAATCTCTCCAAAACGCGTTATTAAACGTACTTCATCGACACGTAGTACTCACAATCCCGGATGCTCTGTGGCCAGTCGTGAAAAACAACCGTTTCCTCCTGAAGGTCTTGATGGATGCTGCGATAGTAGCAATCAACGATACAATCTCATACAGGCACAGAGGCGGGAGATTGGTGGCAGGTGCCATTGTTGTGATGCACCCATTTTCCAAGAAAATGGACTTCAACCCTCACCTTCATCTACTTGTGACAGAAGGTGGATTTGACAAACATGACAATTTTATCCATCAAAAGTACATCCCTTTCAATGCTATGCGAAAAGCATGGCCGTATCAGGTGCTTACTCAATTCAAAGCGGCACTTCCAAAGAACGTGGTATTTTCGATACTCATAGACCGGCTTTTCAAGAAGTATCGAAAGAGATTTGTAACTACTCAGGTCCTAAAACCACTATCAGGGGACTTCACTATGCAGAGAATATCCGGGACAGGGGGGTACTGTAACCAAACCTATAATTTAACTGCAGAGTACGCGGAGGGACGCGGGAGCGCCGAGATAAATTCATACTCGCCAGCTGGTGAAAATCCAGCCTGAGGAAAGGTTAGCCACCACCTCAGAACTGAACCCCGCACGCAGCCCGGTAACGGGCTGTTGTGAGGCCGGGGGGA
>JAYEGI010000087.1:0-4137 GCA_034659035.1 Methanobacteriota archaeon
CAGTCACATTGAACCCTGAGATGTTCACGTAATCCTGTTGCACATCAAACACGTGATCACCCGCAGACTCCGCGGTCACATTCACCACATCCGCGCCCTCGCCTCGAAGCGTAACCTGCTTGTTCACGTTCACGTTCTCGGTGTAATCGCCGCCCGCCACATAGATCGTGTTGCCAGCGGTTGAGTTATTTATCGCATGCTGTATCGGCGTAGTGGATTGATTGAATGAGCCGCCGTCATGCCACCAGCAGTCTTGGTTAACGCAGATATCGCCGCAGGTGCAGAGATGGGATGTGGCTGCTTGGGTGGTGACAGAATCGTCGTTGGTCACAGATGAGTCCGACTGTGATGTCACCGTTAGCGTTGTTACATCGGTACCTTCCGACGTCACAGCGACCTGAACAAGAACAGTCTCCGACGAACTGGCACCGATGGTGACTGTGCCTCCACCCGGTAGCGAGACAGCCCAGCCCTGACTGGAACTGGTGGACAGATCGAAGGTGTCCGAAGAACTCTGCAAGTTCTGCACGGTGAAAGAATAATCGAAAGTATCTCCCACATAGCCACTCTGCCCCGCCGGGGAAAAGACCTGCACATCTCCCGCGGCAGTCCATTTTTCGATAGCCACGATCTCCCATACGTCTCCCGGAGCAAGCGTAGCCTGGTCCCACTCAGCGGCGTAGCCAGCGTCCGTGAAACTCGGGTCAACGATATCGGAAAGCCGCCCGGCACACATCGAGCTTGTGACGGTCCCGTATTGGCCCGCCTGATGATGATCCATCGGTGAGGTGGGCGTACCGAGCAGTCCCATAATGCCAGTGACTCCGGAATTGGTCAGGTAGACCATGTTCAAGCCAGAGTCGTAGTTACCGTTCGCGCTGTCTTGACCGCCGAAGTAGGTATCACCACCATGAATGAAGCGGAGGTCAGAATAGGTAGGTGCGCCATTATTTGCGATGCTCCAGTTCATCGTGTAATATCGGTTTCCATTGATGTACTCAATCCGTTGCGTAATCCGTACTCCAGTGTCTCCAGCGTCGTAGACGGTCTCGATGGTCCATGGATCAGGTTTACTGTTAGAGACTGGCGTGAAGAGTGGCGCCCCACAATTGGAACCGTTGGGAGCGTCGAACCCCATAGACGTCCCGTTTAGCCAGAGCACATTGTTACAGGCTGTTGTACCAAAATACTGGTACTTGTTTGCCCAGTTGTCGTAGTAGGGTACAATCCTGCCACCACCATAGACGGAAACGTCCACCGGATCGCCATCGATGGTCTGAGTCGCCGCCGACGCCGTGCCGCAGACGAACAGTGTAGCAGCAAAAGCGATCAAGATCGCCACGCTGCACCACCTTCCCTGGTTGCTTCTGCGGGCGCTCATCATACCCCTGCCACTATCTGCAGTCGGGCTGTCTGCTGCGGTGCAGACTGGCGGCGCAAGCGTGCGTGCGCGAATAAGAGTGTCGGATGTGTCATCCGTAGCGTTTACAATCGATCGGTTATGTGTGATATGTATGTATTTCATGAGTTAACCCCTTGCCTCGTCTTCCCGGGCAGGAGGACTTCACCCACAATTCTTCGGTCGACCACACCCGCCCCGGTTTGGGCCTATATGGTTCGAAACATGATAAAGATTTCGGGTAACTATTCCAGGTACCTGAGACCACCACCAGAGGACTTCACCATGCAGGAACTACCCGGGGCGTGGGGGGTACTGTAACCAAACTGGGAATGTAACCGCAGAGGGACGCGGATAGGAAATAAACGGTTAAAAACTCTGCGTTCCTCTGCGGTTATTTTTCTTGCAAGAAAGTACAGGCGTGCCGAGATAAATTCATACTCGCCAGCTGGTGAAAATCCAAGCCTTGGGGAAAGGCTAGCCACCACCTCATAACTGAATCCCGCACATAGTCTGGTAACGGGCTGATGTGAGGCCAGGGGATGGGATACCAGGCCACAAAGGGTGTTTGATTATAAGCCCAGAAATTCTGATGATTCCGGAAGCTGACGTTGTCTGTGTGGCGGAAACGCTGCATTCACACCACCGTTAGTTGGGTCCTCCGGTCTTGGAATATAGCAGAGAGTTCCGGGACATTGCGAGGTGATGTGAGTCCAAGCGGGCGTCTCAGACCGTAGCATGGTGCCAACGTCTTTGCTACGCTACGCTTCGCATTACCAAACGGAGACGCTTGGGTTCTCGGGAGGCCCAATATGCTCTCCTTGTTCTCCCTACAGGGGTAGGAGTGTGCGATGTCAAGCCTATAGACGGTGAGTCACCGCAAAAAAGCATATTGGGAGTCGGATCAGCTCGCACTACCGTTGAAGCAGGGTAACTCCTGCGGAGGGAAGGGGCTGACAGTTGAACCGTTTGGGCAGGGACACATCTTCCGTACTCAGATGCGGGTTAAGGATGGCAACAAAACTGTACTCATAACCTATCTGGAAACGGATGGGGCGGTTCTTCTGAAGAGCCGGATGAGGGAAATCTTCACATCCGGTTCTGTGAGGGGGCTCATAGTAATCTCGGGGCTATTATCCCAAACAATGGGTGTGCTATGGGCTTTACTCGACAGACAATAATGATCCTATGCGGCCACCTATGGTTGAGGTTGATCTTCGTTGACAATCAGAAAGTATTGAGTGAGAACCAGCCTGAAAAATCGTATTTTCAAAAAAAGAAGAGTGGCGAAGGGATTGCTCTATTCGATTCGATATCGTGCCCCTTATCGCTTCCGCCGCATCAGCACAGAAGCGATCGCGAAGGAGTCCTGCGATTGTGGTGGCACCCTCAAAGCACATGCAGCAGTCCCGTCTTTATGTAACTCAGGCAGGTACGCTAACTCTGGATTCAGATAGTTCGGATATTGCGATCTTTATCTCTGTGACATCATCACTCAACTGATTGTATTTCACCCTTAAATCCCGCAACTCCTTGTGTATCTCTTCTATAGATGTTAATTTATCTTTCATTACTTCCGTATCCTCCTTTATTCCTTTTATCTGACCTGTATCACCCTTCACATCTTTCAATACTTGTATTGTCGTATCCTGTTTACCAAGCATCTGATCCTGTTTATCAAGCATCTGATCCTGTTTATCAAGCATCTGATCCTGTTTATCAAGCATCTGATCCTGTTTATCAAGCATCTGATCCTGTTTACCAAGCATCTGATCCTGTTTACCAAGCATCTGATCCTGTTTATCAAGCATCTGATCCTGTTTATCAAGCATCTGATCCTGTTTATCAAGCGTCAAACTCGTGTCCCTCTTCACGCTTTTTAGTGTACCGTGTATATCGCTTAATATTGTTACCAGCGCCTCTGCCTTCGTGTCAAAACTCTGCATTACTCCAAGCAAATCACCAAGCGTTGCTTCTTTCGGGACGTCTCCATTCGTTCTCTCGAAAGAAACATATTCGCCGGTACAATCAGAATATTTAACAGATATATCCCCAATACTCGCAAAAGAAGGCGGATTTTCCCTTAGCTCATTGATCAACTCTTCGATATTATTTTTTTTGCTTTCGCAGACTATATTCACGCTGCCGTCATTCAGATTTTTTGCGTAACCCCTGATGTTGAGAGAATCGGCAAGCTTTTTGATGAACGTTCTGAATCCGACCCTCTGAACGTCACCTGTTACAGCGATATCTGCTCTGATCATTGTATTCTCTTTTGTCGTGGCAGCCATTTTAAGGTTTTGTTGAAGGTGCAAAAAAAGAAAAGGCATGAAGATCCCTACAGTCAAGCCAGTGTCGTGGCTGTTATCGCTTCCGCCGCATCAGCACATACGCCGCCGCGAGCATCCCCCTGATCACGAATACCGCGGTGAAGCCCGGCGCACCCTTCGCATGATTCCCTGCCGTCGTCCCTTTCGCCGCCGGTGTGGTCGCCTTTGCCGCAGCAGGTTTCGCTTTCGTCGATGCTGGTGTCACGCGCCAGCCCGGCGGCGCAACATCACATCGCCATCCATCGGTGTTCGGTTAAGGTATCACTGAACCATCACCACTATTATATACAATAAGCACAATTATGGCGATCTGAGGGTGATAACATGGATGGCCATAATACAGAAGCAAATCCAACCGCCGAACGTATAGTACAGATCGATCCAACTGTTGAATGTATCATACAGATG
>JAYEGI010000088.1:0-16048 GCA_034659035.1 Methanobacteriota archaeon
TACATCCATTTTTTTGTCTCCTATTTCATGCGGAAATAGTCATCACGCATTGATAAATAGAAGATGTTGGGATCTATTAACTTTATCTCTTTGAAAAACTATATATTAGCTTAAGTTTACGAAAATGACTGTAATGGGTAGGGCAACTGCCATTGATCGTTTCGGAGATGCAAATCGATGGTTAGACCGGAACACAGGATATAATTGGGTAATATATATTTATGCAACTACACTAATTTTTCCGCCATGATAACACTTCGATCCGCAACTGTTGGTATCTGTTTTATTTCAGAAAATCCGGTTTTATCCAACATCTCTTCCATTTCGGATATTGAATAGCATCTCCCTTCAGTTGAAAACATCAACAGGACAGAATACTCCGCTACTGACAAAGGGCCGTTTTTTTCTGCATTCAGATGTGCATCGTGGATCATTATCCTGCCGCCCGGATTTAGACTCCTGTATGAATTTCCAAGCAGTGTTTTGACCTCGCTAATATCCCAATCATGCAGGACGTTAGAGAAGAGATGAAGATCAAAACCACCGGGAAACTCGTCTTTGAACATGTCTCCGGCAATCACCCCGATTTTATCTGACATTTTTCTTTTGTTTATCGAACGTTTGGCAATACGGTCAACAGGTGGTTTCTCAAGGACGGATGCAGTAAGGTGGGGTTGTTGCGACACTATAGCCGATGAATAGATGCCAGACGCTCCTGCGATGTCCAGTAGTCTACTGTACCCTGATAGATCGATCGTTTTTGCAAGAACCGGGGCAAGATACGCACCACGGCTATCCATGCCTGCTGTGAACGCTTCCGCAAATTTATCATCTTCCATCGCAAGTGACCACTCTTTTTCATCCTTCTTTGCGCCCCAGTTTGTGGGTTTGCCGGTCTTCAAAACCTCCAACATCTGAACGCATATCGGTCTTCCCTTTAATGTTGAGATGTACGGTCCCAAAAACCACGGAGACGGCTCGATCAGGTGATCTTTTGAAAGTTCAGTCGGATAATACAGACCTTTCTTTTCTTCTATCAAGTCCAGTGACTTGAAAAGGGTAAGCATCACATCTGCGGGTCTCTCTTCAATCTGCAATGAGGAACAGACTTCCTGCAGATCTGCCGGATTCTTGTCAAGCCATGAAAAGAGATCGAGATGAGAAACGGCAGTTATAAACAAGTCCGCAGAATATATGCTGTCCCTTAATCTAAGGAGATTGCTCGGGTCGGTCGATGGAACCTCGGTCAAATTTTCTAAAATCATCGTATACCGCTTTCCACTATTCTTTTCCTTCAAGTCTTTCGATCCGCCGATATAACACCCCGGCTACATCTCACCACCACAGTATCTGCCTCAACTCTTCTTTCCTTGCTTCGTTTGTGGAGTCCACTCCCCCATCCGGCTCTACTACTGAGACGATGATCCCGAAGCGCTCAGCACCCCCGCGATCAGCGTCTGACAGCCGGAAGTCGCCCTGCATGTGGGTATGGATCAGTTCTACGGTGCCATTGATGTCAGGCACATACACCTGCCGATCCTGCAGATTCCGCCGCCTCTGCCGGTATCCTACATAGAGTTCTAGCATCGTGACCCCGATTATAGAATTTCTGCTCCCGACCAGGATGTCGCTTATCGCATGCTGCTCGCCCTCGCGGTGCAGCACGAGAAACCCGGACTCCAGCTCCTCGTTTTTGGAGATATCGATCATCTCCCGGAGACATTCCTCGAGATTTAACCCCTTCGTCGGTATCGCCCGGCTGAAGTCCTCCGGCGTCCGGGATATTTGACCCGAAAGGTAGGGGGCAACCGAGTCCCGGCTTATGATATCCCCGACTCTCGCGCCCTGGATTCCCCAGATGTTCGACTCCACCCCGAAGCGATTCTCCTTTAGAAGAAGCATCTCAAGCCTTGCCGCAGCATCCTTGTGCCGGTTCATGCGCCGCTTCCTGAGATCATCAGAATCGGCAACAACCTCGATCACATGGACCTCGAAAACGTCACCGGCAAGTTCTGTTATCTGTGAGACCAGCGCATCCTCTCCGAGTTCCATAACATCAAAGACGCCTTCAATTGCGGCTTTCAGCGCATCATACATGCTCACGTCCACATATAGGACCCCATCCGCGCCCTCTATTGGTAGTTTCCTATGTTCTACCACCATCTGCTGCATGGCAGCCATTGCGTCCCTCCGAAGCAGTATCACGGGCTGGGAACTCCTGACTCTGCCTTCGAAGATCGCGCCCACCCGGCTGTCGATGAGTTCGATTGCAAGCGTGGTCTTGCCACTTCCCTGTGGACCAAGGAGGATTATCAGGGGGTAGCGGTCGAGTTCGGCTGAGAGAACCCCCTCTGCTTCTCTCCTGTCAAGTTTTGAGGTGTTGATGACCGTCATGATGGTGACTGCTCTGTTGCGATGCGAACATCAATAGCCGAAGCTAATAAACCTGTTCCACGCCAGGGCAGATCTGTCAAAGATGCTTACGAATCTTACAATCCGAACCGTTAAATACCGCTTCTGCACAACCAATTATAGTGAGCCAAATGACAGTTGGAATCATAAGTTACGGGGCGTATATACCGCGTTATCGAATCAAGGTGTCTGAGATCGCAAAGGTCTGGGGTGCGGATGTGCAGAGCATCACGGGCGGTCTTCGCGTGCAAGAGAAGTCGGTGCCAGCTATAGATGAAGATACGGCAACCATTGCGGTGGAATCTGCCAGGAATGCGATCAACAGGTGTAGTATTGACCCATCACGCATCGGTGCCATCTACACTGGATCAGAGAGCCACCCTTATGCTGTGAAGCCAACAGGCACCATCGTGGCGGATGCGATTGGCGCAGCACCCAATCTCACGGTCGCTGACTTCGAGTTCGCATGTAAAGCCGGAACTGCTGGAATCCAGGCCTGTATGGGTCTTGTCGAATCCGGCAGGATCGATCTCGGGCTTGCCATCGGCGCTGATGTCGCACAGGGAGCACCCGGGGATGCACTCGAATACACCGCTGCCGCAGGAGGGGGTGCATATATCATCGGTAGGGATCCGGGTCAACTGGTCGCAGAGATCGAGGGTACGTTCTCATTTACCACGGATACACCAGATTTCTGGCGCAGGGAAGGCATGCCATACCCCGAACACGGAGGCAGATTCACTGGTGAGCCTGCGTACTTCAAACATGTAACATCGGCTGCGCGTGGACTGCTAACTGAGCTTGACACCAGGCCTAATGATTACGATTATGCCGTGTTCCATCAGCCAAACGGCAAGTTCCCGCGGCGGGTAGCAGCCAGTCTCGGCTTCACTTCCGAGCAGATCGATCCCGGAATCACGGTGACCACACTCGGAAACACGTACTCGGCATCATGCATGATCGGGCTTGCCGCGATCCTTGATATCGCTTCCGCGGGTGATCGGATCTTCATGACCTCGTTTGGGTCCGGCGCAGGAAGTGATGCGTTCAGTCTTCGGGTCACAGATCGGCTCGACGGTATCCGGAGTGGCGCGCCGAGTGTTTCTGACTTGCTCGATGAGAAGGAGTACATCGATTATGCGACTTATGCGAGGCACAAAGGAAAGATACGGCTATAGGCTGAGTGATATGGTTTTTTAGGCACTGTGCCTCCGTCGGTGTTATGCCGGTGTTCTGTGCCAGCAGCGGCACAGCCAGTGACACCGAGTTCTGTTCTGCACACAAGTCACTGACACTCCCGTTCATAGAGGGGGTTTTATATAGAATGAGTTCTGATCTATTACTCAGGGATCGAGGAGATCTCCGTCACAATTGGTGTATAGGTTTGCTGCTGGCTGATTACATGCGAAACATCGGCGCGGTCAAGCCGAATGCGAAAACGCTATGTGCAGGCTCTGTACTTAGGTGTGGGGTTTAGTGACTTTAATGTAGGTGAAAATTGATGAGAGGATAAGTAATGATTGAAGTATAGATGTATATGCAAACTATTGCAGATATACTATAGTTTGGTTAAATTTTATGGAGGAGTTTTACATGGATGACCTAGCAAAGCTAGAAAGGTTGTTTAAGAATGGTTATATTTTAGCTGGCCCTCTTATTCAACTTTCGGAGTATACTTCAGAATCAATTGAGAGGGTTGTTTCTTTTTTCAATATTGGACTAGACCAAAAAAAAACTGAATCTTTTTATTATCTTCTGGTAACCGGTCAAATTTACCAATAGCCCATCGTTCTATTAATTTATACATATAATTTTATATATCTATATTCTAAAAGATTTAATAAGTATGAAACCTGTATATAGTATATATTCCAAAAGGCAACATCTCAATCAATAAGTCGCTTGCGAAAGAAGTGAAAAATGGGAAAATTATTCAAGTATTGCCAGATATCCCGATAAACAGAGTAAGATTCCCTTTATTCACGACTATATCTCCAACCCAGTGTTCTGTCTGCGGAAGTCCACTAAAATCAAATGAAAACTATGATCGCTTCATAATTTCAAGCTATAGTACCATAATATGCCCCGTAGTCTACCGGATTTGCTCAAAGTGCGGAAAACATCATACCGATATGATTGTTGGCGTCACCGGATCCGCAAACTACAGTGATGAATACAAGGAAAAACAGAATGCGGTACGATATAATGGAAGATGCAGTCTGTGGAACACACGTGTTGTAGGTGAAATATTTACAGAGGGATTAACTGATATTTCAGGAAGATCGCCTTGTCCAACAACTCTTTGGGATTATGAGCAAAAGAAAGGTAAGATATCAGCCCAAGAACTATTAGACCAGGGGATTAACAACAATTGCACCCTGCACATCGATGGTTACTGGATAAGATCCGGGTGGAGAAAATATATCGAGTGCCAGCTTGGAAGGACACGAGACTTTTTAATTTGTTCTGGTCGGTTGAAAACATGGCGCCAACCCGGCAAATACAGATATGATTAGGTGGGCGTAATCAGTGAAATAGGTGTTAATGGCAACGCCTTTGCCGTCGCAGTCGGTGGCTAAAATAGTATCAGTCACAGATTAACGCAGATGGACACAGATTAGTGGTGTAAACGACTTTTAAGATCGCTAGTGATCCATTATGGCAGTTGTGGTTGCGTAAGACAATCCGACGTTACCAGAAAATAATAAAAAGACTCAACTGAAGCGGTCACATTACGCGTGTTGAACACACCCACCAAACTTCGCGGTTAAATACTCCATCTTCCTGGAAAGATATGCCAACATCCCGTGATATGTTCTGTATTTGTGCTTTATCCGCCAGGATAGGTCTATCAATCTCGCATTCCACACGTCATCCCTCAAACATAATACTTTTCCCATTCTATCCCCACCAGGCTCAAAATATCCCGTAACTCCTCAGTCATGTTCGCCAATTCCCTCACAGAATCCCCCCAAGTCGAGTCGTTGCTTCTGTGATCCCCCTGAACAGGAAAAATACCCGCCGCATAATAGGATTCTGTACAGATTTCTTCACCTGGTTTCTAACAAATTTGTCGGTCTCTTTCAACCCCTTCCCAAGCGTCCACTGAACAATTGAATAAATGAACAGATACAGTACATAATCACAGCCAATGCTTCGATTCTGCTTTCTTTTCATACTCAATTTCAACAGAGGATAGTATCCACTCCAAAAAGTATGGTAAAACTCGTCTTTTAGTCTTTCTGAAAGATATGCATAAAAACCTAAATCTATGTCTACCGGTGTTAATCTGTTGCTAAAAGTAGTATCATCCACAGATTAACACCTCTTTTACAGATTTAAGGAAATATCGGAGTAAATTTGTGAAATCTGCATCTAAGATAAGTTTGAAGTGGATGCAGAGGATGCTTTACAGGTTTATGTACTAAATATATATTTTAATAAAGAGATTATATTCAAAAATAAAAAATCGTAATCAGTATCCACTATTTACCATTTACAAAAATAGATTTTCTCACAAAAAAACACGTACGGAATGTCAGATCGTACTTTTTCGTACAACTGGAGCTGTAAAGCGTACATGATGATGGATCACCGGAGCAGAGAGCAAGTGCACAATATGAAAGACGGTGAGGTATTGCCAATACTCGCAAAAGTTATCCCCCAACCGGATAATCACTAAAGCAGATGAAGATAGCAATCACAGGCAAAGGCGGCGTTGGGAAGACAACGCTTGCAGGAACACTCGCCAGGATATTCGCAGAGGATGGCTTCTCGGTCCTTGCGATCGACGCTGACCCTGACATGAATCTCGCGTCTGCAATCGGCATCAGAAACCCGCCTGCTCCGCTCACCGAACATAAGAGACTGATCGAAGATCGGGCAGGCACCGGCATGGGCGGCGTCTTTAAATTAAACCCGAAAGTGGACGACATCGCCATGCGGTTCGGCACAACCGAGCACGGTGTATCGATGCTTACGATGGGAACTATCGACACAGGCGGATCAGGATGCGCATGTCCTGCATCCTCGCTGCTGCGTGCGCTGCTGCGCCATCTGCTGCTCCGGGAGTCGAGCATCGTGATCCTTGATATGGAGGCGGGAATCGAGCATCTCGGACGCGGAACCGCCCGCGGGGTAGATCTGATGATCGTGGTGGTCGAGCCCGGCGCGAGATCGATCGAGACTGCTGCGCGGATACAGAAATTGAGCAGGGAGATAGGGGTTCCGAGACTCTCTGCTGTTGTCAACAAGACTGGCGGGCGGGGTGATCTTGGTACAATCAGCGCACGTCTGAATGAACTCGGAATTCCTGTGATCGGTGCGATTCCGTATGATGATACTATGACACAGGCGGATATGAGCGGCAGGGCACCATATGATCTGGGCGGCGATGCGGTTTTGGCGATCCGGAGGATAAGGGATGCAATCATGGCATCGGAGCAATCGTGATTGGTGCATCAGCGTGTTCTTAAGCAGATCAGAAGCGGTCTTTGGGTTGGGAGAAGTGCCATATACAAAAACCACCCCTCTGCCAGAACACCCCCGCAACGCATGGCCCTCTCGAAAGGTTAATATGCATCAGATAACAAGATCAAGAAGCACAACCACCGGATGCTCCGATAGTGTAGCTCGGCCAATCATGCGGGGCTCTCAATCCCGCGACTCGGGTTCAAATCCCGATCGGAGCATGGTAAAAACCTTTAATACCAACAGAACGCACTTACATATAAACCAAACAGGAGGAAAATATGGCAGCAGAAAAGCCACACATGAATCTGGCAGTCATCGGACATATCGATCATGGAAAATCGACACTTGTCGGACGATTGCTGTATGAGACCGGAACCATACCACCGCATGTCATCGAGAAGTACAAGGCAGAAGCCGAAGTGAAAGGAAAAGGATCATTCGCTTTTGCATGGGTTATGGATTCACTGAAAGAAGAACGAGAGCGGGGCATCACGATCGACATCGCACATAAAAGGTTCGATACCAATAAATACTACTACACCATCGTGGACTGTCCGGGTCATAGGGACTTTGTCAAGAACATGATCACCGGCGCATCTCAGGCAGATGCCGCGATTCTGACCGTAGACGCAAAAGATGGGGTTATGGAACAGACCAAGGAGCATGTATTCTTGGCGACAACGCTTGGAATCAACCAGCTGATCATCGCAATCAACAAGATGGACAGTGTTAATTACAGCGAGGATCGCTATAATACGGTGAAGGAAGATGTCAGCGCCCTCCTAAAGATGGTTGGGTATAAGCTAGACGGTGTAAACTTCATACCAACTTCCGCGCTCTTCGGCGCAAACATAGCCGAACATAGCAAGGATACGCCATGGTACACAGGAGCGACCATTCTCGAGGGTCTTGACATATTCACAGCACCTGAGAAGCCGACAGGTCTGCCACTGCGCATTCCTGTGCAGGATGCATACACGATCTCCGGTATCGGAACCGTTCCTGTCGGACGTGTCGAGACCGGAGTCATGAAACCCGGAGACAAGGTAACATTCATGCCAAGCGGAGCATCAGGCGAGGTAAAATCGATCGAGATGCACCACGAGGAGATCCCGGAGGCGCTTCCTGGCGATAACATCGGATTTAATGTCCGTGGTATCGGCAAGAAGGATGTGAGGCGGGGCGACGTTGTCGGTCCTGCAAACAATCCGCCAACGGTTGCTGACGAGTTTACTGCACAGATCGTGGTACTCCAGCATCCGTCCGCGATAACGGCAGGATACACGCCGGTCTTCCACTGTCACACGGCACAGACCGCATGCACGTTCTTATCGCTAGATAAGAAACTCGATCCGCGCACCGGACAGGTTGCAGAGGAGAATCCCACATACATAAAGGCAGGAGATGCGGCTATCGTCACGATCAAGCCAACGAGACCCATGGTAATCGAGCCATATAAGGAGATTCCGCAACTAGGGCGATTCGCTATACGCGATATGGGATCGACCATCGCTGCTGGTATGTGTATCAGCGCCAAGAAGCGATGATCGCTTCTTCTATTTTTTTGGAGTCAAATGAGTCATAAAGCCAGAATACGGTTATCAGGCACAAATCCAGTAGAACTGGATACTGTCTGTGGACAGGTCAGGAGTATAGCAGAGAGGACCGGCATCGAGATCGCAGGTCCGATTCCACTGCCAACAAAGAGATTGGTGGTTCCGGTTCGGAAGAGTCCGGACGGCGAGGGCACCGAGACATGGGATCACTGGGAGATGCGGGTGCACAAGCGCCTGATCGACCTTGCGGCAGATGAGCGGGCGTTGCGCCAGTTGATGCGCATCAACGTCCCTAACAATGTTAATATAGAGATCGTGCTTGAGAATTGATCTTTGGTTGATGCCAAAGACACGGCACGATCATAACCACGGGATTTGTACCTCGTGGTTCTATACTTATCCTATGCAACAATGTCCCGCCCTGATGGCGGTGCCATTGATGCATTCTACAAGGATGCTATCACGGTTTGTTTTGATCCGTCACCCGCGTTGTGTTTACAGCGCCCGCGTGAACCGAAGTAATATATGACACGCGGCTTAATCAATAATCTATCATAATAAACGAGGTTAATCCAGATGATGTTAATCGGAGAAGCACTGATCGGCGAGGCGCCTGAACTTGCGCACGTCGATCTGATAATCGGAGAGAAGACAGGTCCTGTCGGGCAGGCGTTTGCGACAGGGATGACGCAACTATCAGGAGGGCACACCCCGCTCCTATCGGTTATCCGCCCGAACCTGCTCACGAAGCCAGCATGCCTGATCGTTCCAAAGGTCACTGTGAAAAATATGGAACAGGCAGCGCTCATCTTCGGTCCTGCGCAGGCGGCGGTAGCAAAGGCGGTTGCGGATTCAGTGGAGGACGGAATCGTCCCGGAAGAGCGGGTAGAGGAACTTGTAATCGTTGCAAGCGTCTTCATCCACCCGGACGCTAAGGATTACAACCGGATCTACCGGTATAACTACGGAGCTATGAAGCTTGCTCTTGCGCGGGCGATGGATGGATTTCCCGGAATCGAGACGGTTCTTGATGAGAAGGATCGCGGCGCACATGCAATTATGGGATTCAAAGTCTCGCGCCTATGGGATCCGCCGTATCTGCAGGTCGCTCTCGACAACCCGGATATCAACCAGATATTGCACGTCGTGAAAACGCTTCCTGATAGCGACCACCTGATCCTTGAGGCGGGAACTCCGCTTATCAAGCGCTACGGTGTGGATGTCATCGCAAGGCTCAGGGAAGTAAAGCCGAATGCGTTCATCGTTGCCGACTTAAAGACGCTTGATACGGGCAATCTCGAGGCGCGCATGGTTGCCGATGCAACCGCTGATGCTGTTGTAATATCGGCGCTCGCACCAATCCCGACGATTGTGAATGCGGTTAAGGAGGCGCATAAGACCGGGATATATGCCATCATCGACACACTGAACCTGCCGGATCCGCTGCCGTTGTTGCGTGAACTTGGCGAGCTTGGGGCTCTTCCTGATGTTGTCGAACTTCACCGTGCGATCGATGCCGAGAAGACCGAGTACCAGTGGGGCAGCATCCCTGAAATCAAGGCACTCTCAAGTAAGATTCTGGTTGCGGTTGCTGGCGGCATCAGGGCAGATACGATACAGGATGCCTTGGATGCTGGATCCGATATCCTCGTGGTCGGGCGTGCGATCACGAATTCGAAGGATGTGCGGCAGGCAGCCGAGATGTTCATAGAAGGGGTATCCAAAGAGGAGATCGATCAGTTCAGGGTGATGACCGACTTCTGATTCCATTGTGCGGGCGGACAAAGTGCGAAAGCGTATAAGCGCGCTCCGGATGCGCCCACCGGCTTATTATTGTAACCGCTGCGAGGCGGTGCAAGTTGGAGTGGTGGAAACGCAGGCACCGACATCAGACAACGTTTTGACATATACCGAACCGCTTGAGCCAACTCCAGTCCTTGCGCTCGTGCAGGGAGCGCGTCGATGCAAAAATAGGTTAATAGGGTATTGGGGATATATAAATTGACGAAACCAATCCCAATCTTACATATACTGAAAGTACTCAGTGGATTATATGATAACAATGAATGAAACCATATCAAAGTGGTGGAAGCAGGCGAATAGGGACATTCTGACTGCAAAGAATTGCATAGATTCTGGTGACTACTATGCAAGCGTTTTCTTCGGCGAGCAGGCTATAGAAAAAGGACTAAAAGCGCTATACATTAGACAATTTGATGATGCACCACCAAGAATCCATCATATTGATAAGCTTGCCTCGATGGTAAATGCACCGCTTGAGATTATGGATGCGACCTATGAACTGTCAGAAGATTACATGCTTTCAAGATACCCGGATGTATCAGATGAATTACCTTTTGAACTGTACAATGAAAGTACGGCAAAGATTAAGCTTGTTAGGTAAAAAGAGGTATTAGCATGGGTAAAAACACAAATGGGTGAAGATGATGATTGATACGACAGCGGTGGGGGATAAAGTGGTCAGGAGATTCCTATCTGAAAAGATAGATATTATCGTATCAAAGTTCAATCCGGAGAAGTTGATACTCTTTGGTTCGCGTGCGTGGGGAAAGCCGACAGATGAGAGCGATATTGACCTGATAATTGTCTCTGACTTCTTCAAGGGGCAGAAATTTACTGGCAGAATGGCACAATTCCTAAAAGAAGTGCGGTTTTCGGAACACATCGACGCCATCTGTTATACACCTGAGGAATTTGACCAAAAAAAGCGTGAGAATAATATCGTTAACAAGGCTGCAAAGAACGGGATCAGTATCATTTAAGTTACGTTTGGGGGGACTGTGAGCATGAGATGTTCAGGGAGAAACGACTTTACGCGGATCGCCTGATAAAGATGAGCGATGAGTTAGCCGAGATATTCAGAATCTTGAAAATCGGTTATGATGGCTTTTTCCGCATAGAATTTTCAGAGATATTGACCGGTTCTGGTAATACTGTGTAAAAAAACAACTTAACTCCCACGCGAAAACTTCTTTTACATCGGTAACAGATGGTTGAGATGATGACAAGGGTGATACTATGAAAATGATGATACACGTTTCATCGGCGGTTCATGACCCGGTGATCGCGAGAGCGATTCTTGAAACCGGTGTCGAGATCAATGTCGACCGCGCAAACATTGATGCAACGAGCGGCGAGATAGTACTCGAAGTGCCTGCTGACTCCTGCGCCCGCGTTGCGACTGCATTCGAACGCCAGGGCGCGTCCGTTTCTATACTCGAACACCCGATCATCTGGGACGAGGACGAATGCGTGCACTGCGGCGCATGTATCAGCGTCTGCCCGGTTCAGGTCTTCTCATTTAAAGATGACTGGACTGTTGTGATGGACGAGTCGAAGTGCATCCAGTGCGGAACCTGTGTGACGGCATGTCCTCATGCAGCGCTTATGGTGATGAGTGAGTAAGGTCGTGTCAGGATGCAAGGTCAATCTGGTTATTTTCGTAAGGTGGTTCGAGTCTTTATAGCTTCACCGAGAGGTATACTGTCACGGATAATCGACAGGAAAAAAATACCAGCTTTTTCCTGTCTGAGTTTATCCGGTTCTTGGACCACGTAAATTTTTGGCTACTTAGTTTTCAATTTCGACAATCGTTTTTCATTCCACTTTGGCGGAAAACCCATTCTGCGGTAAAAATCCTCAATAAATGTAATGGTTGATTTAACTGACCATTCAGCATATCCGTGTCCTAAACATTTTTTGGGGAAAAAAGCATCGTTGACATGGGAAAAAGGATTGATAGTGAAACGACTCTTTAAACGATCTTCTATCCCTTTATGATTTTTTAAATCTGTATCCCATTCGGGTTTATAGTGAACCAGAGCATTGCGTAATTTAATAAGATCGTTCACCTCCTGGTATGGTGCTTTTCCGCGGTCGAATGTTTCTTTATTGGCCACAGCTAGAACACATCGATATTTTTCAAGGATTGAAGATCTTTCAACTACATCCCATGTTCAAAACTCTGCAAGTACTTTGGGGATCATGGGGCCAAAGTCCTTAAAAAGATTATCATTATCAATCGCACTAATAAATACTTCATTAATAGTTGCCTCGAGTGATGCGACTGAAACAATGATTGAGCCAGTTACGTATGCTCTATGTTCAGCACGTAGTTCATCCGTAAGTTCCTCCTTGTAGTTTTTTTTCAATTATAGCACTTTGTCTGGTGAAATTAGATGCGCTTAACATATGGTGACCTGAAAATTCGGTCTTTACACTGGCAGTCACACTTAATCCCACTTTAACATTGGTTGACTCTGGATTTAATTCAGTGGTTGTCATTATTAACCTTATTTGTTTTATTGAATATAAAATTATCCTCCTGTGAATGGCTCTGCTTCAGTCAACCAAGAGCGCTGCGCCCCGATTCTTCCGCAATCCTCTACACAGATTACCCGGCTTTCGAAACCTCTCGCACGATATCACTTGTGCTCAGTATCCCAATCGGTCGCTGTGACGCGCCAACGCCCTTTTCGGACAGTATCAGCAGTCTGTGGATGTGTTCCTTGCCCATGATTTTCGCTGCCTGCCCCAGTGTGGCATCCGGTGCAATCGCAAGCAGGAGTGAAGACATAACATCCTCTGCGGTCAACTGTTTAAGATTCGGTTTGTGCAGCACCTTGACTATATCCAGCTCTGATATAAACCCAAGCGCATCACCTTGCACACCAATAACTGCCACTCCAGATAAACACCGGTGCGCCATCATCACTGCGATATCCTTGATCGGAGTCTCCGGAGAGACGGTCGACACTCCACGCGTCATAACATCCCGTATCATTTTTTCAGCTATCTTCATAATCATCAACCCGTTCTAATTTCGTGTGTATCAGTGATACCGCATCCTGAAACACTCACCATTTGTGATGAGTCAGAATGGTTATAAATCTATTTTCCGTACTATGAGAAAAAGATACCGGTTATTCTATCGGCAGGCGACCTTGATGTTCTGACCAAGCGATTCTATCTCAAATTTAGCGTCCGTAAATTGCTCGCATACCCTGATATTAGTCTTCGTGTGAAGCGACAGCTCCCGCACAGTGAACGACCCGGACCCTGCGATAGCCATGTACGGGATCAGTTGATCTGCCAGATACACGTCTACCGACGCTGCAGAGTCCAGTTCCCTGATGATGCTGTCTGCTGCATCGGATCCTACCACCTCTGCCGGCTTTCCGCGTGCTCCAAGCGCAGATCCGCCCATAAGGCCGCACCAGAGCGTGATTCCGCTTCCCGTGCTACCACTCCCACCCTTGCCACCCTTGCCACCCCTGCTGCCTTTCGGTGCGGCGGGTTTGCGCTCTGTCACGATATCCGTGGCATATCCGTGAACCTCAAGTCTGGTGGCAGCAGCATCACGCTGCCTTTTTGCGACATGCGCAGGAAGTCCTGATGCATGAGAGCATCCGTAAACCATGTTCGCACCCATTCTCTCAAAACCAACCCCTGAAATCCGGGATGGCGTAATCACAGCCCTGATCTGCCCGCCCCCGCGCGGATAATAGCCGCGTCGCAACACCTCGATCGCAACACCGCACCCGGCAAGCGCGAGTGCTGGCAGCATGACGTGCTGCAGGTAGTCGATCGGCGGACTCCATTTCACATCGGTTCCGCCTCTGATATCAAAAACTGTCGTTTCCGGAGAATGCAGCGCAACAGGTATCAGACACTGGAGCAGAAGCGAAATACTTCCTGCTGTGCCTATATCCAGGTGGTATGCCCCACCCTTGATATCGCCCGGAACAAAGGTTACCTCAGTAGACCTGAGTATGAGACCTGAAACTTCTGCACCGGTAATCGATGCCACCGCTTCTATCGCGGTCAGGTGCTGGGCAGAAAGCCCTGGATTCGGGCGGCTGCTGCGGATGTTTCTGATGCGCACAGGCGTTTTTGTGATCGCAGCCATGGCAACAGACGTGCGCAGGATCTGCCCGCCGCCCTCCCCAAACGAACCGTCGATGGTGAGCATAGAGTACGGTCTGCTGCCGCAGCGATATATGCCTTTTGCCAGACCCGCGGGACTGGTCGTCCGACAAACGTCCGCCAGGTTCGGCGACTCTCACGTGCTCAGCCGGACATGCAGGTAACCCCCGTGATCCTTGCCACATTCATTGCCGCATCCCCGGTAAGCCCGGCTCCGAGAATCGTATATCGCTCAGGACGGATCTCTGATGCATAAACCATCGCGTCGATGACGCATTGGTCAGGAATCCCGAGTTCAGCAGCAGTCGTTGGCGCACCGACTGTTTGCAGCGCAGCCCTGATCTGCTGCCAGTTGCCGCCATGCAGATACATCATCATGATCGTGCCGACGCCACACTGCTCGCCGTGCAGGGCTGGCTCAGGCGCGATTTTGTCCAGTGCGTGGCTGAACTTATGCTCTGATCCGGATGCCGGCATGGATGAGCCAGCGATGCTCATCGCAACGCCGCTTGAGACAAGCGCCTTTATCACAAGCCTCGCAGATTCCTCCAGTTCCGGTTTGATCGTCTCTGCCCGGTCCATCACGATCTGCGCAGTCATCCTGGACAGCGTGGCAGCATACTCGCTGTATGGCGCATTCCTGAGCCGGTGCGCAAGCTCCCAGTCGAGAACCGCTGTGTAGTTCGAGATGAGGTCGCCGCATCCGGATGCAAGGAACCGGTACGGGGCACAGGCGATGATCTCTGTGTCAGCGATGATCCCAAGTGGCGCCTGTGCCGGAACCGAGACGGTGTCGCCATCGCGGGCGATTGATGCACGCATCGATGCGATACCGTCGTGCGCTGCTGCTGTCGGCACGCTCAGGAACGGGATGTCGAGCATCGTCGATGCAAGTTTCGCGACATCGATCACTGTACCGCCGCCGACTCCAACGAGGAAGGAGGCGGTCTCCGCAGCAGTTATTGTGCTGTCGATGTTCTCCTGGTCAGCGTTCGTGACGATTGCGATGTCTGTTGCGAATCCGCCGCTTGCGAGGATGTCTGATACGGACTCGCCAGCGATCTCTCGCGTCTTTCTGCCGGTTACGATGATGGCGTGGCGCCCGAGTTTGAGTTCGGTGCACATGCGGGCGGTGTCAGCTATGATGCCGTGCCCGATCGCGATGTTGCGCGGGAGTTGCATCCATTTCTGGGATTTTGGGGTCATGGGGACGTGTTGCGGTTATTTAAAAGATGCTTCTCGATTATTTTTTTGACATAATCTGGTACTGGGCGACCGTGGCTATTGGCTACCGTTTTCAGCTTTTCATATATCACCACATCTTCTTCGTCCCAGATTATATCGAGACGCCGTATTTCTCTCAAAGCTATGTGAATATAATTCTCAGGATGTGCCCAATAACAGTTAGAACAGATTTTATCAGATTTTTCAGTTAGCCAGTTGGCACAATGTTCGCATGACCAGGATTTTGCTCGATTGCATGAACCGCACAACAACATATAGTCTTCTGAATCCTTATTCTGACTGTTGCGGTCTCCTGCAATCTCATAAGGTATTCTATGATCTATCTGCAAGTATCTTGAATGATATTTTCCCATACAAATTGCACAATGTCCATGACCCTCCTCATAAAGTTGCTGTTTAAACTTTTTTGAAAATGT
>JAYEGI010000089.1:0-4129 GCA_034659035.1 Methanobacteriota archaeon
TAATCTGAGTATGCGGCTTACAACTGATAATATGCCCGTGAAACATAGCAGGTTCGCATGGGTCTTGTGTCGGGAACACTTATGCCGACGATGAAGCGCGAGACACGGCATGACCAGGAAAAGACTTTTTAGTATTTTATGGGAACGTCGGATTGTCTTACGCAACCACAACTGCCATAATGGAGAGCTATCGATCTGAAAAGTTGTTTACACCGATAATCTGTGCCCATATGTATTAATCTGTGGATGATACTATTTTAGACATAGATCAACACTAATTTCACTGATTACACTAATTTCACTGATTATACCCATCTAACCATACCCATATTTGCAGGGTTGGCGTCATATGTTCAACCGACCAGAACAAATTAAAAAGTGTCCTGTCGTGAACCCTAACATTTATCTACCATTCGGGTCCAGAACTACAATCATGGAATTCGGGAATTCGGTTACAGGTTGTTTGAATTCACTCAGCCATCCATCCCCTCAAAATACACCGTCTCGAATTCCGTTTCTTATTTTTAAACCTTTAGATGGAGATTGACATATATGGCTATTCGATTAGGATTTGTAGTATCTGAGTTCAATCGTGACTTGACCTACCAGATGGAACTCCTTGGACGAGAACATGCAACGTTTCTTGGTGCGGATGTCGCCCGGACGATCATGGTTCCCGGAGTGTACGACATGCCGCTTGCGATCAAGAAACTCGTATCTGACGAGGGAATCGATGCGGTGGTGACGATCGGTTGTGTGATCGAAGGTGCAACCGGACACGATGAGATCGTAGTGCAACATGCAGCACGGAAGATCACGGACCTCTCGCTCGAATTTGGAAAGCCGGTCACACTTGGCATATCAGGTCCAAAGATGACCCGCATGGAAGCGCATCAGCGCGTTGATTATGCTAAGCGTGCGGTCGAGGCTGCTGTTAAGATGGTGAGCCGACTCGGCGAGTAACTACAGAGTCCGAAACACCGCCCGCCCGGTCGCTTACAGCCACACCGCCCGAGTCCGATAGGTATAATTGGACTCGAACCAGTACATATAACAAATAGGTAAGGCGGTAATCAATGCACAACATTACACGAACCGGACTGATACTCATACTTGTTGGGACGATAGCCATTGCGGTTGCAAGTATCATCGTTGTACAGAATACGATAGCGCAACTTGGGATATGGCTGGTCACACTGATTCTGATAAGCTATGCGGGACTTAACGTGGAGCGACATATTCCCGACGAAGAATCCAGACTAATCTCCGAGAACAGCGAACTAAAGGCAGCAGAAAAGGAGCGAAACGAGTTCTTTGCAAGAACCGTTGAGGAACTGCGCGTCCCACTGACATCTATCGATGGACATGCGGAACTACTTCTGGATCAGCATCTTGGCAAGATAACAAAACAGCAGAGGGATAGCCTGTATGACGTAAAGCAGGAGATAAACCGCATCACCCGGATGATCATCGATATCGTCGAAATCTCAAATATCGAGACCGGAAATATTACGCTTAAAAAAGAGGAGATTTCGTTTGACGGCATCATACGCGATGTGACTGACCAGATGCAACAGACGGTCGAACTCAAAGGATCCACGCTTACCATGGATGTACCGGAGGACCTTCCGGTGATCACTGGCGATCGCGATAGACTGACCCGAGCATTTGCAAACGTCCTCATCAATGCAATAAAATTCACGTCAGAAGGGCGCATCTCGATATCCACTCATGCCAGGGACGGTGAGTTGCTGACATCAGTCTTGGACACGGGCATAGGGATTCCAGAGGATGCAATCGATAAGATATTTGATCGGTTCTATAAGGTGGATGCCGCATCGCGTGGAACCGGTCTCGGACTCCCGATGGCAAAGGAGATTATTGAGATGCACGGCGGGAGAATCTGGGCAGAAAGTAAGGAAAGAAAAGGTAGCACATTCTCGTTCACCATCCCGGTCAATGGGTTGTGAAGATGCTCTGACCTTCTTACATCTTTACATTTTTCCGCAGATCAGAAATCAAAGAGCGAGGTCTGCGGTTTCTTCTCCTCCTTTTCTTCTTTTTCCTCTTTCTTTGGCGCCTTATGAGGCTTTTTAGGTTGCACACGAACCTCCGCCCGCACCGCTCCAGCCACCTCTTTGGCACCCTCCCTGTAAGCACCAAGTCTGCCGAACGTCTCGATGCGCTCCGACGTCTCCCCAGCGGTCATCTCCCGCGCTTCCTGGTGGATCGACTTCACCTTCTTTGTGCTTTTCTTGCTGCCGGTTATGTATGCAATCTCATCGAGGTCGAGATTCATCCGTGCTGCAAGGGGCACCGCATAATCACTGTTGGAAAACAATATCTTGATGAATGGAAGGACGTTTAACTGTGCGTATTTCTGGGAGATGTGGCATGTCAGACCGATCTTTTCCGATACTGCGTCCCTTATCTGGCGGCTCGTCCGGGTGCTCTTGAGTCTGCGCCACTGCGATGGCGGCATGAACTTCGCTCCAGGATATTCGCGGGATTTTGCTACCGCAACACCAGATGACATGATAGCGCCTGCATACCGCCACATCCGGTAGTTCTGGCGGAGCTGGACCCTACCGAGAAACAGATCGGCGCGTGAAAGCATGGCAAAGCCGCGTGTTATATCGGCGCCGCGATACTGGGAAGGCAAGTTTTCATCGACCCACTGGATGAGGTCATCCGGGGTCTCGTCTATTCCATACGTTGCATTCAATGACTCTTTAATGTCCTTTCCCTTGAATATCTTCTTCAGTGCATCGAATATCGTGTCTCTTGGATCTCGTGAAGATGTGACCACGTCTTCGACGCGCAATTCGCTTTTCCCCACCGCCACTGCTTGCAGATCGTTGATCGCGCTCCTGACATCACCGTGCGCAGTCTCTGCGACCTTCTGGAGAACATCAATATCACAGGATATTCTCTCATTCTGGCATATCTTCTTGAGCACCGGGATTATCGACCTGCTCTGCATCGAACGGAAGGCGATTGGGACGCACAGGTTCTTGATGCTTTGCGAAACCCCGTATAAATCGTTTGCCGTTAGAAGAATCGGCTGCGATGTGTCTTTGATGATCCTGGCAAGCGCCTGCGCCCCACCCCGGTCGGCATTGCCATGTATGTTGTCCGCCTCATCGAGCACGATCAACCGGATGCCACCGCAGAGCGCTGCTGTCCGGGAAGCCGATCCCGCGACCTTCTCGATCGAAGCCGCGGTCCGCTGGTCGCTCGCGTTCAGTTCGATCACCTCCCAGTTAAAATCATGCGCGAGTGCATAAGCTGCCGTTGTTTTTCCAATTCCAGGCTTTCCATAAAGGATTGCCGCTTTCTTGTCCGGCATTCCATGTTTCCACGCTTTAGCCCACGCGCAGAGGTCGCTCACTGGTTTTTTGTTGCCCGCGATTCTGGCGAGTGTTTTTGGTCTGTACTTCTCAGACCACTCGATAACCTCATCTGGCGTGTAGTCCTGTGTATCATCCGTGCTGCTCATCGATAGTCCTCGCTGCAACTTCTCCTGTGCTCCATCGCCCGAGATCGCGGTTCCAAACTCGCAGGTCCACTTGTTTTGCTCTGACATCCATCAGGTGGATCGCTTGCGTCATCTTCACTCTCTGATATGGTGAATGATATTATGGCATCCCCGTCTCAGGTATTGCAAACTTATGTATGGCTGTGCCCTGATCAAAAAGATGTTGGTCACCGATCATATCCGATCCGGCTGCGCCGATGTCTCATATATACTCCTGAGCATCAGACGGTGTTTAAGAGTTCCGCGCAACCCGTTACTGCTCTCCGCCTGATAGCGTCAAAGAATAACGGTGACACTGTGAACTTCAAAAGCTCATCGTGAATGTGTTGGTGTATCCTATATATATGAAGACTCCGTGTTGCAGAACATCTCGCCCGATAAGATATTGGATGTGCTGTCCTTTCAGTGGAGCTCCGATCACCGTGGTTTCGACAATAACGTTATTCGGAAAAAGTAATCGCACGATATATTCATAGCATTCAACATTAGTCGTAACTACTCAGGTACCTAAAACCACTATTCAGGGGACTTCACTATGCAGGAACTATCTGGGACCTGGAGCATACTGCAACCAACAGGGGATTTAACCGC
>JAYEGI010000090.1:0-4116 GCA_034659035.1 Methanobacteriota archaeon
CGATCCTCAATCACGAGAATCGCGGGAACCATAAAGAGCGCGGCAAAGAAGCAGAATATCACGCCAAGCGAGAGCGTTCGCCCGAGCCTATCGACAGCAAGGAGTGATGCAAACGTGAGCGACGCGAAGCAGACTGTGGTTGTGGCTGTGGCTGAGAAGAGCGAATCCCCAACGTTCATAACAGCGATCATGACCGCATCCTCGATTTTATGGCTTATCCGCTCTTCCTTGATCCTGTGAACCAGATGGATGCTGTAATCGATCCCGATTCCCATGACCATCGTGAATATCGTGACCGAGAGTCCGGTAAACGGTAGATCAATAAGTCCCATCGTGCTGATCGTCCAGACGAGCGCCAGAATGATCGGCGTGAGTGCAATGAGACCGACAAGTGCTGACCTGTAGAAGAGCGACGCCACAACAAAGACCAGTATGAACCCGATAATTGTCGTAAATCCCATCTCAGCCTCCATCTGCTCGCGGTTTGCAGCATCCATCACACCTATTCCTGCGAGATGAACGCTTACACCATCCGGAAACAAGACAGTTCCTACCTCCTGCTCAATTACTGGCATATCAACGGCTTCTATCGACGTTCCAGCTACATCGAATCTCATAACAGAATAATCCCTGTTAAAATTCGATCTGATTCCCGGATTCTCTTCAATGATCTTCTTACTCGTGTAATGCGTCTGCGGCAGATGCCCGCCGTTTGCAGTAATCATCGCAAACGTGGCAGAGTCCACGGTCTCGACAATCTCTGTTGCCCTAAAGACCATGGCAAGCCTGTGAACAGACCGCAGCACAGCCGGGTCTGCGAGATCGCTCACGGTTCCAGCGTTGTCAAGGGTGATTGCAACGGTCACAGCATCAGTTCCTGAGTAGTCAGACCACATCGACTGGAACGCCTCGATTATGGCGCAATCCTCTGGTATCCAGTTCTCGCTTGACTCATCCAACCGTGACTGCGTCGCAAACGGCGCAATTGCTGCGGTCAGGGCGATGGCGATCACGATCACGAGAACCGGCGACCGCGTCTGGAATAGCGCAAGTCCCTTAAGCGCGTTCCTGACGATCCCGTTGCTGCCCGTACCATTGGCGCCACCTGCACGACCCGCACTGCCTGCGCCACAAGCCGTCAGCACGCAAGTGTGCTTGAACGCCGTACCCATGTACCTTCTTTCAAGGACGAGAAGCGGAGGTAGAATGATCAGAACGGCAAGAAACGCATAAGCAATTCCCGTTGTCAGCAAAAATCCCATCTTTGCGTTCATCGACATCTTACCAAACGCCATCGCAATGAAACCAGCCATCGTGGTTGCCGCGCTTGCGAAGAGCGGAGGCGCAATCGTTGAAACGGATTCTGCGAGCGGGAAGTCGTGATCCTCCCGGAGAAGCTCAAAAAACCGGTGTGTGATGTGAATACTGTAATCAATCCCCATTCCGATGATCATAGCACCAAGACCAACCGTAATAGACGCAAGTTCGATTCCGAGATGCGCCATCGATCCCGCTGTCCAGATAACCGACACAAATACCGGAATCAGCGAAAGAATCGCGGTTACCGGATGTTTGAGCAGCCGCCACAAGATGAGCCAAACAAAGATCATCGAGAACGCCATCGTCACTAGCAGATCGCTTGCAATCAGGCTCATGATAAGGTTCATCGTCGAAGGAACGCCCGAGATGATCACTTTTATGCCGGTCGGGGTGGGTGTTTGGTCGATATCGTTGTAGATCTCTTTTTCAAGGTCTTCTAAGAGATCCATGTCACCATTGATGTTGGCGTCGATGTAAAGAACCGTTGAACTGTATTCCCGGTTCACAAAGCGTCTGGAAGCTTCTTCTTCTGCAATCTCCCGTATCATCGCAGGATCGGTCGGAATCTCGCCGTTATTTGCTGCTTTGAGGATGTCTACGAAGCTTGAGACGCTCTCGATGTTCTTCTCCGCTGCAATTGATTTTGAGAGGGTGTTAATGTACTCGGCTACTTGGGGATCGCGGATGTCTGTTACGGCATTCGGTTCGTCGCAGTCGTAATCAAGCTCAATTAAAAGGAGCATGATGTCCGTTGACCCGAATTCGCTTGATAACAGGTTTTGAGTCAGAACGCAGTCTGTATCCTCGGCGAGCATCCCCTCGAACGCGGGATCCAGCCGCACCTGAAGCATACCGTCCGCCATGACTGCCGTTATGATGAGGACTATGAGCAGGATCAGCACAGGGTACTTCTCCTGCAGATTGGCGAGTTTTCTGATCTGTTTTTTTACGTTCATGTGTAGCGACAGGTTTTTTGATGTTTGTTTGGTATTTATATGCCAGTTTTTATCCCGATTGGGAACAACACCGAATATCCTATAGTCATCCCAGGCCCCTCGGCAGCAAAAACCTGTAACCCATATACAGCAGCATCAGAACCGCGCCACCAACGAAAATCAGAACCAGATTGCTCTGTTTGGCATTAGCCACCACGATGGGAACTTTCTTGTCGAACAGATGAACGTCCTCATCTTCAACGCACCTGATCTCGATATCGAGGAGATATGTCTTCAATGCGGCGTCGTCTTCAACATCAAATTCGAGCACAGCCTCTCCGATCTCGCCGACCTCGAGGTCGCCTATGTAATCAAACGCATTTCCGTTTGAGAAGTCAAATGGCTGCTCGCTTTTGAGCATTCCCCTCACGCGGACGCTTTCGCCCTCATCGCTACCTGTATTCTCGATCCGCATCATGAGAGTCGCCATATCTCCTACTGTGATTGTGCCGGGCTCAATCTTAGAGGATATGATCTCAAATAACGGAGTTTCCTTTACCGGAATCCTGAGATATATAGTGTCCTCTTTGCATTCGTCGGAATCCTTATCCATATAGCTGATTGTGATCGTTGCGATCCGTTCGCCGGGCTGCACACTCTCATCGACGTCGATATAGAAGGTTGCATCAGAACTCGCATCTGCCGCAACGGTTCCAAGATTTGCGATGTCTGAGTAGCTGTCCGATGCATTAAATCCTTGTGGAAGCATGAGCCGTGTTTTTACACATTCCGCGTCGCCGTCGCCGATGTTCTGTATCTCAACCACGATCTTCGCATCCTCGTCTCCGGGTTTGAGCCGCAAGGGCACGCTGTCGATGTCTGCGATCTCGAAATCGACTTTGTCTGATTCGACCTCGATCGTGAGTTCCGTTTCACTCCATTCGGGATCTATACGCTCCTTGTACTCGATTTTGAGGATATTTTTGCCGTCGATTGCGTTATCATCCACCCGCAATCTGAAATCAAATATTGCATAGTCATTCTTCGATAGTTTACCAAGCGCTTCAAGCCCGGTCTCACCGGGTTCAAGTGAGAACGGGTATTCAGGGACTACTCTTAATTTAACATCCTCTGAGGACGTTCCTAGTCCAGGGTTCCCAAGCTTGATCCAGACGGTTAGGTATTCTCCGGTGTTCGCCGGATACGGATCGTACTTCATCAGTTTCACCGAGAGCGCTTCTGCTGGTATCGCTGCGAGTGTGAGAATTAGAAGGAGTAGAAGTGCGGTCAGTAGCGGTCGTATTGTTCTATATTCTGCCATTTGTTTTTACCTCTATTGTTGTGTGTATATTTATAAATGAACGTTATTCGTTTTTCTACCAAAATTTTTTTGCCCGCAATTCTTTGATCGCCTTCCACCCGTAGTACATGTAGGTCGCCAGATCGACTGTGCACTGCACCATCTCCTCGCGGCTTAAGTCGTGCATCGTCATCTCGATGAACGTGTTGACCGCAAAAGAGTGAAGCGAGTGCCATAGGAAATTATCGACGCGCTCTCCCGCTTCTGAATGTGGCAATGCGCACTTGTCGCGTGGGATCGTTTCGTCCAGTTTCCGGATACAATCCTCCCTGAAGTCTTCCAGGCTTGATCCGTATGATTTAAAGTATATTAACTTCAGATCCTCGCGGTTTCGGTAGTGAACATCCGCAATCTCCAGGTACAAGTCCCGGTTCCATTCATAAGTTAAGCACACGTCGCTGTTTTCTATTGACCTCATTCTGTCGTAGTTGGCATACTCATTGATCTGATCGACAGCCGGCTTAACGAGGGCGCAGAAGAGGCTGTCCTTGTTCGGGAAAT
>JAYEGI010000091.1:0-4116 GCA_034659035.1 Methanobacteriota archaeon
CGGGTTCGAGCGGAAGCCGGTCATGGAAGAGTACCAGGAACGGCGCAAGGAGTATAGCCCCTATGATAAGTATCGCCTGTCCGCCATTTGTCGGAAGCGTGTACAGAATGACCTTTTTGATGTTATTATAGACATGTCTCCCCTCTTCTACAGCAGATACGATCGTTGCGAAGTTGTCGTCAGCAAGGATCATATCTGATGCTTCCTTGCTCACCTCGGTTCCTGTAATCCCCATCGCAATCCCGATGTCAGCGGCTTTGAGTGCAGGTGCATCATTGACACCATCACCAGTGACCGCAACAACCTCTCCGTGCTTCTGCATCGCCTTTACGATCCTGAACTTGTGTTCGGGCAGAGCCCGCGCATACACCGACACATCCTCAACCACATCATAGAGTTCATCATCGCTCATCCGCGACAGGTCATCTCCGGTGAGTGCGCGCTCTGTATCGGTTCCGATTCCGAGTTTGTCCGCGATCGCTTTTGCAGTCGTTGCATGATCCCCTGTGACCATCACAACCCGGATCCCGGCACTCTTGCACATCCGCACCCCGTCTAACGCCTCATCCCTCGGCGGATCGATCATGCCCTCGATCCCGAGAAAAGTCATATCTGAAAGATCGTTCCGATCGATCGACGTCCTGTCCGGCGGCACCACTTTGTACGCCATGGCAAGCAGCCGTAGCGCTTCTTCCGCCATCTCCTCCGCCTTTTCAAGTATGGCCTCCCTATCTATCGGTTCGATACTGCCGTCCACCATCCGGGTCCCGCACATCCTGATAACCCGCTCAGGTGATCCCTTCACATAGATAATGCGCTCTCCGCCTATCTCGTGGAGCGTAGCCATATACTGCTGCTCCGAATCAAACGGCATCTCATCCAGCCGTTGCATCGATCCACTCTGCATTGATCCGCCCTGCGTCGATCCGGCATCTTCTTCAGTCTCTTCGACCCCCCCGATTCCTGCTTTCATCGCGGATACGAGAAGTGCGCCTTCGGTCGGATCTCCGATGACGGCATGCCCGTCCTCTCCGACTACCTTAGCGTTGTTGCAGAAATAACCCACTTTCAGCGTACCGATCATCTCTTCACTCATCTGGGGCGGTGTAAACTCGCCTTCTGGCTTGTATCCAACACCGCTCACCATATAATCCGTTCCCCCGCTGTATATCCGCGATACCGTCATCTGATTCTTTGTAAGCGTACCGGTCTTATCAGAGCAGATCACGGTGGTACACCCGAGCGTCTCCGCGGCAGGCAGCCTTTTTACGATCGAATCCTTGCGCGCCATCGCGGTCACACCGATCGCCAGAGCCATCGTCATCACCGCGGGCAGCCCCTCTGGTATCGCAGCGACCGCAAGCGATACAGATGCTAGAAACGCATAAATCAAGCCATACTCAAACCATATAGCCAGCGCAAAGTTAATAATAGTGATTGCAAGGATTGCAAGGATCAAAAATCTGGTAAACTCCTCCATCTTCCGCGTAAGTGGAGTTATTATCTTTTCGGTCTCTTGTATAAGCTTTGCAATCTTCCCGATCTCTGTATGTTCGCCTGTTCCGACAACAATCCCATGACCCACCCCTTTCGTCACAAACGTGCCACTAAATACCATGCACCTCTGATCCGCAATCGTTGCTTCCCCTGTGATCGGGTCAGTGTGCTTGGTCACAGGTACGGATTCGCCTGTGATCGCTGCTTCATCCGCGCTCATGTTCTTGGTGTGAAAGAGCCGTAGATCTGCAGGAACCTTGTCGCCGCCTTCGAGGATTACCACATCCCCGGGAACCAGTTCCAATGCCGGTATGATCGCTTCTCCGCCGTCCCGTACCACTGTCGCATTCGGCACCATCATCTTCTCAAGCGCCTCGACCGATGCCTCGGCTTTTCCTTCCTGGATATACCCGATGATCGTGTTTGCGATGACCACAGCAACGATGACCGCGGTATCCATCCACATATCAGCACCCGCCCATAGACTGAGAGCGCTGGTTACTGCGGCAGAAGCGAGCAGGATGTATATTAAAGGGCTCTTGAACTGCATCAAAAATCGGACAAGCGCGCTTCGTTTCTTAAATGTCAGTTCGTTGTATCCGTAGCGTTCAAGCCTTGCTTTCGACTCCTCTGATGCGAGCCCCGCCTCTCCTGACCCAAGGGTTTCAAAGACCTGTTCTGCGGTCAGTCTGTACCATGCGGTTTCGTTCGGTGATTCGGATTTGTTTATCGTAACACATCCTCAAGCGTGCAATTGATCGCCAATAGCGATCCGTCGATGCCCCCGCCAGCATGGCAAGACATTAAAGCAAAACGTCCTTCATCCATACATACTCCCGTGCATTCTCTGCCAATAAACCGCATCACAAATATTATCTTTCATTTCCGAATATTTGAAGATGTTGGTGGCGCGGATGCCACTGCATGAATCACAGCAAGACACCGCCCCCCGTCCGACCACGATCACACAAACATCTTCCTGAGACTCCATAGCGTCTTCGGGTTCTTCTTGATCAGTGTAACCAGCAGTCCGAAGAGATCCATCGTGGCAAAATCAAGACCCTCGACAGAATGCGCAAGCTTGTTCAGATCATCATCCGTAAGCGATACGAAACGGCCCTTAACAGCCATCGACCGGTCCAATCTCTTTCCAAAATCCTCCCTCCAGCTGGCATCGTATTCCTGCAACCTCTTCTGAGATACATCCCCCTCAGAAATCGCACTGGCAGCAACTTCCCCTGCGATGCTTCCTGCATCCATTGCATTGGCGATACCGCCGCCTGTGAGTGGGTCCACCTGATGCGCGGCATCGCCTACCAGTATCAATCCATTTGCGACCGTCTGTTCGATCGGTCCGGATGCCGGCTCGCCGCCGACCACGAGTTCTATGATCTTACCATCCGGGTAGTGAGTCCTGACAAAGTCCTGCAGCAGATCGATCGGACGTTTTCCCGGGCTGCATGTATCGCCTCCGATCCCGATCCCGACATTTGCGCACCGGTTGCCCTTTGGAAAGACCCATAGATATCCCGACGGCGCTACCGCACTGCCCAGATGGAATTCGCACCGATCCGGATCGACATCGATGTCTGCCACAATAAACTGTGCGCAGGTATTAACGTCGGAGGGCGAAAGCGTGGTATCAATACCTGCCCACCGCCCGATCTTGGATTCGATGCCGTCAGCACCAATAACAATATCGGAACGGATCTCCACTTCTTCGCAGCCGAAGTGCATCGCGGTGATGCCTTTTACATACCCGTCTTCCATGATCAGCCCTGTTGCCCGCGTCTTGACCTGCACCTCCGCTCCGGCAATCGCCGCTGCATCGGCAAGCGCACGGTCAAAGAGTTTGCGTTCGAGCACATACCCAACCTCGCTTCCTGAAACATCCTCCGACAGTTCAACACCGGTGCCGTCCGGTGCAAATATCCGAGAACCCCTAACTTCAGCCGCAATCCATCGCTCATCCGGTTCTATGTGCCTCTTGATCCTGGGTTTCGCAACGCCCTCTGCACACCTGACCGGATCCCCTATCTCCTGGCGCTTCTCGATCATCAGCACGTCGCATCCGCGCATAGCAGCAGTCTTTGCAGTGACTGAGCCGGCAGGTCCTGCGCCGACAACGATGATGTCGTATTTATCCCTCATGTAAGCACCTCGATAGCCCCGATCGGGCATATTCTGGCACATGCGCCGCATTCGGTGCAAGTATCTGCAATCTCAATCCACGTCTCTACAAGTTCGATCGCCCCAACCGGGCAGACCGAGACACATGCGCCGCAGTATCCACATTTGTACCGATTAACGCTAATTATGATAACTCCTCCCTGATCTTTTCCGTAAGTATTCTGCTGATTAATTTGCCGTCCGCCTTGCCACGTAGGTTCTGCATCGCAACACCCATCAGCGGACCAACCGCATCCATTCCGCGTTCGCGGACAAAATCACTCCGATCCACAACAATCTTTGCGATCGTATCTGCAATCTCTGTCTCATCCACGCCGACGATGCCGATGCTCTCTGCCACGTCCGCAACCGGGCTGTCTGGCTGCTCTGCAAGCACGCGTAATATATCGATAATTCCCTCTTTCGCAATCGTGTTATCCGCTACCAGAC
>JAYEGI010000092.1:0-15949 GCA_034659035.1 Methanobacteriota archaeon
TCCCCCCGGCCTCACAACAGCCCGTTACCGGGCTGCGTGCGGGGTTCAGTTCTGAGGTGGTGGCTAACCTTTCCTCAGGCTGGATTTTCACCAGCTGGCGAGTATGAATTTATCTCGGCGCTCCCACTGTATCCGTAGCTGTCCTGCCGCTTGCATCCGTGACAATAAGCGTGATGCTGTGCATGCATTCACGAGTTCCGGTTCGAATGAACTTGCATCCCCGGTCTGCAGGTCCGGGGAAGCTCTCCAGTTATATGTGATCGGAGGGATGCCGCCGTTTACCGCGCACGAGAAACGACCATTATCCTCTGCCGATATCGATGAGTCGATCGTGCGCAAGCCATCGTAACAATCTGCTCCGGCCTCACTCCACCATACTCTGCCGTTGCCGAGTTTGAGCGTGATCCTTCCTTCGCGTGCTTAAACCATATCGTATTGTTCTGCTAGAACAGATACAGCATATCTCCGGCAGTACGATCTGTCGCGTGATCATCCGAACGTCAGCAGGTGACTTGCTCACAAACGATTCCCAGCGCGAGTCTGCGGCATCGTAACGATACACTGTCCGGTCATCAAAGATATATTCGCCGATACGCGCCCCATAGACGAGCCAGAGGTCAGTCTTACGATCATAGCAGCTCGCGTACCGATCATTGAACCATATAAGATCGCTACCGGGTATCGCAGGCTCGGCAACCGGATAGGCGTGGTTGTCGGTCGGCTCAAGTTCGGGTTCTGCTGATGGCAGTGACTTGCCCTAACCAGTATTCTGCGCGCCGGACGTACCAGACTCGTCCGATTCGTTGCCTATACCCGGCTCTTCATCATCGAAGACACCCCGGACCGACGCACTTTCCTACGCGGGAGTCGGGGATGTATAGACACCATCCCCACTCTGCCGCGATAACCCAGTCTTTAATCCCGAACCCCAATACAACAGAGGTTACAGGGAACAGAATCAGAATAAACGTGCGTTTTCTTCGTCAGTTCCAATTCTTTCTTAATCGTATACCCTAAAATACCTTATATCACTACGATCCACATCGTTTAACCTTATTGGGCGGACTCATCCTGCCCCTGCCCTCGCCACTTCCGGTAGACGACCTCGCCCATGTACTCGATCCTCCGTATCCTGTGATACGGGATGCTGGAGCTGTTTTCAAGCGTGAAGAACGAATTGCCAAGACTTATGATCTCAGACCCCCTGACGATCCGGGTATCGTTGGGTGCGCCCCTGTGCAGGTAATAGATCGTGCATTCGTGCATCTGGTAGCCGCGCCACTTGATCTCATTTAAAACATCTCTCGGACGTTTCGACCGGATATTTATTGCGGACACACCAATCGCTTTATCCCCCATACCGTATATTCAATTCTATGATGACGGAGCAGACACCATGATGTCAGAGATATGGGACTTTATAAACAGATATTACGTGGATCCGATCGTGAACGATACCGGGTACAACATAGTAAATACCCTCACGTGGGCGGCGGTGCTCGTTCTCTGTGTCTATCTCCTCTACTCACACAATGTGTTCAGACGTTTGGGTGTTACGATCAACCAGCATTTGGTCATAGGGGTAGTCTGCTACGTCCTGTTCGGATCGAGTCTCCGTGTTCTCAAGGATGCTGAGATCTTTGCCCCTCCGCTTAAATACATTTTTGTAACTCCAATTATATACTTTGTTGTGTTCGCCGTTACGATGGCATCACTTATAATATCTATTCGTATTTATAAAGAGCGATATTACCTACCATTCGCCGTCATCGGGCTTGGTCTTACGTCCGTGAATATAGGCGTTCTGTTCTGGAGTAAAGGAATCGCACATCCTGGAGAAGCACTACTCATCGTGGCGCTCGCTATATTGATCACTGCATCGATCTATGTGGGGGCTGGATTCGCAAAGGTTGAATTTTTGCGCGGCAGGTTTAATATAGCAATTCTTGGAGCGCATCTGCTTGATGCATCCTCGACAACAGTTGCAATAGACGTTCTCACCGGTTATAGTGGCAAGCACGTGGTTGAGAATTACTTAATCGATCTCACAGGTACCGGTGCTGTGATGTATCCACTCAAACTATTCCTGCTAATACCCATGCTCTATCTAATCGATAGCGAGTTTGATGAGGTCGAACTGCGCGATCTACTGAAACTTGTAGTTCTCGTGCTCGGGTTAGCTCCGGGGTGCAGAAACACGATCCTGATCTTCTTTGGGGCGGGAGGATAAGATGCTTAAGAAGTGTATAGTGCTTGTAACGGCGATCTTTTTGATATCGGTGGTATCCGGATACCTGTATGCGAATTTAAATCCGTATGAATCCGCAAGGGTTATGCAGGAACTATCTGATGACCTTGGCTGGATCACGGATCTGGACCCTGTTCTGATCTTGTTTGCCATATTTCTGAATAATTCGGTCAAGAGTTTTATTGTAATATTGCTTGGGGCATTGGGGATAGTTCCGATTATACTTCTAAATCTAAATAATGTATCTAAGGGTTTTTTTGTCAGGAGTTTTTTTGTTCTACCCATGATCCTCCCGATCATGTTCATCATGCTTAACGGATACATTCTTGGAATCGTTATGTGCGAGTCTGCACGCGCAGAAGGTTTGCTGTGTGTTGCAGCAGCGATCCTGCCGCATGGCATAATCGAACTTCCAATGGTCCTCTTAAGTGCTGCTCTCGGAACGCGTATTGGGGCGATGGTGCTGCTCCGGATAAGCGGTAAGATCTCCACTGAAGAGATCATATCCACGATTAAATGGTCGATATCCTTCTATTTCAGATGGATTCTCCCTCTCCTGTTCGTAGCAGCCGTAATCGAGACGTTCATCACGCCTGCTGTGCTGTGGATTCTGGGGTGATGCACAGCTATGAGGGTGTGAGGGGCTGTCGCTTTGCTCCGGTGATTGTATCAAACGAGTTAACAGCCCCGTTCCGGCGAAATACTTAATATACTGCTTAACTTTGGTGTTAACACAAATACATCACATAGGAATCGAATCATTATGAAAAAGTCTATTATGTTGTTGGTTGTTACACTTCTGCTGGCAGGGGTGCTGCTTGCTCCAGTAGATCAGGGCACTGCTCATGCGGATTCGGATACCGATACTGATGATATGGCAGATGGGCCGGACCGGGATGATGCTCCGGATCAGGACGACGAGCCAGATGCCGATGGGGACGAAGACGAGGATCAACCGCAAGATAGTACAGGTGCCACTTTCAATACCAGTGGCATAAACGATCCGCTGATTGTTTCGGCCACACTAATTTCTGACAACTCGGTCAGTGGAGAAGATACCGACTGCGATACCAATGAGGATACAGACTCGGATACAGATTCGGATACGGACTCGGATACAGATTCGGATACCGATAGTGAAGATGCAACAGAAGATACGGGCGGAGTGACGAAGCTTGGGTCTGCAGAGGAAGAAGATCATTACGAAGATGACTATGAACTGCAGGATGAAATTGGTTCTATCCTTCTGATTCATGATAGCTCGGTCAGCGGTGAAGATGTGAGACAGATGAAAAATTCTGCAACAGACCTCAGGATAGATGTGATCGAGGAAAAAATTGATTTCGACTCAAGATATCTCCGCGGTCTGGATACGGATGATGTAAAGGATGTTGATTATGTTATAGCAATCTCCAGGGATGTTTCCGGATTGGGTGTCCTGATAGATTATGTGGCTACACAGGATTTGCGGTTAAATGGTAAAGAAGTGATCATTTCAAGTGGTGTGGATAAACGGATGCTTAAGCAGCATTCTCTGGTTTTACAGAAGGAGGCGTTTCCTGATCTGATAATTCTAACAGGTTTAAAAGATTCCGAGCTGGCATGGAATGCGACGCTATCTTCTCTGGCTCTGAATAGACCTGTTGCAGAGGAGCTGGACGACCGGGATGTCGAATTTTCCACAGTCGATGATCGCGACCTTGACGAGATTCCTGCGTACAGGGAAGCGGTGGCAGATACGATAATAAAAGTATCTGAATCCAATATTCCGCTCGAAACCTTGAAACTTATACTTCTTCTTCCGTTTGCAGCTACAATTGTGACGATCTTCAGGAATATTGTTGGAGCCAGAACGTACGGAGTTTTCGGACCTGCAATAATGTCGATAGCTTTTCTCAGTTCCGGTTTGGTTGTTGGATTGATCTTATTTACCGTTTTATTGGCGACCGGCATTTTTGCGCGTAGAATCATTGAACGCTTGAACCTGATGATGGTTCCCAGACTGGCTGTACTGCTGACGATGTGCTGTATGGTGATGGCCGCGGTAATCGCAATCGGAATTAAGATGAACAGCCAATACCTTGCCCGACTCACCGTTTTCCCGCTGATAATAATGGCGATGATCATCGAGAACTTTATGAAGACTACGGTGGAGAAAGGCTTTTTAGATGCTCTTAAACTTTGTTTCAGCACTGTTATCGTCTCGGTGGCATGTTTCCTCGTGATTTCAATCCCCACCCTCCAGGCGATTGTGATGACCCATCCGGAAATACTTATTCTGGTTGTGGGATTGAATATCTTGATTGGAAGATGGAAGGGGTTGCGCCTTGTAGAGTATCTCAGGTTTTCAAAGCTTATAAAAGATTAAAGACATGATCACACAATTGTATGGGTTGTTTGGGAAAAATAAGGACGTGGTCGGGATAAATGCGCGCAACATAAGGTACATCTTCGTGGAAAATCCGAGAAAGCTACTCAATCTGGTGGATGATAAGTTAAAGACAAAAGAGCTACTCAAAAATGTAGGCATCCCATTTCCTGAGGTGTATGGTGTTTTCAGTGGGGTGCATGAACTGAAAAATCTTGAAAAAGTCATGGACCGGGATGAATTTGTAATCAAGCCCTCCTCAGGAGCGGGCGGAAGAGGGATAGTCGTGATCAAGGGCAGAGAGGACCGGAGATGGGTAAAGTCCAGTGGCAAGACGATTACGCTTGCAGAGATCTGGAAACATTGTTCGGAGGTGCTTGAAGGCGTATATTCGCTTGATGGTAGCCCCACCCCTGTATTTTTTGAGTCTTTGATCAAATCCCACCACGCTCTTGCGAAAGTCTCTTTTGAAGGGGTTCCCGATGTCAGGATCATATCTTACAGGGGTGTGCCTGTAATGGCAATGGTGCGATTACCAACACGAGAGTCTTCTGGCAAGGCAAACCTCCATCAAGGCGCGCTTGGCGCGGGAATACGGATATCCGGAGGGCACACCATCCATGCGATCCGTAAGGATAAACCGGTCCATACGCATCCGGATACCGGATCAACTCTCATCGGGGTCGAGATTCCGTTCTGGGACGAGATTCTGGAGATAGCCTCGAAATCGTACGATGCGGTGGGACTTGGATACCTTGGCGTCGATGTAGCCATCGATGAAGAGACTGGGCCGCTGGTGCTTGAACTGAACGCGAGACCCGGATTGAGCATCCAGAATGCCAACCGGTGTGGCCTTGCGCGCAGGCTTGAGGTCATAGAAGCGATGGATCTTGAGAACGTAAGCTCCACCAAGAGGGTCGCTATTGCCGTAGAACTTGATACAAAGGACTGGACTGCGGTTTGATATCAGAGGGAGATTGAGCAGACCGGAACGCATCGATCCTGCCGCACTGCATAATTGGATGTCCAATGATCTTTTTGAGCACTGCTCCCGGATAAGCGGAAAGATAACCACTGAAGAGATCATATCCACGCTTAAATGGTCGATATCCTTTTATTTCAGATGGATTCTCCCACTACTGTTCGTAGCAGCCGTAATCGAGACGTTCATCACGCCTGCTGGGATAGGGATTCTGGGGTGCTGAGCACTTCTTATGCCAAAAATATATCGGCGAGAAAACAAAGAGTTTTTGCTCGTCTATAAAAAAAGGAGTGCTCACTGAGAAAAAATTCAAGAGCATTGGAACAAAAGAGGAGAAGAAGGAGGGGAAAAGTTGATACCAGAATTTTATGAGATTCCTGCGAAGGACATCATGGATAAGGGGGTAAGGGATCTGCCCCTGATAGAGAAAGATGCGAGCATAGACCGCGTTTTGCCCCTGCTAACTGTAGACGATCACGTCTGGATTGTTGAAAGCAAGGGAAGCAGAAAGTTGGTAGGAATAATAACAGAGCATGATATTTTAAATATTTTTTCTCCAAGAAAAAAAGTTTTATACTTCGGATTACCCGATAAAAGGTCTTTACATTATGAAACTTTTGAAAAAGCGGAGCAGATCATGTCTGGAAATCCGGTAAGATGCGGACCGGATGAAGATGTGGAAGACGCGCTTAATAAAATGGTGTGTCATAGAATAAGGAGAATTCCAGTGATTAAAAACGACGAAATAATAGGAGAGATAACACTACATCAGTTGATAGGAAAGTTTTGTGCTTTCATAAAAACTTCCACTCAAAAATAAAACAAATGTCCCAAAAGCGATGAACCTGATATTAGTAGTAGGAATAATAATAGTTGTCGGCTTTTTTGGTGGGTTAGCATCGGCAAAACTAAAATTCCCTATGATTACCGGCTATATCATTATCGGTGTCTTATTAAGTCCATCCCTTCTGAACATAATACCGAGAGAAACAGTAGGCGAGCTGGATATAATTACCAACGTTGCTCTCGGGATCATCGCATATCTGATCGGTGGCAGTCTTCACTGGGCAGACTTGCAAAAGTTAGCAAAAAGAATCACCTGGATAGTACCTTTTGAAAGTCTGGGGTCGTGGTTTCTGGTTACCCTGGTTTTAGCAAGCATGGGCAGTTTAATCATTCCAAACGAAACATTCTGGCAGACTTACTTTCCTCTGGCTTTTATCATAGGTGCGGTATCATGTGCAACTGCTCCGGCAGCAACAATGGCAATAGTCAGTGAATACCGGGCAAAAGGTCCCTTCACCACAACGCTACTCGCGGTGGTTGGGCTTGATGACGCAATTGCGGTTATAGCCTTTGCTATCGCTTCAGGCATATCACAGCCACTGGTGAATAGTGCTGGAAGTATCTCCTTCTACCATATGCTTGACACTCCTTTCTTACATATCGTTGAGTCGATATCGATTGGTATCGTTTTTGCCATTGTCCTGATGTATATGATCAGACTTGCGAGAACTCGCGAATTGCTACTGGTTGTAGTCTTTGGAATGATCATGCTGTGTACAGGCGTTAGTACTTGTCTGGGGCTTTCATCAATCCTGGCTAATATGGTTGCAGGCTTTATCATAGTAAATATGGTGAAGAGAAGGGAGATATTTATTGTAATCGAAGAGATTGAGAACGTGGTCTATGTAATGTTTTTTGTACTGGCAGGATTGCACTTTGATTTAAGCGTGATGAAATTTGCCGGTATACTGGCACTATTGATTGTTTTAGCCAGATGTCTGGGTAAATACACAGGAGCAAGAGTGGGTGCCAGAATTTCTCACGCACCAGATAACGTGAAAAAATATCTGGGTCTTGCGCTATTACCAAAAGCAGGGGTTACCGTGGGTCTGGTTCTTCTGGCATCCATACAATTCCCTACTTTTGGAGTTTTGATGTTGAATGCGGTACTGGCATCAACCATCATAAACGAACTCATCGCACCACCTCTGACGAAGTATGCGATCTTCAAATCCGGGGAGGCAGAAGTCGATCAGCTATAATCAGACAAACCCATCCCTATCTGCTAATAGGTCGTCATCATACGAATGCGTCTTTCACCTTTTCAAATATCCCCTTGTGCTTCTTTTCACCGTTGGAGGGGTCTTTATCCCCGATTTCCTGTAGTTCTGTGAGCAGTTCACGTTCCCGTGCGGAGAGGTCTGTTGGAACAACGACCCCGACTTTCACGAGCTGGTCTCCTTTCCTGGGCCCGTGAAGTTTTGGCATCCCTTTGCCGCGCAGACGGAGGGTCGAACCGGACTGGGTGCCTGCAGGAATCTTCATCCGCACGTCGCCATGCAGCGTCGGCACCAGGACCTCGTCGCCGAGTGCAGCCTGTGTGAAGTGGATCGGCAGTTCATACAGGATGTCATTACCGTCGCGATCGAATATCGGGTGCGGATCGATATGCACGAAGATGTACAGGTCTCCAGGGGGGCCGCCTCTCACCCCTGCTTCTCCTTTGCCCCTGAGGGGTATCCGGTCTCCTGACCCGATGCCAGCCGGAACATGGATCGAGAGCGTCCCGGGGCGACGTACCCTGCCTCTGCCATTACAGGAACTGCACGGGGATTCAATGATCTTGCCTGTGCCGCCACAGTGTGAGCATGGGGAAGCTGTGATAAACTGCCCAAATGGCGTACGTCTCGCCTGACTGATCTGCCCGGTGCCGTGGCAGTACGGGCAGGTCTTCGGAGTTGTGCCGGGTTTTGCGCCAGTTCCCTTGCAGACATCACACGTTTCCGTGCGCATCACGTCCGCTTTCTTCTCGATGCCTGTTGCAGCATCCTCAAGCGATATGCGCAGGTCATACCTCAGATCCGAACCGCGCTCCGGACCCCGTCGCACACCACCCCGGCCACCAAAGAAAGTCTCGAAGATGCCTCCGCCCCCACCTACACCGCCACCACCAAACCCTCTGAAGATGTCTTCGAAGTTTATGTTCCTAAAGATGTCATCCTGTGAGTACCGTGCATCGATACCGGCATGCCCGAACTGGTCGTACTGTTTCCGCTTTTCAGGATCAGACAGCACGCCGTACGCCTCTGAGATCTCTTTAAACTTCTCTTCTGCTTCCGGCGCCTTATTTCTGTCAGGATGATGCTGCATCGCCAGTTTTCGGTATGCTTTCTTGATCTCCTTCTCATCAGCGTCCTTCTGGACTCCGATGATATCATAATAGTCCTTCTTCGTGGGCATGTGACCTGCTACCTCTCTTCAAGATTATACGATATGCATGTACGTTAAATTAACTGTTGTGTTTTGTTGCGTTTTCGCGTGGGGTTACTGCTGGAAGAGTTAGATCCCAGCCCTGATAAGAGACGGCAGGCATGAAAGCGCGGAGATTGGCTTTCTTCGCAGCATAAACCGCATGACATGAAACGCCTTTGAGGCAGGCGAGCCGGTTCCAACAATTCGGGCCACATCCTCGCCAGCAAACAAGCCAACCAGCCGGTCAATCTCAGCATCATCCATCTTCCGCATGGCTTCGAGAGAAGACCGCCCGAGCCGGTACTCGCTTCCAAATTCCTTCCCCCAGAGGCGCGGGTATTCGGATAACGCCCTTGCAGACGTCTTCGATGCTGCGATCGCGTTTGCCGCTACCGATCCGCAGATCTCGCCCGCACGCATCCCGTAACCGATGCCTGACTGCCCTGCTGCGCCGCCTGTGACCATGATTCCTGCGGATACGATTCTGTTCGGGATGGTTGCGATCGGATCGCCACCTGTATACTTCCTGACAATCCTCAGATCTGAGATATTCTTCTGTTTCTTGAACCGCTCCAGCCACAAATCGAAGAATTCGGAGACGTCCGGTCCGTGCCTCCGCACAAACACTCCAAGATTCGCACGGTCGCCACCGCCTGGTGAGTATGTCGCCTTCCAGCCAGGAGCGATGCTCCCGACATGGTACTCGAAAAAGTCGGGTTCGCCGATGCCGTCCGCTTCCACCTCTGCTTCGACCGCCCATGCGATATCGTGCGGATACTTTGTCGGACGCAGCCCGGCAAGCGCGGATAACTTAGAAGAGATACCGTCTGCGATTATCACGATGTCTGACGTGAATGTCCTGTCAGAGGTGCTGATCTGGATCTTTTTATCTTTTTTGATTATGTTATGAGCGGTAACACCTGTGTGGATATTCACGTTCTGCTCTATCAACTCTCTAGCGTGGTATTCATCGAATTTTCTCCGGTCGATGATGTATCCGGGCGCATCGACAGCGATCCTGCTGCCGCCTGGCGATACGATCTCGGCGCCTGCCATCTCCCGGATCACATACTCTGAGTGAACAATCTCACCTGTTCTGTCAAACATCCCCTGAAAAAACGTGTTTGCCGGATGCGGAGGATCGCCGATACCGATTTTTTGCTCAATTAAGGTCACATCGATATCCTGCGCAGAAGCAGTAAGTGCTGCGCTTATACCTGCCGGGCTTGCCCCGATCACAAGAACGTCCGCGTCATTTTTCATCTCTATATCCCTCCTTGTCTGCATACTGTTCGATCAGGTCTGCGAGTCCCGAACCGCGCTCGTACCAGTGCTTGTGTATATACTGCGGGTAGATTGGGAGGCGCTCCCTGAGGCGGGTCCCGCCGAGCTTCCCGGCCAGCTCGGATATCTGAGGCCACTTCGCCTCCGGATTGATCCAGTCGATGGTATAAGGTGATACCCCGCCGAGATCAGAAGCTCCGCACCTGAGCAGGTCGTAAAATCCAGTGAGATTCGGCGGCACCTGGATCGCAACGTCATCAGGCAGAATCTCTCGTGCCAGCGACACCGTCTCCATCATCTCTTGGTGTGTTGGTTCAGGAGAATCTGCCATCCCTGTCCCGGGTTTTGGCGCAAACGGCTGGATGATCACCTCCTGGATGTGCTGGTACCGGGTGTGCAGATCCGAAATCATCGAAAGCGACTGCACACGGTCTTCCTTACTCTCACCAATCCCTATCAGAAGTCCTGTCGTAAACGGAACCTTTAACTTTCCCGCGTTCTCGATTGTCCTGATCCGCACGGAAGAAATCTTGCCGGAAGACCCTTCATGTGCAGGGATGGCTGCGGTCGTCTCGAGCATCAGCCCCATGCTTGCATTAAGCGGCTTTAGCCGTCTGATATCGCGGGACTCCATCACACCCGGATTGCTGTGCGGAAGCAGTCCGTATTCGATCGCAATCTCGCAGAGGTCGATTAAGTAATCGATTACGCTTGAGTATCCGATATCCTCGATCCATTCCTTAAATTGTGGATGCTCTTCTGGCATCTCCCCAAACGTAAAGAGCGCTTCGGTGCACCCTGCCCGCCTGCCCTCATCGAGTATCTTCGTAACTTCGCTTACTGTCATCAGGTTCGCTTCGGGATGTCCTGGATCACGCCTGAATCCGCAGTATTTGCACTGGTTCCTGCAGACGTTTGTGATCGGCAGGAAGACGTTTCTGGAGAATGTGACAGCGTCTGGCAAGAGCATGGTTGTGTGATTTTGGTGTGGTGGTATTTAATAGCGATTGTTGTGGCTCACATTCACCTACAATTCTCCGGTTGAAATAAACGGGGCGGATCCACACCAGAGCTGCCGTGTGATCAACTCATCCGCCCCAAAAACCTCCTTCTATTGTGTTTTGCAGTATTGTAATATCAAGTAATAATTTCGTAAATCAGATGGATTACCTTACTGATGTTGTAATGGAAAAAATACAGGACGATATTGGAAAAAAGCTCATTGAACTTGGTGTAAAGCCCTCGACCATCTTCTTTGACACGACCAACTTCTTCACATACATCGAGAAGGGCGAAGACCTGCCGAGCAAAGGGAAGAGCAAAGAACACCGATATGACAAAAATCTGGTCGGACTCGGCATGGTTACGAGTGATGTGAATGTACCAATATTGTCAGAATCGTATGTGTTTAGATGCGGCGAAAAACCACGAGATTGACACACAAGTGTTGTATTGGACATGGGACCTTAGTTAGTTTTATATTTTATATCTCACTTCTTCAGACTTTATTGTGAAAATCTGTGTGATATAGTGGTTAGCTAAACACGTACAAAATCTGTTAGTGACAACAAAAAACAGGTGGCTAAGCCTTCATTTTTGCGTAGCTTTCAAAGTAAGGTTATATATTCGTAAAAACATCCTTTTCAGGATCAGTCTCTATAATATATGCAGGAGTCCCTCCAAAGACAGAATAAAACTCTACCGCTCGCTCAAAGCGTCCTATATAATCCAGTATGGGTATAAATGGGATCTTCTTGAGGAGCAGTTGCCCGGTTCTTCTTCCATAAAGCGGACTTTTGTAGCTCATCACCTTCGATTCCATCATCGAGATGCTTGAACCGCAGAGTATCAGGAAGAGTTTTGTTTCTTTGAGCTTGTTGTTCCAGTAATCCTGTAGAATGGAAGGAATCGCCGGATCTTCTTTTATAAGGTATGGAAACTCATCGATGGCTATGATTATCCGCTCATCGGCTTTTCTGTACAGATACTCGAAGAATCCGTCCCATCATGTGAATTCCGTCTTTCTCAGGAGTTCGTCGCCAAAGAAGTCTCCAAGTTTTTTTGCAGATGTCCGCAACTGGAGCACCTTTTATTCTTCCCGTGCAAGAAGCCGGATGCCGTTATTTTTTATGAATTGGTCTATGAGTTCACTTTTTCCGATTCTTCGCCTGCCGTAGATTATGACAAACTCAGATCTGTTGCTGCCAAACCTTTTGTCGAGGAGTGCTGATTCTCGTTCTCGATCTATGAATACACTTCATAAGTATTATACTTGAGAGTGTACTATGAATAATGTAAACATGTGCCGCATAGAAGTGATTTATGGCGCAGCTATCTATCACGCAAACCTGCTCCGCACCGCAGCAACGAGAATCGGCAGTGCTATGGTCGCATCCACATATACTGTGACCGCTTTTGCGTTCTTATTGACCTTCCCCCATGATTTCGCCTCAGAAAACGTTGCGCCGGAAAGCCCGCCTGATTCGGGGCGGTCGGTCGTCAACTGGATCGCATAGTCAAATCCCTTCGATGTCATGAGTGTTCCCTGCAGGATAAAATTCTTCGGAACGCCGCCTCCTATGAAAAGCGCTCCTGATCTCTCGGCATCGAAGCAGATATCGAGGAACTCGTGGACATCTGCAAATACATCGACATTTAACCGGTTTGTCTGCCGGTACAGCCACGCATGTAGCCCGATAATTGAGTCCTGGATAGCAGGGCAGTATATAGGAACGTTGCACTCATAAGCTGCTCTAAGAATCGAATTTGGGTCATCCAGTGACTTGCCAATCATGGATAGCATCTCCCGAATTGAGATCTGGCCATCCATATCCTGAAATACGCTGAGCAGATGTTCTTCTAAGCTTGAGAAGTGAAGTTCCGGAACGTACACGTCATATATCCGGTCGATCTGCTCGCGATAGAGTGCATCGTCGTCAGCGACATCGCTGCCCTTGTAATGCGAGAGTCCAAGCGATTCGATGATGTCATGCACGAGGTTTGCGCCTGTCGAGACGAGGACATCGATGTGCCCGTCACGGATCAGGCCCGATACGATATTCCGCATCCCTGCAGGTACCATCGCGCCAGCGAGTCCGAAGAACTTCGTTGTGGCATCATCTTTGAGCATCTCTTCATATATGTCACACGCCTGTGCGAGTCTTCCCGCGCCAAATCCGCACCCTCCGAGCGCGTGGACAAGATCGTCAACGCTCATCCCGGAATCGACCTCTGCATGTATAATTGGGCTTTCCAGTTGCATCACTTTCGTATCCTCCTGCAGCGAGGTTATTGGTTTCGGGTGTTGTGACATCGCACCTGCCCAAAGCCGATTAACATGATAACTCGACACTACTCGACGACCCCTACACAAACCTTTATACCACGGCAGTTAGAATCGAAGATGGTGATTGATATGGTCAAAATGCCACCAGATGTACAGGAAGTTATAAACAATCAAAGTCCGGTTCCAGTTGCCACCGCCGATCCTGACGGTAAGCCAAACGTGATCTTCGTAGGATTCTTAAGGATAGTAGATGACGAAACAATCCAGATCGCAGACAACTTCTTTGACAAGACCGCAGAAAACCTGAAAGCGAATCCACAGGTCTCGGTCGTTGGTTATGACGGTAAGAAGTCATTTCAGGTCAAGGGCAAAGTCGAGATCGTGACAGAGGGTCCGGTGTACGAGGATGTGAAAGCATGGGTTCGTGCCAAAAGCAAGGCACTGCCAGCAAAAGCTGGAATTGTCATGCACGTCGAAGAGGTATACGACGCGATGTATGGGCCGGGTGCAGGAAAACGCATAGTATGACGGTGATTTTTTGAGCGAAAAAGTACTGGGAATTGAAGATTTACTCGGTGAGGAGGAGGAATTCGTAGAGGCACAGGAGGGATTGTACGATCTCGTAATCCCGCCAGGTGTTCCGGTGTCCTTGATACATGAACTGATATTAGAGTTCGATCTCGAACCGCATTCCAAGACCTCCAGCGGATCGGTCGAAGAAGGTGAACTCTTCGATATGGCACTGGTCGTGCTCAGGGGCGACCTCGAGACCGTGCAGCGTGCAGAGAAGTACCTATTTGATGTATTCGATGAGCGAATCGGTTGTTTCGGGGACTGATCCTCGATGATTTCGCTTGCATCACAGGCGATCGAGCAGGCACATAGCAGTGGTGCCGACGAAGTTGAGGCGTACTGCATAGCAGACCGGTCGGTCAGCATCAACACCAAACTTGAGCATATCGAGTATGCAGGGGAATCGTTCGCACGAGGGGTCGGCATCCGTGCCGTCGTATCCGGTGCTGTCGGGTTCTCGAGCACAAATCGCGAAGACAGCATCGAAGAAGCGTCCCTTCTTGCTGTACGGTCAGCCCGGGCATCCCAGCCGGACCCGGACTGGAGCAGTCTCCCGCATACGGGCACGTACCCCGCGGTTCATGGTGTCTTCGATCCGAAACTTGCCGAGATCGAGCTTTCCGAGTGCGTCCGACTCGCTGCCGACCTGATCAACGGCGTTACATCAACAGGAGCGGTTCCAACGTCTGGCGGGCTTTCGGTCTCGACAGGCACTGGCTACATAGTAAACACAAACGGCATCGAGCATACCGAAGAGGGGACATCGATTGCCGCATCGATCGAATGCATCGTAAAGGACGGGTCAGACATATCCACTGCTTATGAGTTTGACATCTCAAGGAACCTTGACATCGATACGTACGAGATCGGGAAGCATGCAGGCGAACTTGCAAAACAATCACTGCACGGTGGAAAAGTAGATACTGCGAGGACTGCGGTGCTGTTCTGCCCGCTTGCAATCGCTGACATCCTTGAATATACTTTTATACCGTCCTTAAGTTCCGATAACGTGCAGAAAGGCAGGTCAATGCTCTCGCAGATTGGAGCAGAGGTTGCAGCAGGCGAACTTACGATATGCGACGACGGACTGCGCACTGGCGGGATTGGAACAGCGCAGACTGATGACGAGGGCACGCCCTCCCAAAATACCACTATAATCGAGGAAGGGATCCTCAAAAACCATCTTCACGACGCATACACGGCAGGGAAGGCAGAAATAGACCTTGCTAGCACAGGAAACGCCATACGTTCCGGGTACGGCACAACGCCGTCTATCGATGTGCGCAATCTTGTGATTGAGTATCCGTCAAGCGATATAGTCGCAGAGACTCATAAGGGAGTGCTCGTCCATTCGGTGATCGGCGCACACACGGCAAACCCGTATTCAGGGGATTTCTCGATAGAAGCTAGAAATTCTTTTCTGGTAGAGAGCGGGGAGGTAAAACAACCGATAAAATCGCTTATGATCGCCGGAAATATCTTTGATATGCTAAAAAATATCGATGGTTCAGGCACAGATTCCCGTGCTGTAGGAGGTGTAGTTGTTCCGACGCTGCGCGTTCCTGATATGCAGGTCATCGGGTAACCTGCAGAGAGCACGGAGTTATCCATTCTCGGCACCCTCTGCATGTTGCCAACGGCTCTACTAACGCAATTTCGCGGTTAAATTCCCTGCTTTAACCCAAATATAATCGTAACTACTCAGGTATGTTGATTGGTTGCCCGATTGCGATTCTGTACTTTCTGGCAAGAAAAATAACCGCGGAGGGCGCAGAGGAACGCTAGAACTGACATTCCGCAGGTCGCCATCAATCTTTCACAATTTCTACTGATAGCGTTTTTTGAATATCCAAAAAATATTATTTTTATACTGTAGTAGAGCAACATATCCGACTCCAACCTGAGCTGCATCACATCCCCCCTTCCACGCGTCGTTCCTCAAAAATGTGA
>JAYEGI010000093.1:0-4086 GCA_034659035.1 Methanobacteriota archaeon
GTTATTGTTAAGCCTGGTGGCAGCGTGCCTGTGCACAAATGTTCATGGGCGCCCGGGCATGTGAACCAGCTTGCACTTCACTCATGCGCCACCCCTCGTCGCTCCCGCCCCACTGACCACCAGAGCACCCACCAATATCAGCCCGCCGCCCACCAGCACGCTCGATGTGATCGGCTGGCTCAGGATGATTGCGGCAAAGACCACAGCGCTTGCCGGCTCCAGGAGCGCGATGATGCTTGCATTCTGTGCTCTGACATACGCGAAGACACACTGAAGTAAAGCGTCAGACTTGCAGCCGTTGGAAGAAGACCCAGGAGTATGAGCAGATGCAGGTTGCCCAGCAGCACTCCAAAGGATACGGCGGTGGAATAGGGCAGGAAGATGATCAGTGTTATGATTATCGCCCACGCTGCCTGCGCTGTTCCTGTATAGTATCCCTTCAGATATCTGGAGGTGAGGATCATGCAGGCGTAGAGCAGACCCGAGATCAGTCCGCACAAAAGCCCGATTGCATACATGCTGTCCATATCCTGAAAGACTGCACCGGGCTGGATTACGAGGATTACCCCCGAAAGTGAGAGTACGAGCGCGGATAGGCTGCGCCTGGTGACAGGCTCCTTTAATAAGAGGGGCGAGAGGGGGGTAACATAGATTGGGGCGGTGTATAGCAGGAGTACGGCAATTGCGACTGTTGTATGCTTAACAGAGATGAAATATGAGAGCATCGTTCCTGCCTGTAAGATGCCCAGTAGGATTACATACTGTTTGTTCTCCTTAAGACGCAGTTCACCATAGCCTTTGCCGCAACATGCGAAGAAGATTGCAATTGCAGTAATCCCGAAGAGCAGCCGGTAGAAGATGATGGAACCAACCGGCATCCGGTTTATGAGGCTCACGAAGATGCCGATTGTGCCGAAGAGGATGGCTGCGGATGCGACCTCTATGTGACCTTTGAGGAGCGGGGGGAGCATTATGATGTTTTAATGGAGTCGTCCTGGTATTTAGATGGATGGTATATTGGTTATGTAGAACGTGATCCTTCTCCGCAATCGCAAGGTCCACGAGATCGTTGATGCAGCCTGTGATGAATCCTCGTGTGCGTCGGCAAGTCCCCCGGACAAGTCGACAGCGGCACCGTACACGCATACAGTGCGAATCATGCCGCTTTATAAGTCACGGTTAGCATTTCTATGGCACTTAAACATACCTGTTGCATATCTCAGCGACTTTTCAATTCATCCTATAATATGGGGCGCTATGAACGTTTTTTAGTGAAAACACCAGAGGACGTTCAGATAGTACCCCTTCACCCCGGAGTACCCTCGATGTGCCCCCTCACAACACCCTCAATCTCCCTTATGCTCTCAAGAACTGTGATCTCCTGCATACGTTTCAGCCGGTCCGCGTTCTCGATGTCAACATCCCGCATGTAGAGCGTCATCTCCTTCCCATCCGGCAGTATCGTCGTGACAGAACCCTCATCCTGGTCAGCAGGGTAGATGTAGATCGGTATTTTCGCTTTTGCAGCTTGAGCTACGCCGTTTGTGAGAAGCGAGTCCGCAATCCCGTGTGCAATCTTTGCAGCAGTGTTAGCACTCATAGGACAGACCAGAAAGAGATCGAACTTGCCCATCTGGAGCTGTCCCGCAATAAACGGCGAGTTTGCACCGTGCTCGACACTCACCTTTGGAAACAGGTCTTTCAGCTCCTTCCAGAGGTTGTACCACTTCATCACGAGTTCACCGTTCTTCGAGAGATATACCTTGATATCCAGATCATAACGCTCCGAGAGGTCCTTCATGATTCCAAAGGTCTCTTCGATCTGATCTCCGCATCCAGTGATACCCCATGCGATTCTAAGCATCCGTATCACCCTCCGGTTCCGGAATCATCCCTGCAACCGAGATCAAGCGGTCGATTGTCCTGTGCATGCTCTTGATGCCGTCCGCATCCGCGCTGACGCCTTCTGCGCCCTTATCCTTTGACCAGAATGTGCCTCCGAGGTTCGCACCAAACGAGCCTCCGCCAACAGGTATCATCTCGCTGATCACGTAGAAATCGAGAATCGACCTGATCGCAAGCTCCTGCCCCCCGATCCGATCACCGCCCACAGCCGCGGCTGCACCGACCTTGTTTCGGAGCACAGCCGGATCTCTGGCAACGAGCGCACGGACGCGATCGAGCATCGTCTTGGTCTGCCCGCTCAAGGTCCCCTGGTAGACCGGCGTTCCTATAAGCACGGCATCAGCCCAGAGGAGTTTCTCGTATATATCCTCCATTCCGTCCTTCTGAATGCAGCCCTCACGCTTCCTGACGCAGAAGTTGCAGTGCGTACAGAAGCCGATCGTTCTATTGTGAAGTGTTATGTACTCGGTTTGTGCTGCGTGTTTCTGGCTGGCATAGTTAAGCGCATCCTTAACCACCTGGTCGGTGGATGCGAGTCGCGGGCTTCCTGATATGCCGAGTAGATTTATGGTTCTCATATATTCCACCTCTTATATCATAAATACCTTTTAATCTTCATTGTTCTGACTAAAATCTCCCTGGATCAGTCTCAATATCCACGATAGCAGGTTTCTTCGCACCCATCGCTTTTTCCAGAGCACCCTTCAACTCTCCCGGCTCCTCCACCCTGAATCCAGCGCCCCCACAGGAGATCGCATACTCTGAGAAATCCGGATTGTTAAGTTCGGTAGCAAACGTCGGGTATCCCTCTATCATCTGCTCCACACTTATCATCGCAAGCTCACTGTTGTTTAAGATTATCACGATAATATCCAGATCATTCCTTACCGCGGTCAGGAAATCGCCCATCACCTGGGCAAAACCACCGTCTCCGGTGATGCAGACGACCTGCCTATCCGGAGAAGCCAGTTTGGCTGCAATCGCAGCAGGGAGGCCGAACCCCATCGTGGCGAGATATCCGGACATCAGAAGCGTCTGCCGTTCCATCAGAAAATTTCGTCCGAACCAGAAGCCATTATCTCCAACATCGATTGCTATGATGGCATCCGGATCTATAACCTCTCGCAGCACCTTGAAGATGAACGGAGCACGCATTGGCGACTTCCCCGGCTCTGCCTCTTTCGCAAGCTCGTCATGCCATTCTCTCTTCTCGGTTCTAACAGCCTCTGATATAGTTTGAGTTTCTCGTTCCCCAACGCTAGCCAGTAATTGTTCGATCACAACCCCAGAGTCCCCCAGAATTGCAAGTTCTATTGGAAAACCTTTCGCAAGATTCATCGGGTCGATATCCACCTGAACCGTCCGTTTCCTCGGGATATTTGTCTTCTCAGAGAACGATGAACCAAAGACCAATAGTAAGTCGGAATCATCGACACATCTTCGTGCCATCGGGGTTCCGACATCGCCAAGGACACCGAGAGAGAGAGGAGAGTCCTCGGGAACAATACCTTTTGCACGAAAAGTAGTTATAATCGGAGCTTTTATTCTTTCGGAGAGCGTAATCAAATTGTCTCGCTGATCCTTTGCACCCCAGCCAGCGATTATCACCGGACGCTCTGCATGTCCTATCAGACCCACCGCTCTCCCGATCAGTCCGGTATTCGATATCCTGAAATCCGGAACCCGCCCTTCCATTGGTTCCATATCTGCTTCAAGCGGTTCTTTCTGGATGTCGTTTGGGATTGCGAGGTGAGAAACGCCCCGTTCCACCAGAGCATGCCTCAAAGCCAGTGTCACAAGTTCGGTGGTCTGCCCTCCCGAGTTTATCGTCTTATTAAAGACGCAGAATGAATTGAAGAGTGCGTCCTGATCAATCTCCTGAAAGCTTCCTGGTCCCACATACTGGAGCTTGACCTGACCAGTGATTGCTAAGACTGGTGCACGATCCATCTTCGCATCGTAGAGTCCTGTGATCAGGTTGGTTGCGCCAGGTCCTGCTATTGTCAAGCAGACACCCACCTTCCCGGTCAGCTTGGCGTATGCGGATGCCATGAGCGCTGCCGCTTCTTCATGCCGCACCTTGACAAACGTCATCCCCTCCTGCCTGCGTATCGCATCCACCAGACCAAGGCAGCTCGTACCTGGAAGCCCGAAGATGTATTCCACGCCCCAGGAAGAGAG
>JAYEGI010000094.1:0-4068 GCA_034659035.1 Methanobacteriota archaeon
TGATGCCAGCACATGTTGAAATTGGACATGTTGTGCCACTACAGCATAAAAATAATATTTTTTGGATATTCAAAACCACTATCAGTAGAAATTGTGGAAAATGGATGGCGACCTGCGGAATGTCAGCTTAGTACGACTATCCCCGGATAAGCAAGAAAAGGCTACTCAAACAGTTCCGGAGCCGGATTAGGTGCTTTGTGCGGAGTGGGTATGATACTTATAAACAAAACACCAGTAACAAAGGATGAAACGGATCAAAGACCTGCCCGAATTCAGCCGTCCGAGGGAGAAGCTGAAGGAACGAGGCGCGAAAGCCTTATCAGATGCTGAATTGATCGCAGCCATCCTGGGCAGCGGTGGCAAGGGGCTGGACGTGATGTTGCTCGCCTCCAGGGTCGCTAAAGCGATATCGGGAAAGAAAGGCGACCTGTTGTTGGAAGAACTCATGAAGATCGAAGGTATCGGGCTTGCGAAAGCATCACAGATTTTATCGGGTTTTGAGCTTGCAAGACGGCACATCGTTGTGGATACAGTCAAGATAAATACAGCTGAGGATGTGTTGCCCTTAATTGACCGAATAACAAACAAGCAGCAGGAATACTTTATCTGCATCTCTCTTAATGGCACTAATGAAGTAATTGAAAATAGAACTGTGACCGTGGGGCTGCTGGATCGGAGTCAGGTACACCCGCGTGAGGTTTTTGCCGATGTGATCACAGACAGAGCCGCGTCTGTGATCTTTGCTCACAATCATCCATCCGGTGCGCTCGAACCCAGCAATAGCGATCTGAAGATCCAGGAGCAGTTGACAGAAGCTGGCAGGATTCTGGGGATCAAAGTACTCGACCACATTATTATTTCCAAAAAAGGTTATTATAGTTTTCAGGAGAATGGCCTGGTTCATTGACTGCTAATTCGGGAATTGCCTGTTCTGGTTGTGATAGGTACGTACGGCGCACAACGCTGTGTTTGTGGCATTTATAACATCTCCTGCTCGATCTCTTTGATGACATCACGTAGTTTCCGCTGCTTTGATGGTATAACACCGACTGGTATGTGCTTGTGATCCGGAAACGTCGTTATGTTGGTAAAATGTGGCGCATTGTCATACTGTGCAATCATATTACCCTCTCTGGTCTGCCAGCGAAACCTGCACCCCCTAAGTTCGCCCAATGCATTATACTCAAAAAAATATAAAAGTGAACCATCGACAAAAAGAAGGCACCCGAAAATCTTGATCGTATCGTCTTCGTCCTCAATTCTCAGGTATATGGACCGGATTATTGGCGATTGCCAGCAATCGTTCGAGTTCTAAGCAGTACACGAAGCGTACACCATATCAATGGCTTGTTTTTTTATTTTCCAATAACTTTAACGTCTCGAAATCCGATGACCAGTGGAACCAGAGCTCATCGTCCCCCAGTTCTCCATCTTCAAACCGTTTCACAAATGCACTAGTTTTCATCCCGCATTTTTTCTCATAAGCAGCCGACTGTTTTTCATATTTTTTAATTTTAAGGTCGAGAAGATTTGATTCCGCAGAGAATACGGAACGAACCGAGAATAAATCCGACTTAGAAACTTCTATGGTTGCCATCTCGACCCTCCCCAGATATTAAACTATTTGTACGACCTGTAAACATGGCTTCGTCCTGGATCTCTTGTTAATAATCTCGTATAGATTGCGCCTCACTTAACTTTTATTCAGGCCACGCCGTGACGCGCCTTCACGCGCCTCATCCCTACAACACCCCCCAAAACCCCCACCCGTGTCAGAAGTCAGAACCGCCCCGACCTCAGTATCGAGAGCACAAGCCCCATACCAAGAATGCCCGCGATCACGAATCCGATGATACCAAGCACCGGAACCCCGCATACAAACGGCCTCATGCCCGACTGTATGACAAGCGCTGATGCGATTATGAGTGCAGAGATGATCATGCTCGACGCGATACGGTTGCTCATGACATCAAGTTTCGCAACTATATGATCGAGCCCGTGATGCTCAAACTCAAGGTGCAGCGTCCCTTTCTCAGCCCGCAGGAGGATCTGGTCTATCCTATGTGGCAAGTCGCGCATGAGCCGCCCGAATCCAGGTATCATCCGCATCCACTCCTTTACGATCCGCTTCGGGTGCATCCGTTCCATCACCAGATTGCGTATGAACGGCTTTGCCAAATCCTGGAGGTTGTAATCCGGATCGAGTTGCGAACAGACCTCCTCTTCGATCATCAACGTCTTTGATAGGAGCAGGAGGTTTGATGGAACGTTTCCATTATATCTCAGGATCATGCTGATCATTTCACGCATCATAACACCGGTATTCACATATCGAAGCGACATCCCGTAGTATTTGGTGATCATGTTCGATATCTCAAACCTGAATTGCGGGAGATCGATCTTATTGTAGTCTATGATGCCGATATGTGCAAGCACATCGATCACGGAATCGGCATCATTCTCTGAAAGCGCGATAAAGAAGTCCACAAGATCCGCTCTGGTCACCTGGTCGAGATGCCCGATTATCCCGAAATCGATGAACGCAACGACATTGCCCTCCATCGCAAGCACATTTCCAGGATGCGGATCCCCGTGAAACGTCCCGTGCTGGAATATCTGTTTAAGAAACGCTGTCGCGAAATTGCGGGAGATGGCTGTGCGATCCATGCCCGCTTGCTCGATCGCTTCGTGATCAGAGACCTTGATACCGTCGATGAACTCCATCGTTAGCACCTGCCATCTGGTATAGTCCCAGTAGACCTTCGGGATCTTCACAGTCAGGTCATCGCTGAAGTTCCCCCTGAGCTCGTCGGCGTTCTGCGCCTCGAGCGTGTAGTCGAGTTCTGCGCGTATGATCCACTCAAACTCAGATATGACGCCGACCGGATTTAAGGCTCTCGCCTCCTTGATGTGCTGCTCCGCAAAGTGTGCGAGATCGCGGAGAATCCTGAGGTCGGAGTCGATAACATCCCTGATGCCGGGGCGCTGAACCTTCACAATGACCGGATCTCCGCCCGGCAGCGTGGCGAGATGCACCTGCCCTAAGGATGCTGATGCAAATGGCTCGCAGGAAAATGTTGCAAATATCTCATCGATCGGCATGTCGAACTCCTCTGCAACGATGCGGCATGCCATATCATGGCTAAATGGCGGCACCGTGTCCTGCAACTTTTCAAGCTCTTTTATATACTTTTTCGGGAGAATATCGTATCGTGTGCTCAAGATCTGCCCGAACTTGATGTATGTCGGCCCGAGTTCCTCAAGCATCAGTCTCAGCCGCTTTGAGTCTGAGAGTTCGGGATATGCTTTGTGCGTCCCTGTGACACGATCTTTCACTGACCGTACGGGGTGGAGATTGAACCGGTCAACCAGATAACCGAAACCGTACTTGATCGCAACGTTGGTGAGCGTTCGGTACCGGTGAATCTGTTTTTTACTGATTCTCCGCATCATCACTGCTTAATCGGTCGTGATGGTACATAATGCTTGACGGTGCCGGATGCAGGTGCAAAACCGCATCCCGGATCAGATACCCAATCTTACTACAGGATCGTATTCAGGTTCCTGATCCATATTCGTGCCTGTTTCAGGAGTTTTTGATCCCTGCTCTGGTTTTCTGATGCGTTGCGACAAACTTGCCCCAACGCTCCTACGAGATGCACGAGGTTTCAATCCCTGATGGGTTTTTCTGATGCGTTGCGACTCTAACAGTTGTTCGGGCTCGGCTGGTGGTTTGTTGTTTCAATCCCTGATGGGTTTTCTGATGCGTTGCGACCAATATCTGCTTTGCGGCGGCAGACGTAACGCCCCGTTTCAATCCCTGATGGGTTTTCTGATGCGTTGCGACTATCGAATATTCATATTCGTGATCATCAGTTTCGGCGTTTCAATCCCTGATGGGTTTTCTGATGCGTTGCGACCCGTTCCATTCGCAATCATTTATTAACTTCCATTTTTGTTTCAATCCCTGATGGGTTTTCTGATGCGTTGCGACGTCATTGTATAGAGCCACCAGCGCTCTGCCGGCTCGGTTTCAATCCCTGATGGGTTTTCTGATGCGTTGCGACT
>JAYEGI010000095.1:0-15874 GCA_034659035.1 Methanobacteriota archaeon
GAGTGGTGTGCAGATTGTGGTAAAAATCTGGTATGAAATCCACATGGAATAGTTTTGTCAGCTCCAATATGATGAAAGTGATGAGATACTATGGTAAAATGTTTGGCTATCACTGGATTTTTGAACATCGCCGTCTTACTCTGTTTATCGGGATATCTGGCAATACTTGAACGGTTTTCCCATTTTTCACTTCTTTCGCAAGCGACTTATTGATTGAGATGTTGCCTTTTGGCATATAGACTATATACAGGTTTCATACCTATCAAATCTTTTGGAGTATATGTATATAAAATTATATGTATAAATTAATGGAACGATGGGCTATTGGTGAATTTGACCGGTTACCAGAAGATAATAAAAAGACTCTTATGAATAGCCGCAGATGCGCGCAAATAAACGCAGGTACCGGATCAATAAATCTACGTTCATCAGCATTTATCTATAGTTGATTATATTTCTCACCTTTTTTTATGTGGTTCGTTATTGGGGGTACATTCTTTGAATTTTGGGTTTAAACAAGTTACGGATTATAGGACACTACCAATTTTTCACCGCCATGTCAATGATTTTGATTTTCATCTCTTTGCACATCTTGCGAATAATCCCCTCTACTACGAGCGCGATCGTCTTCTCGACTATAATTCTTCCCGCGCGATACTTTCGGCGAGAAGACCCTGTGGTCCGTCAGAACCGAAACCGTATGCCAGTCATGATAGAGTTCTCTCTACTCCATGCAGTGTACGTCAGAACTCGTTTCCCAAGACACAGCAAACCTTTTAAACAACCACCACAATATAACAGTATAATACTGTAATATTCAGGTGATCTAATGTATAATTGCTCCCCCCGCCTGCAAGAACTCAGAACGTACATCAGAGCGCTCCACTGCCCGACCCGCTGGACGATCATCGACTTCATCGGAGACGGCAGCCGGAGCACAAAGGAGGTGTACGAATTTTTAGCAGAACGCGGCGTTGGGCTTACGCCTTCCGGGCTGTACTACCACCTCTCTGAGCTGAACCGTGCAGGCATCATCGAGGTCTCCGAGTACAGAGAGAAGGGCGGAGGTGCGCCCGAAAAGGTCTGGAAGCTGAAGACAAGGAAGATAGTCATCGATTTACTGGATGGCGGAGGTCAAGAGTCATGAAAAACGTGATTGAGGTAAAAGAACTGACGAAATATTACAATGGACTCACAGCAGTGGATCACATCAACTTTGAGGTGGAAGAAGGCGAAGTATTTGGATTTTTAGGACCGAATGGTGCTGGTAAGACCACGACGGTGCGGATGCTCACCGGCGTAATAAAACCGAGTTCCGGCAATGTCCGTGTCATGGGTTTTGACCTCGGGCGGCATCCGATCAGAGTCAAAGAGACGATGGGGGTCGTTCCTGAGCTCTCGAACGCATACACCGACCTCTCTGCATGGAATAACCTGCAGTTCATGGCAGAGTTGTATGGCATACCGAAAAGAGTTGCAGTAGCAAGAGCAGAAGAACTCCTGTCGAGGTTTGACCTGTACGACAGGAAGGATCATGCGGTAAAGACGTTTTCCAAGGGGATGAAACAGAAGCTGGTCACAGCTATGTCGCTCATGAACGACCCTGCGATACTCTTTCTCGATGAGCCGACGTCCGGTCTGGATGTCCGGAGCGCACGGCTGATAAAGGAGATGGTGCGAGAACTCCGCGACACTGGCAAGACGATCTTTCTAACCACCCACTACATGGATGAGGCGAGTCAACTTTGCAACAGGGTCGCAATCATCAATCACGGACGGATAGCAGCTATAGACGCTCCCGAGAAACTTAAAGTGAGAATCGGAGGACTGCAGTATGTGGAGGTCAGTTTCACCGCGCCTGTGGACGCTTCTGATCTTTGTACCATGGCAGGCATCACTGGTGTCCGGACGAGCGGGGATAAGATACAACTGTGTACGGATGAGCCAGACCGGACGATACGCAGTCTGGTGGATTATTCCCAATCGTTCGGTATGGAGATCGTGACACTGAACACGATGACTCCGACGCTTGAGGATGTCTTTGTGAAACTTACTGAGGAGGAATAAAATGATAGATCAGATGAGGCGTGCGTATGCGATAGCAAAGAAGGATGTCAGGATATACTACCTTAAGGGGCCAGTGATTATATTCGGTGTCCTCTCTCCAGCATTTCTCTTTCTGGCGTTTATGATAGGGCGAGACCTTCCTGTCGATTTCCTCCTTGCCGGGCTGCTCGGGATGACTATATTCTTCACCTCAACGTCAGTCGCGCCTGTGATTGCGCCGACCGAGACCCAGACCAGGAACTTAGAACGGCTTGCAGCAGCCCCGATCTCCATCACAACGATTCTCTTTGGGGATGTACTGGCATCCGTCCTATTTGGAATCATAATCTCTCTCATCCCGATACTGCTCGGGATGACGCTTGGGGTCACGATTGTGCATCCGCTCATCCTTGCTCTGGGCATCGTGCTGGCTGCATTCTGCTTCTCGGCGATGGGGCTTATATTCTCGTCCGCACCGACCAGCATGACCTCCACAGTGATGATGCTATCCATGATGGTAAAATTCCCGCTGGTCTTCATAAGCGGTATATTCATCCCGGTGCAGGAACTGCCAGTATGGGGGCAGGCGCTGGCATCGCTATCGCCACTGACATATATAACCGACCTGTGCCGGTACGCATTCCAGGGTGCTTGCCACTATCCGGTCGTGGTGGATATCGGAGCGCTTCTGATGTTTCTGGCAGCCTTCATGGCGATTGCGATAAAACTTCATGAGAGGAGCCTTCCAAAGCGGTTGTGAATATTGCGGCTTTTCCGTGGATCTGCTGATATACCCTCCTTCCAGTATCCGTTATTCATATATGTCCACAGCCACAGACGCATGACCCAAGCCCGCGGACGCAAAGCCGCGACGGCAGTAGCATCCCCTCGGCACCCGCAGTGGCGAATAGAATTGTAACTTGGATCTGAAAGATAGATGCATCAGTCAGGGTACAATCGGAATTTACAACGTTGCCACATCATTGGACCCTTTGGATCGGGTTTTTTATTCTTTTAATTGCTATATCGATAATTCTGGGATCGATCCAGAACTCTGTGGGATTGTCTTTAAAAAAGATTAATATCTGGACCGCCGACCCTACCGTCAAGAGATCTCTTCTGATGCAATCTGAAATCACTCCAATCGTTCCTTTCACCTTAACTCCAGTGTCCTTTGCAGCCCGTCGCCCATCCCTCTCATTTATCAAGAGCAGATCGGCATCCAGTTCTCGTGCAAGCAAGATCGATTCCGCCTCACCGATATGTATTCCGTACCGGCTGCAAATTTCACCCGCGTAACCCTCTTGGATCTATGACCTCTATCTAGTCCCCAATCGCCTTTGGCACAAGAAAGGCGTCCATCTTACCAAGAGCGATTCCTTCTGTTACTACTTCCCTGTGCACCGCCTCTGTGATTACGATCTGACAGTACATGGATCGAAGAAGATAGGGCCGCTTAATCGTTCCAAAATGGATGAGCGGGGTGGAATCGCTTACAGTGATCATCCAAGATCCTCTTCAAGTTCTTCCATCCCGTATCTCATATACACGCCCCTCTCGCCAAGCTCCTCAAGAGTTTTTCGCATGGGGGCGTCCATTATGGCAGCAGCTTCCCGCAGCGTTATCTTTCCATCTTTGTAGAGAGTTGCAGCAATCTCAACCTCATTTTTTCGTCTGTACTCCGCGAGAATCTTTCTGAGCCCATCTCTTATGGCGTCCGAGAGATTTGAGTAATAGGTACCTATGAGGTGGTCTTCCACCTCGATCTCCAGTTCTTTCGGGAAGGTTATGGTTTTTTTAACATGCATGATCAAGACCTCTGCGGTGTATGATAGTCACCTAAATCTGTGCGGGTGTTCTGGAATATGGGGGTGTGGATATTGATTTATGGGGGTTGGTTGGCTATGAATGTTTTGGACTGGTCGTTCTTCCACACGGTTTATCAGAGACTTTTAATGTCACGTATTCAGTTTTGGAAAGACGGGGCATCGGTATGCTGCTCATTGGTTTGAAATTCAAAGGGTTTTTTGGAGTCGTGGAATAATGGACCGGTTTCGTCGTGCAGGCACAGGAGGAGTTACTGTCCAGACATTCACAGGTGATGTCTGCGTCCCACTATCTGGGGGATTCGGAGCGAACTTACCGCGCTTATTGAGATGCGGTGGGCGGATGTGGGGGTTGGTTGTCAGAAGGGGACCGGGGTTGAGTATCAGCGGATGTGTTTGGCTGAGTCGCCGGATTTTACTCCGGATCTCCCGAATTACTGCGCGTTCTTTGCATATTCGATGTTTCGGGGGTGGTTGCCCGGGTGAATGCTTTTGGGGGTGGGAAGCTTTCCGGGAGCATAGGAACCAAACATTTCGTCATTAGGGGGTGGCTTCGCCCAATAGATAATCCTGTCATGCACCCTGATCACAATAATCTTCTATTTGGTGGGACTTGTTAAGAGTATGTACTCTTTTTTCTATTTATCCTGCTTTTGGCATCCATTTATTAAACTCTCTGATTCTTGAAATTGTTTTGGCGTATGTGGGGCGGTCTGGTAACTCAACACATCCCTCTGCTGTATCAACTGCATTACCCAGTGCTATATAATTCCCAAATTCCTTTTTCACAATGTTACGATCCTTCTCATGAAGTGTTCGGAGCGATCTTTTGACATTCCTTAAAACATCAGATTCTAATGGTTTGAACTTTTCTCCATAAGTTTTTATCTTTCGAATAGCATTGATTTCCTTCGATAAACCAGCGGTTTTTCCACTGTCGTATAACTTTCGTGATTCGTGGTAGCTTTTCTTATTTGCCCACGTAGTATCGATGAGTTTCTCTATTTCACTTTTCTTATGCAGATAATGACTCGCCAGCAATAATGCAATTGACCCTTGATTTACCTTGTATCCACCAAGTCGGTTTAGGAAATAGATCGCATGGTATGTGAGAAGGTCGTTACTTGGACCTACCTTGAGACAATCACGGTCAAGTCCCTTGCAACCATCGAGTTCATTGGAATATTCAGATATCTCCACCACTCCTTTCCGATTGATCTCCCCAAACTTTTTGGATTCCTTGATAAGTCTTAATTGCTCAGTTTTTATAAAATTTTTACAAATAGTATTGATTATCGGTTCTGAAAACGCTTCAAAACCCTCAACTTTTATCGACCCTGTTGGAGGGTCTCGGTCAAAGAGAAGAGCATATGACATTCTGATCATATCATCCAATGGCAGGCTTATTTCGGCAATATATTTCAGTTCCGGTATGTATCGTGTAAATCTATCACGTCCTCCTGGACTTATCGATATCTCTCCACTATCTAAAACCTCCCCTTCATCATGTCCTCAGTTTTGACCAAGTATGGTGCGGTAACGTGAGGTGTTCACTGCTTGCTTTTCTCCAACCAATTGCGGACCAAACAGGTATATCGTTGGAATTACCGGATGCTGTGCTGATGTAATTTTGAATGCTTTCGTAACCATAATACTCAACTTCGATAGATGTGTAGCCCCTATAGCGTTTGTATTCCTGCGGTTCGCCAGAACAAGGTGGGGAATATCAAAAGAAGTCTCTATCCGGATTGGAATTTCTTTTTTCCTGATTTCCATTATCCTTGTGTAGGTATTTTTACAATCCTGAGAAATCCCCCTCTCTTTCACGTATCAGCCCTCCATATTTTTTATCTACCAACCAGTACTTTGTCCTTCCGATCCTCTTTGTGCGAAGAACCTCCCCACACCCCCTATCACCCAGCATCCTTTCGATCAAACTCAGATAATACGAGACCGTAGAAGGTTTGATCTGGAGTTCCTCTGCTAATTCATTTCTGCTCACATACTTCCCTTTATCTGACAACATAAATAAAACTTTGGAAGCTGCACGATTCATCTCTATTAGTTCTGAAATAGCACTATTTAGACTCTCTTTCATCGCATCTACTTCTATATATGGTTTTTTCGGTTTGATCTTGCTCGTGAATTCGAAATAAGCATTGCATATATTTGATAGTCTTACCAAATTATCATATTCACTGCTTCCGCAATACACACTAAATCTCCAGAGAGAACGATATCTCTCTTCGAGCAGATGAATCTCAGAATGTATGGCTGTTCCCAGTTCCATATAATCGCCTTCATCGGACGCCAGTAAAATTTTGTTATAATCCTTCCATGCGATCGGTGCCGGAAGCCCAATGAGGATGTTCTCCTCAGTAACTCCCGACTCATCAGAGATTCTTCTGCGCGCTTCGTTCAATTCAATATCATCTCGTTCCATCGTCCCAATGGTATTACGTATATGGGTGGGCGTGTTATCATCAAGTACATACACTCTCTTGAATAATCTCCGGTACAGCAGCCGTTCGACAAGCGGTTTCGCCCTGTTCGACTCTCTCATTGTCAGCAGCAGTTCCAGGTCCCCGGATATAAATATATCAAACTCATCAATGGTATTATCGCTCAGCGCATACTTGAGTGCCGTGATAAACATCTCATCAGCGATCAATGAGGTGTGATGGAGATATACGGCTTTACGAAGTGTAAATCTGGCATTCAAAATACTTAAAATTGAATTTATGGTATCAGAAGAATTTTTAAAACCAATTCGCTCCCCCCCATCGACATTGATTATTTTAAATGATGAAAAAATTCTATCATCATAATTTCCGTAAGGCAGTCCAGTGTAAAAAGAGTCTCTGCGCAGATAATCCAGCGAATCCGCATCGATATAACCATCTATCAGGTCAGTAAGATATGTTTTATTTCCTGCCAGAATTTCATAGATCGAGTTCAGATCATCCCTCTTCAAAACATCACATACGAATGGTGTTTCAATATCTCCTTTGATATCCAGAACTTTCTCCTTATATGTCCCATCCAGTATGTATTTGATAACAGTCCCGTGTACAGGCATACCCATGCTACTCAGTCGCTCTGTGATATGGACATAAGCGGGCTCTGCCGCATCATGCAGCAGAGCAGCAATATACAATAATCGTTCATCCTTACGTGATATTGGTATGCCGGATAATCGCACAATTTTCTGGGCCATCCATCTCGTCCCTATGCTGTGTTCGAACCGCGTGTGGTTTGCGCATGGGTATACAAGATTGACAAAACCGAGTTGCGCCACATGTCGCAGGCGTTGCATCTCATACGTATCAAGGATTGATGTTTCCTCATCCGATAGAATGATATCCCCATAGAGTGCATTGCGAATCTCCATACTAACTAATAAATTCTTAATATACATAAACCCATCGATTCATTAGTTATGTCTTATTTAAGTTGTATCGTAGATTTAAAGTTATTTCATGAATCAACAACAAATCTACATTGATATAACTTATCAAGGTTTTGTTGAAAATGACCCTCAAATACTGGATTAATCCGTATTGAGGTTTAATATACTACCAATATACCTGAACTAATTAACTATTGAGATCTCGCTGATAAACAGATACGTGACTTTTGTGACATTGTTTCTCTATGACAACTGATAAACTTTTATGTGAGTTATCACTGCCTTTTCATGATATTATGCTTGTTTGAGTTGAATAGTGTATTTAAAGTTGATCGATGATCCCGCATCAAATTTAAGATGATACAACTTGTCAAGCTTTATTTTAAAATAAACCGTGATAACACAATAAAACATTTTTAGTGTTGATTTAGTAAACGATGTGGATAAATTACTAAATTGTTGGGATCATGCAGATATACATTTATATGACTTTTGTGACTATGATATACTATGACTATAGAGAACCCATTTACAACCGCTGTAGGAAAAATGCCACCGCGCTTTGCCGGAAGACGAGATGAAAAAAACTCGTTTTTAGAGAGTTTAGAGTCTCTGACACATGGAAATCCAAAAAATCTTGCGTTTATTGGTGATTATGGAACTGGTAAAACTGTTCTGCTGAAAGAATTCTCTAATATGGCAAAAGATCTGTTCTGTATCACATTTCCCTGTTATCAGTTCAATAACTATGCTCAGTTCTTTAATTTCCTTCTGGATACGATAGATAGGAAGATCACAGTATCAAAGAGCGGAAATATACTAAAGACTTTTAGGAAGCATGTCAAAAACTTTTCGATAGTCACGCCTGTTGGCGGTGGTGGCATGGAATTCAAAGAAGATGATCTGGCATTTGATCCGATGAATAGGATGGTTAGCATATTCGAATCGTTGTATAAGGCTGTTGATCAACAAACCATCTTATTTTTCGATGATTTTCAATATTACCTCAAAGCGATCGAGCAACCGGAGGTTCTCAAACAATCGTTCACCGTATTGACTCAGGAACTTGAGTATGATATCATGCTGACCGTTTGTGGTAATTTGAACACTTTTAAAGGAGTTCAAGAGATGCATGAACCGATTGCACGATTCTTTGAACCTACGAGGATAGAACCACTCTCCCAAGGCGAAATCAATGACGCAATCAACACTCCGCTGGAGTTACGCGGATGCAGGTTCACGGACGACGCAATCGACAGGACATGCGAACTAAGTCAAGGAAGGGCATATTATGTGCAATTATGCGCCCATTACGGATTAAATGAAGCACATGCCAGACAGATAACGCCAGAAGACATATCTGCTGGATTGCGCAGAGTTTTGAATCGATTAGCAATAGAACGTTTCGATAATATCTATACTGGAGTTAGTCCGGATCAACGTACCGTTTTGCAAGTCGTAACACTCTCGGGTAGACCATTGCTGCACAAAGAGATAATAAACGAATCCGAAAGCTATGGTGTTACCGATAGTTCGGCAAAGATGTCAATTTCACGGCTGCGAGAGTCAGATGTCCTGGAGAAAGTCGGGAACAAATATCAGATACGGGAAAAACTGTTCGAAGAGTATGTGAGGGGTAAATACCCCCTTATCTAAGTTATATCGTGTCTTTTCACTTGCTTCAATTATATATATATACATGCACATAACCTAACCATAGCTGTTGCTTATAGCTTCGCTCTGCATCACTGTCAGTGAAGAAGTGATTTCTTGAAAAATATTATATTCCATCCTTATGCGCTGTACACGATGAATATACTAAATCTAAGCAGATATACAGTGTTAGAAACAGCAACATAGCCGTATTCAGTCGTATATGGGAAGCATGGGCGGAGAATCGCGCAGAAAGTACAGGGAGATCATCTTGTCAGAGTCGTTTTCGAGAGCACGAAGACCATCTACCAGATAGTGACTGCACACCCACCGAAACCGAAAGCAACATCCGGAAGCATACAAATGATGATAAAATACTTCAAAGAGATCGATATACCTAATATAGAGCTTCACGAAGGCGAGTTTGGGTACAGCGAAGAGATTGCTGACGGGGTAATCTTCGACATAAGTCAGGAAGACGGGATACTGAGTATCGAAGTTTTGAACGTGGCAAAGAAGTTTCACAAACCTGGCCGAGGAGCTGGGTTTTCGAGAAGTATGTGGCAAGAGCACCCCCGACACTGACATGAATCACGCCAGCGCTCTGCGCTCCAACTTGCAACCATCCCCCCAGCAGACCTGTGGTCGGTCAACCTTCAGCCATAATACCCCCTCACACCGCACCTGCCGCCTCAGAGATGAATAAGCTAAAGGAAGATTCTCAATGCTGCTAAGTATTACAATACGATCGCCCGGACCGGGGAAGGGGCATATCGATCCTTGAATCAGGTATCAGGTCTTGACATGCCAATGATCGCATACCTTAAGTGGTAACGCATAAGTATTCCTCATAAGAATTGTGCTTGTAAGCATAGTCACATATCACAGATCGTAGCCCCATGATCTACAAAATCGCCAGACGAAACCCGAACCTCTGCAGATTCTGCGGTATATGCGAGGGTTGCTGTATCCGGCCCGACCGAACTATTCAGCGAGGACTATATCGGCTGCAAAGCCTGCTATCTCGCATGCCCGTACGGTGCGATCGAGATGGTGCCGCATGAACGGAAGAGATTGATCAAGATCTTGATCGATCGCGAGATCTACTTTGTGCCAGAGAAGATCACGGTATCCGATGCACTGGAATTTGCAGGCTTCTCGATCTATACCCCATGTGGAGTCGGGGGCTGCTTCGCCTGTGCGGTGATGATCGATTCCGAGACGAAGCTCGCATGTGTGACCGAGGCAGTGGGGGGTATGCAGATCGATACGGTGGGGCAAAGTAGTCCCCTGCGGGTGGTATCCGGCTTTGCCCCGCATCTGGTAGGCGGTGTCGGAACTCCGTACGCACTGAAGAGTCGCACGCATTCCATCGAGGTTACTTGCTTCATGCATGGCTGCAACTACCGGTGTCCCCAGTGCCAGAACCATGTAATGGCATTCACAGGCGGCGTGGCGATGACGCCGGAAACGGTTGCAGAGATGCTTGCCCGGATTAAGGGGGTGTATCAAGTAGAGAGGGTCGCTTTTTCAGGTGGAGAGTGCACCTTGAATAGGAAATTTTTGATTGAGTCGGTAAAACATCTGAAAAGGATCGATAATGGTGTAAGAATCCATGTGGATACAAACGGATCTCTGCTCACCAGCGATTACATCGATGAACTCGTGGATGTTGGTATGACTGACCTCGGAATCGATCTCAAGGCTCTGTCGCTGGATACGTTCACAAGGATCACAGCAGTCTCAAAGGATGCCGAAAGATACCTGAAAACCGCGTGGAATGCTGTGAAATACATTCTTGACAACCATGACATTTTTATAGGCATAGGCATTCCGTATAACAAGGCTTTAACCTCTCCTGAAGAGATCGGGGCGATGGGGAAAGAGATTGCGCAGATGAGCGCGGATGTTCAGGTATCTCTGCTGGATTACCGTCCGGCATTTAAGAGACGCGATCTCACTATACCGACCGCCGCAGAGATGGCTGAGATGAAGAATATCCTCAATGCTGCTGGTCTTGACAATGTGATCGCCCAGACCGGGGAGGGCTATATCGGCCCCTGATCAGGTCTCATGCCTTGCATACAGACACGTTCATATTGCAACCGCTTTTAGAGATCGCTTTATCCGACTTCTCTTCGTGCCCGTAGATGAATAACGCTGGGCAGGACCGGGTCACCTGTATCTCGCATTGTTGCTCTAATATCCTGATTTGCCGCAGCTTATTGCATTCGAACACCAGCATCGCCAGAACAGAAGATGATATCCCCCGCCCTTGCACGCCTGACAATGCTTCTCAAGGTATTCTTTGTGCCCGTTAGATTATAAGAATCCTTGTCAAGCACCGTAACCCTCGCATCCATCCCCGACTCGATGACCCCGCAGTTAAGACCGAGTGCAAGCGCACCTGCGCGGGTACATATCCTGAACACCTGCCCTTCATCAATCTGGCAGAGCGATGAGAGAAACCTCATCTCAGAAAAGATATCAACCGAATTAAACATCACGTTATCGGTGCCGGCAGCAACCAGCAACCCTGCGGTAAGCATCTCCTTAACAGACGGAATTCCGACACGGGTCACGAGATTTGACCGGATGCAGACCACGACAGGGATATTCTCTTCGGCAACCCTGCGCAGGTCATCACCGGACGCATGCACGAGGTGTATCAGGAGATCAGGGTCTAACTCGAGCGCATCCCTGATATCGGTGGAATCAAGTTCCCCTGCGTGTATCGCAAAGATTCCCCCTTGCCTCCGCGTTCGCTCCGCTACCGCTACCGCAACACCCTCTGTATAATCATTGGTGCTGCTGATCCCGATGCCGCCAGCCAGTTTAAGTATCACATCGATCTCATCTACTCCATCACCCCCTGCCCCATCCTCGCCACCACCTTTGCCCCCACCGGGTCTGCCAAGAATCACAGCATCCACAGCGCCAGCGCATCCGGAAGATTTGGCGGCATCGATCGCCCGCATCAGCGCAAGCACGCCGGGAAGCCCCCCCTCCCTGAAGTCGGCAAATGCGCAGGTGCCAGTAGCTGCCATGTCGCAGATGCTAGCCTGCATCGCGTGCACGAGATCGTGCGTACTGGTCTCCCGGAGCACACGGTGCTTCAGTCCATCCGGCGGACGAACCAGACTGGCGATGTCCGTGATCGGAGGATCCTTGAGTACCGAATCCCCGAGATGCGTGTGCGCATTCACGAAAGCAGGCAGGATGATGCCGTGCGCCAGCGCATCCACACGCCCCGGCTCCTCGCAGATATCAGCGATCACGCCATCCCTGATGCAGATGTAGCCCTCGACCACATCAAAGTCCTCACCGCAGAGGATGCTTCCGGAGAGCAGGTATTCATCTATCGGCATATTCACTGACACAATCCTTGGTACGGTTCTTGATACTGTTCTTAAGTTTCGTCTCTATCTTTTCAAACGCATCGGTGATCTCAGTACCGGAATCCTCATCATCAGGCTCGATACTTGACAACTGCTCAAGCATCTGGTAGACCAGAAACAGATACCCCTCAGGTTCATCTGTGATAGCGATCGAATCGCCACTCGCATTGACAAGTCTCATTGTAATGTCGCCCACCCCACCATCCGGGTTGCAATTGATGCTAAATCTGGTATGCTCAAGCCCCTCCGGATGTCTCGTGCACATCGCGGCATGTTCTGCTTTCGCACCATAGAGCGCGATAAGATAGCGGAGGAACATTAGGACCCGCTCAGGAACCTTCAGCCGCTCGTATTCCACAAGCACAATCGGATCATTGGCAAACAGCGGAAACGTTATGGTCTGTCTGACATCTTCGCCAAATGCCAGAGCAATAGCCGTCAGGAGGTCATCGTGTGTACCGTATCCGACATCGCTTAGATGGCACTCGATCAAATCCCGGATATATCTGCCTTCCGGATCGCTTTTCAGAATCTTTGCGATTGCAGCACTGCCTTTTTTGATATTTATATCAACATCCGGCGCGAACACAGTCACATCGTCTTCAAGAGTCTTCCTTTTCTTTGTCATGCCTCTCACCAATCAGATTTATGTTGCGCTGGTTAAAATGTTATTCGTGGACGAGAGTTTCGGGACAATACTATTCGACCAACGATCTGATCACTCCGCGACTGCCTCTGCAAGTTCGGCACATGGACCCATGCGCCCCTGACATCCTGCTAACATTCTGTATGGCATTGCCCTGATGCACACGACTATTTTTATGAGTCATCACCAGAATAACTATAACCAGATGGCGAAACACTTGATGATCCTCGGAACCGCATCCCATGTCGGAAAGAGCGTATTAGCAGCCGCATTCTGCCACATATTCTCAAAGACCACGCCGACTGCGCCTTTTAAAGCGCAGAACATGAGTCTTAACTCGTGGATCACGAAGGACGGTGGCGAGATCGGGATTGCGCAGGCGATACAGGCGTGGGCTGCCGGAATTGAGCCGACCGTGGATATGAACCCGGTTCTCCTAAAGCCGAAGGGTGACCGACTCTCGCAGGTGATCATCCTTGGCAGACCCGCGTACGATCGGGCAGCAGGCGACTATTACGAGTCGATCAACGAGGTCGCAGGGGTCGTTAACGGTGCGCTTGCGCGGCTTGGCGAGATCTACGACCTGATCGTGATCGAGGGCGCGGGAGGCGCGGCTGAGATCAACCTGTATGAGAGGGATATCGTGAACATCGGGTGCGCCAGATCGATAAAGCCGGAGATCCTACTGGTAGGTGACATCGAACGCGGCGGCGTCTTTGCAAGCCTCTATGGGACAATTGAACTGCTGCCAGATGACATCAGAGCCTTTGTCAGGGGATTTATCATCAACAAGTTTCGAGGCGATTACGAGATCTTAAAGCCCGGAATCCGAAAACTCGAGGAGATAACAGGACTGCCAGTCTTCGGGGTCGTGCCTTATGCGGATATTGCGATTCCTTCGGAGGATTCAGTATCCATCGCGGATAAGAAACATCTGGAGCGCCCCATCGATATCGCGGTCATACGTCTCCACCGCATCTCAAATTTCACGGACTTTGAGCCGCTCGAAGCGTTTGCAAATGTCAGGTACCTCCCGCTTGATTCTGATCTCGGAAATCCTGACCTGCTCATCATCCCGGGAACAAAGAACACGACCGCCGACCTTGTGGAGCTGCGGGAGCACGGAATGGACAAACGAATCCTCGAGATGGCAAAGATGCGGTCGGTTCCGGTCATCGGGATATGCGGCGGATACCAGATGCTCGGACGGACGATTATCGACCGCGGGTTTGAGGGCAGCGTTGCCGAGATCTCAGGAATGGGGCTTCTCGATGTGGAAACGACATTCGAGCAGTACGAGAAGCAGACCCGGCAGGTCACAAAACAGGTAACCGCGGGTGGGCCAATCATCGGGAGCATTCGCGGCGAAGCGGTCTCTGGTTACGAGATCCACACCGGCGACACCGTATCCTCCCGCCCGGTCTTCGGGGACGACGGATGCATCGACGAATCCGGGCTCGTCTTTGGCACGTATCTGCACGGCTTATTCGAGAATGAGAACGTACGAAGCGCGCTGCTCGGATATCTCTACAGGAAGAAAGGGATTCAGGTAGCAGGCATGTCGTTTGAGATCGTAGACCGGGAAGAGGGGATCAGGAAGTTCGCAGAACTTGTCGAAAGGCATGTCGATGTGCCTGCGATCAGGGAGATCATTAGAGCGGGCACGCCTGATGAGTAGATGGCGGGCGGATGATGCGCTCTCTGATATGGATTGGAAGATGAGTTTGTGATTAGGTTAGATTGATGCCCCCTGAGCCAAAGGTATGATCGATGTTTGCGATGGGGCCTGTCGGATGCACTCTCTGAATCGTGGTGATCATAGCCATGATGGTACCGAAACTCAAGAGACCGAATCGATCTGAGGTTTGTTCCGGTAGGTGCGCTGCTGCCCGACCTCATAGACAAGCCGATCGGACATATCATATTTGCATCGTCTATCGAATATGGTCGGATTTTTGGGCATACGCTTCTTTTTATGTTGCTATTAGCGGCGATAGGGTTCTTCCTGCACGGAAAGAACCGGGATAATATGATTTGGGATTTGCGTTGTTGTGGTTCTCTGCATCGCGTTTGTGGGTGGCTTCAGAAAAGATCGCGAACTGCGGTATCATACATAGATTGCGGGTTGCTACTCAGGTACCTGAAACTATCATCAGGGGACTTCACTATGCAGGAACTACTCGGGACGCGAGGGGTACTGTAATCAAACCTGGAATTTAACCGCAGAGTGTGTAGAGGGACGCGGAGAGGAAATAAACGGTTAAACACTTCTAGTGTTTCTCTGCGCCCTCAGCGGTTATTTTTTCTTGCCAGAAAGTACAGAATCGCAATCGTGCGACCAATCAACATACCTGAGTGGTTACGAAAAGTCGAGATTCGGGAGGTCGTTTTCTGAGATTGTATTGGGACGCTCTTTTGTGGGTTAGATTAAGTTCTGGTTACCGAAGCAGTATCAGCCCAAACGTCTTGATCGTCTCGTCAAACGATCTGACCACCTCAAGTTCGAATCCAGCCGCACGCACGGTGGCGTACACATCGATGCCGCTCGCATCCATCGACGGTCTCAGCCGGTCCGGATGCCTGCAGAGCCGCTTTACGGTGTGGAAATCGATATCGCCCTCCTCTGGTAGGCCGGTCTCGCAGAGTGAACACGGATACGCTCCAAATCCAAATGCCTTGTAGCAACCGGATAGGAATGCATGCCGCTCGAGGTTGAAGATCACATCATGAATCTGCAGGATAAGATCCCAGAGATGGTGGTGGATACGCCTCGGATCGACTGTTGTCTCCTTAGGAAGGCCTACAAACTCGACGAGCACGGCATCTTTGTAGTCCAGAAGTACTTTTTCGGTCTCCTCTGGCGTTGGCGAGTATGGCGGGCATGAGATGTGCTTGC
>JAYEGI010000096.1:0-4045 GCA_034659035.1 Methanobacteriota archaeon
GGATTCATATATTGAATCGCTTCTGGCGTGGTGGTGTGCGGGATCAGCTCGGCGTACACCTCGAGATTCCTGCACCGCCGCACGATCAGGTGGCTATACTGCCCGCCAAAATCCATGACTGCTACGAGTTGCTTCTCCATATCAAGACCTCTCTGTTATGCCTCACTCATAAGATCAATTGTTTAATAAATGAGTCACACAAGATTCGCATACAGGTATGATTGCAATAATCGACTAGATGGTATATGAAACTTGCGGGGCGTTTGCAATGTGCGGATAGGTACAGGTGGTGAGAATTATAGAGATGGAACGCGCAAAGCGATACAAAGATAAAATAAATATTATTCTGAAAAGGAATAACGAAATAAAGGACTGAGTAGGCGGGTATGACTCAGAAGATTTTGTCCACGATGAAAAAACGGAAAGAAAAGACTTATGACAAGAATATCGAAAAAACCTGAAAGCTGCGCAGAAATCTCTTAATAAATTGGAAAAGGTGGAATATGCGTAACTACTCAAGTACCTAAAACAACTATTCAGGGACCCCACTATGCAGGAACTACCCGGGAAGTGATGGGTACTGTAACCAATCCGGGAATTTAACCGCAGAGTGCGCGGAGGGACGCGGAGGGGAAATAAGCGGTTAACTACTCTGCGTTCCTCTGCGCCCTCCGCGGTTATTTTTCTTGCCAGAAAATACCGGATCGCAATCGGGAGATCAATCAGCATATCTGAGCAGTTACGAATATGCTTGCTATGAATATGCGAACAGGGGTGCAAATGCAGGGCTTTCCAAACACCAGGAATGTCAGAGACTTTTTAATTTGTTCTGGTCGGTTGAAAACATGGCGCCAACCCAGCAAATACAGATATTATTATATGGGTGTAATCAGTAAAATCGGTGTTAATCTATGGTTAAAATAGTATCAGCCACAGATTAACGCAGATGGACACAGATTAGTGGTGTAAACGACTTTTCAGATCGATAGTGCTTTAGTATGGCAGTTATGGTTGCGCGAGACAATCCGACGTTCCCAGAAAATAATAAAAAGACTCGAATATCAGTTCGAAAAACTTAAGTAGGAGTGTTCGAACTGGTGTCGCTTTATCTCAAGGCGGAGGTGGTGGAGATGGGAGGTCATATACACAAGAAATATACTCAAACTTTATGAACATTTCTATCATTTCCAGAAGATGTGTACTCTGCTTTTACGATTCCAGATATCCCCCGGCATCCCCTGTAGCAGCTCGCGGGATTGGAGCGGGGCTAATCGAGTCACATCACCCAATATACCGCAGGTCTTCGTCGCCCCTGTTCATCGATTCCTGCATCTGCTGCATCTCCTGCAGTTTCGCAACGACCTTCTCCATCTCTGCCGCGTGTTCATCGAGTGCCTGTGTGTCCACCTCGATGCCAAGCGCCTGACTGAGCACACGCAGCACCGCCTGCGAACTCTTCGGATCTACGAGATACCCTGAGGTAATCCCCATCAGACATGCCGCATCGATACCTCTTGCTTCACTCATCGCAAGCATAATCCCTGAAATGCCGACGATCCCGCCCCATGGCTCGTTCTCCTGGAATTCGATGCCGTATCCGGATAGTTCTTCGATCAGTTCAGGATTGTTGACCGCACCGACCACGCTGTCGGCATCCTCCAGTTGATAAGTCGCATAACCGCCGAGCGTGTATATTCGGGATACACCAAACTGCTGCGCAATATCCAGAAACGCATCGCAAAGAATGTAGTGCCCTTCGTTTGTCACGCTCTGGTAATCCCCAACCAGAATCAGCAGATCGTCTCCATCCTCTGTGTGGTGCGCATACAACTCATTCCGGGACATTCTGATCGTGCTATCCTCAAGTGCAATAACCTGCGGCGGCAGATGGGTGGAGTAGATATCAACGATCCGCTCTGCCTGGAGTTCATCGATCAGGTGCTCGGCAACCAGTTTGCCGACATGCCCAACACCAGGCAGCCCCTCAATTAAGATGGGGGAGCTTAGTTCGATATCCTGTAAGACATGGATGGTGATGTCACTTGTGAACGTCAGCGCCTGATCGCCCGTTATTCTCTTTGTGGTAGGGGTTGTCATTATTGATCAATCGGATTCGATTCTCGGTGCGAGGACGTACTTAACCTTACAGTCGCCACTTGTGGGTTCAAATTTGATGACCACCGGGAGATCGCGCCCCAGGTCGATAACGATCTCACCTGCGCCACCAACGCCCTTGCTGATATCAGTAAGATAATCCAGTGAGTAGAGCGACCTGACCTCAGCGGGAGAGATGCGGATCAGGTCCGAGCCGGTCAGATCGAGTCTGACATGATCGGTGTCGCCAGTTGCTTCCATGAAGAAGACACCATCGTGCACACCTATGCTCATGTGATCGCTCACCATCTCAGCCGCCTTGATCATCCGCTTAAAGACACTACCCGAAACTACAATCTCCGCAGGAAGATCAAGTGCAGGCACCGATGGCGCTTTTCGCATTGTGGATGGGTCAAGCAGGGCTAAGGTGTATGAAAGTCCGCTCATGCTGATATCGAGTTTATGCGTATCAGGATCCAGCTCAAGTTCGACCTCCCCGCTTCTGTCCGCCATTCCGAGAATTTCAATAAATCTGCTCAAGTCGATACCAATTTCGCCCTCAGTCCCCTCAAAGAGTGTGAATGCATCGTTGGATAATTCGAGTGAGACCATTGCAGCGTTTGCAGGATCGACTGCACGAGCTGACAAACCCTCCGGAGCGATCTCGAATCGTGCCTCGTCGACAACTGCGGACACCGCTTTGATCGCATCCTGCAATGTCTCTGCGCTGATGATTGCCTTAAACATGTAATTTTCCTCCGATAATATAATTGGGTGGGATTGCATATATTATTAATCTTTGCAGAAGGTGGTCCGGGTTATCGAGTGCCGGATTTTCCGCCAGGTTGACAGCCCCTCGCAAACACCAAAGATAATACACTTGTTGCGACCCGTACCATGTAGCATCGGATACTCCGGACAAGAGTTGCCGAACACCAAACCATGTACAGAAATAACCACAGCACAGATGCACTGGACAAGCACGATCTGCATATACGAATCGTCCTTAATGAGCCACTCTACGAAGGTGACATCGGATCGACTGCCCGCGTTCTCAAGAACTTCGGGTTTCGGGATCTGGTGCTCGTAAATCCCTGCCCGATCGGTTCTGAGGCGTGGATGATGGCACAGCACGCACGAGACCTGCTGAATGGTGCACGGATCTGCGAAACACTCGGTGAAGCAATCGCAGGTTCCAACCTCATCATCGGAACAACCGGGATTGTGGGGGAGACCGCTGGAAGGCACGTTCGGATGCCTGCGCATTCACCGGGCGAAGTGCGCGAGAAATTAAGCAGCAGGGCAGGAACCGTGTCTATCATATTTGGGCGGGAGAATGACGGGCTCACAAATGAAGAACTGAAGATCTGCGACCTTCTGGTAAGCATCCCGACCAGCAAAGAGTACCCGATCATGAATCTCTCGCACGCTGTCGCGGTGGTGCTTTATGAGTTGTGCGATATCGAGATCGGGAGCGTCTTGCTTGCGGATCGACACGATCTCGATCTGCTGTACGACCACATCACGACTGTGCTCTGCGATCTCGACTACCCCGAACACAAGAGGCAGAAGACCGTGCTGATGACAAGAAGGATACTGGGGCGGGCAGAACTGACTGCAAGGGAAGTCTACACGCTGCGCGGGATTCTGAGGCTGATCGACTATCACAACAGGTAAGTGCTTGCCGAAAAATGAAGTAACAAAGTTATTCGAGTCTTTTTATTATTTTCTGGGAACGTCGGATTGTCTTTCGCAACCACAACTGCCATAATGAAGCACTATCGATCTGAAAAATCGTTTACACCACTAATCTGCGTCTACCTGCGTTAATCTGTTGATGATACTATTTTAGCCACAGATTAATACCGATTTCACTGATTACACCCATATAATCATATCTGTATTTACCGGGTTGGCGCCATGTTTTCAACCGACCAGAACAAATTAAAAA
>JAYEGI010000097.1:0-4045 GCA_034659035.1 Methanobacteriota archaeon
TGATGAATCACGGCTACAAGGGCGCAGGCGACATGTCAAAGCGGATCGGGCGCGTCTATGGATGGGAAGCAACCACGCAGGAGGTCGATGACTGGATCTTCGATGACATAACAAGGACGTTCGTGCTCGACGATGAGATGCGTCGGTTCTTTGAGGAGAATAACCCTTATGCACTCGAGGAGATCGGAAGACGGCTTCTTGAGGCTGCAGAGCGGGGGCTCTGGGATGCGGACCCTGAGGTGCTCGATGGGCTTAAAGGTGCATATCTCGAGATGGAGGGCGTAATCGAGGAGCGGATGGGTGATGTGAAAGGCGATTTCCAGGGCGGATCGATCGATGTGGTGACCGCAGAGGAGGTTGCCGGGTGGAAAGCAAAGATGGAGGCGGTTCTGGAGTGAATCGTGCTCTGAAGCTGGATTTCTCAATCGGTAGGATGCCAACGACGAGCAGATTCCTACGGAACATAAAGTTTATGTTACAGAAGACGTTTGTTGGTACGAGAATATGGAAGAAATGCAGATACCATAACAACATAATATTATGATTTATCAGGATAAAGGAGATATACACACATGAAACACATAATACTATACTGTACGCTGATTGCGCTTATGGCATCCATCATGCCAGCATCAGCAGACTGGAATGAAACTGGTTTTCCGCTGGAAGATCATCTTGCAAGCACAGGAACCGTGAACGGCAGCGTCTACGTGGGCGGTGGGCACGGCAAGTCAGGTGCGACCACATACGACGCACCATACACCGAACTCTTCGAGGTACCGCCAGGAGACGTGAAGTTCGCGCGTCTCTACACCGGCGGGATGTTCTGCTCCAAGACCGGCGCGACATGGCTCAATATGACGCTCAATGGTGAGAGTCTTGGCAACCTCACGATCGAGGGCTTAAGCGACAAAAATCCAAATGTCTATCTGTACCCTTCTGGTAGCGGCGGCTGGATATCTTACGATGTAACCAATATGGTTGTGGCAGGTGCTGTCAACAATGCAACCCTGTACGGGGATGCTTTCTATGATGCCGATGGAAAGAAACTCGGTTACGGCACCAAGTACATCTACGGCGCCGTCATGGTCGTGGTCTACGAAGACCCAGGCAAGCCAATGACCCAGTACTGGATCCGGGAGGGTTGCGACTACCTGCATGAAGAGACAACATATTCTGCAGAGGTGAAGAACGCCACGGTAACATTTCCGGGGGCAAACAGCAGCACCTGTGAGAATGCAACACTCTACACAGGATCTTGCTATGGAAAGGATAAGTACAACGAGACCCTGTGGGTGAACGGAGAACTCGCTGCATGTAACATCGCAGGAGAGCGGGACGGCTACCGTTTTGATATCAATCGAACAGAGATAACTCCGCATCTCAAGGAATCAGGCAACTACATCACTTATGAGCGTGGTGAAGGCTCCATGAATATCGTCTGCTCGGTGCTGGTTCTCGGACAGATAGAGATCATTCCGGATTTGACTGTTCAGAAAAGTCTGGATGTGAGCCTCAAGACGGGCGAGGAGACCATCAGCGTTGTCGCGAACCATGATTACGTGGTTGGCGCGGAGATCAAGAACAAGGGAGCAGGCACATCCAATGAAACGACTGCAACACTACATGTTAATGGAGCACTCATAGAAACAGCGAATGTCCCATCCATTGACCCCCTCAATACCGTAACGATCGCATTCAACTGGACTCCGGCATCGGGAAACACTCATCTTCTGAATGTCACCATAGATCCGGATAATGCCGTAAATGAGTCGATCGAGTTCAACAATCTCCAGTCGCAGGACGTATACGTTCATCCGGAGGGCTTACCAGATGTGCTGCCAGAGCTTGCGTTTCTACCTACACGAGATTCGAATGATACCAGCATCCATGTTACCGTCACCAATGATGGCACCGAGGATGTCTCTGACCTCAAGGTCTCGCTTGTCATGGATGACGTAACTGTTGCGGATAGCACGCTCTCGCTCTTAGCAAAGAGTGTTAACACCACCGAGTTTATATATAGCGCGGAACATCTATCCACCCACACTGCCACAATCATGCTCGATCCTGATAACACAATCCATGAGAGTGATGATACCAACAACAATGTGTCTGATACCTTCAAGATCATTGAAGTACGCACGATTGCTACAATCTCGTTTGTCAACACCAGTCTCATGTTCGACATCACAAAGCTGGCGCCGGAGGGTGCCGCGGTCATGGATGTGCTGGGAAGCGTTGCAAATCTGACATATTCCACTCCCGGATCGCAGACACCGAATATCAACGGTATGAATATATCCTCACTGGAAAATAAGTGGTTCAGACTGCACATCAATGGTCTTCCCTACCTCTACTCGGATCCGACATATCATCTACAAGATGGAGAGGTCACGGTGCACACGTATGAGAAGATCCTTGGGGTCGTCGAACTTGGAGAGCATTTCATGCCACGTCCCGTGTTCACATATCCTGAGCCGCTTTTGCATGGATTCAAAGGGGAAGTGAGAAATACCACGATCGTGTATCCGGCTGACTTCGAATCCGATGCTGACGCAATTAAGGCCCGACTGACCGACTACGGTGTCGCAAATGTCACAACCACGCTGGTTGGGGACGTGACCAACAACCAGACCAAAAACGACAACCGGATTCTTATCGGTACGCCAGATACCAATGATTTCATCCAGGAAGTCTCAGATGGATACTATCTGGTCGGGATGCCCGTCTATTTCAATGACGGTCTGATGTACGACTCCACGACCAGGGAGGTGTACAGCGCAGGTGGGCTGCTCATCGCATGTGACAATCCTTATGATAACTCCCCAGGTCAGAGTTCATATCGAGAGGCGAAAAGCTCGATCTTCATAGCAGCAGGCCTGGATAACGACGGTGCGCATGCAGCTGCTTCCATGCTCTCGACACCAGGAGCTCTCGACGGGTGTTACGAGTTCTGGAAGTTTGTTTCCCCAGTTGAGGTGATGAAAGGCGACCTGAACAGCGACGACGACATAACCACGGCAGATGCAACGATCGCACTTCAGATGGCGACAGGAGACAGAACCCCTGACATAGCGAGAGGAGATGTTAACAATGACGGTATGGTTACATCGCTCGATACCCTGATGATCATGCAGGCAGCAGCCGGGAGTATCAATCTGTGAGAGAACGCTTGAGGGGGTGAGAGAGGATGGATGTATCGCTCGTGCTCCAATCCTTAATCTACCTCATCTCTCGGTCGATGCTCTATCCGGTGATGATCCTTCTGATCGTGCTCGTTGTATGGACAATATTCGAACTCGGCGGCTTTGTGTACGAGGGAATTTCAAGAAAGCGCAACCTCTCCCGAATGGAAGAGGGAACGATCCGTGCTCGATCGCTGCTGGACGAGAACCGGGTAGAGGCACACGATCTGCTCAGGCGATGCAATTCAACGAGGTACGTGCACGGGTTCATACAGGATATCCTCCGGTTCGAGCCACTACCAGAACCGCGTCTGGAACGTGCCAGAATCGAAAGATTGCTCCAGGATTACAACACAAAGATCACAAAGCGACTTGAAAGGGCAGGGATCATCGCAAGAGTCGGTCCGATGCTTGGGCTGATGGGTACGCTGATCCCGATGGGTCCTGCACTGCTCGGTCTTGTGAACGGTGACATGCAGGCGCTCGCTAACAACTTGATCATCGCATTCGGCACGACTGTTCTTGGAATCTGTGCAGGCGGGGTCGGGTATGTGGTCGTGACGATCCGAAGCAGATGGTATGATCAGGATATGAGCGATATCGAATATCTAACAGAAATATTGTATGGAAATTAATAGAGGTAAATATATGAAATTATATGTAGCAGTATTGCTTGCAATGATTGTGTTGCAAGCGCCGGGTATGTGTGATGCGAACAACACTGATAACATTGATAACATTGCCAACACCGATAACACCGGAGTTGACCGTGCGATCTCAGAGATTGCACCAGACGAGTTTGATGTGACGCTAACCCTTTACAACATCACGATCTGCGGGATCGCAGAAACGCTTCC
>JAYEGI010000098.1:0-4023 GCA_034659035.1 Methanobacteriota archaeon
CCTGCCAAGACTTTTGCAGATTTTGGAGGGTCGTTCGCCCCTCTGACGTCGATTGACCGCATCAATACGCTCCTGTTCCTCTTCTGTACATGTTTCGTTTGGTTTTGCCATAACGCATCATCAGATGTGCTATGTTTTTACGCTGAAATTTCACAACTGTACGCGATGTGCTGAGCCTTTCCAGTTTTGTACTTTGGCATATGCACTTCAGTAGATACTATTTTTAGATGCCACCAAATAGTTTAACGGCGGTAGCCAAAGTCAAATTGGGGAAATTGGCGGCAAGTGGGTTCATGTTTCGATAGGTCATACATTAGTTGGGTTGACCAATGGTGTTTTTCACTACATGTTTGAAAGTTAAGTCTAACGATGTGTGGCAGAGGTGGACGGGAAGTGGTATAGTACAACTGATTGTCTACTGCAATGTCATCAACGTTAGAGATCAGCAGTGGGAAAGACTGGCTACAAAAACACCTGTGGAATATTAAGTTTAACTATTTCCCAGTCACCACATCGATAGTCCGCATCAGCATCCGGTTCTCTTCCCGTGTCCGAACCGCCACCCTGATATATCGCCCATCCAGACCCTGAAACGTTGCACAGTCCCTGACCAGTATCCCGTTGCATACCATTCTCCTTACCATCTTCTCAGAATCCATGCCGGTACTACCGATATCGACTAGAATGAAGTTGACCGCGCTTTCATGTGGAAAGAACCCCCGACTCGTGAACGCTTCCATGAGATATTCGCGCTCTTTTTGTATCAAGGCAATCGACCGCTTGAGGTAGTCCCCTTTCATACATGCACCCATCAGCCCCCTCCCGATCGCCTCGGCAGGTGCACCGACGTTCCAGACGAGCCGTGCATGGTTGAGCAGTTTGGCAACCCTGTCGGATGCGATCCCGAAGCCAAGTCTGAGCCCGGGAACCGCGAACACTTTCGTAAGCGATCTGAGTATGACTACAAAATCAGAGTCAAAGACAGCGTGAGCAACCGATTGGGACGAATCTGATAGTTCTATGAACGCTTCGTCCACAAAGAGGAACGTTTCGACATCAGAGCAGCGGTCCGAAAGCCGCCTCACATCCTCTCCTGTGATCAGATCTCCTGTCGGGTTGTTCGGATTGCACAGGAATATAGCGCTCGCATCCGAGATCTGGTCGGATGAAAGTTCGAGAATCTTTGAATAATCATGGTACTGCACGTCTGCTCCGAAGAGCCGGCACTGAAACGCGTACTCCTCGAATGTAGGTGCAGGGATGATCACGGAATCGCCGCGCTCGATCACCGTCTCTGCAAAGAGCCGGATGAGTTCTGATGATCCGTTTGCAGGCACGATGTTCTCTGCCGTGATCCGGGTAGTGTCGCAAGTCCTCGAACACGCCTCAACAAAATCGGCGGATACGGCTCTCAATTGGGGGTAGTTGTTGTCAGGATAATAAAAAATCCCTTCAATCTCCCGGATCGTGGTTGGGACGTCGGGCATGCCCATCGGATTCAGATTTGCACTGAAATCGATCACCGGCTGGGCAGAATCCACATACTCTGATATCCTGCCACCATGTGTGCATGGAGCGCAGCTCTGCACCTCCTGGCGTACAAATCGCACAATATCCTGCCGCACAGTAGGCATCATGGATCACTGGAGGTACTCATCAATGCTGCTCACACCCTCGAGTTCGCTGGACTCGACCGCAACCTGATCAAATAGACTCTTGCGCACATGGATCGGCGAGTCCGTCCGCACCGCGATCGCTATGCAGTCACTTGGTCTGGCATCGAGCTCCTTATGAGCGTCCTCGACATCGACGACCAGACGAGCATAGAACGTACCCTCGTCCAGATCATCGATCAGGATATACTCCACAGTGCCGCCGAGTTCACGTATCAGCGAGACTATAAGATCGTGGGTCAGGGGTCTCGGCGACAGTTCTTTTCGCAGCGCAAGGTGTATCGACATCGCCTCTGCATGGCCGACAAAGATCGGCATGATGCTGTCGCCATCGGAAAGCAGTACCACTGGCGACATCTGCTTCGGGCTACCAACCATATATACGCCTTTGATTGTAGCGGCGACTGTATCCATTATCTCACCAGATTAATCGCGATATCCGGCCTCATAACGCCGAAGGCATCGATGCGGGAGTATGAGCAATTCCCGAACCGAATTAACACCGCAGGTGTCGATGCTTTGGGTTAAAAGTGTTGACATCGCATTATAAGGGTTGCCTGATGTGGGAAAGCGGTTTAACCCCGCTTCCCAAGATGCGCACCGACGCTCGGTCTCGCTTTCTCTGTGCCCTTGCCGCGTCCTCGCTGTCCCTTCGACTTCCGCCCGGCACTAGTCAAGCCCCGCTCCGCCCTGCCCCGGGTATTGCATATCCAGTTAAGACGCGAATCACTCTTGATCACCGGATGGTGCGGATCAACCAGGATGATCTCGTACCAGATATGTTTTCCATCATCGCCAACCCAGTACGAGTTTAAAACTTCCATATTTATGTATCTTCGACTCGTGCGCTCCTCTGCGATCAACTGCAAGCTCTTCTTCGCGGTTATCTTACGCATCCCCATCCGTTTCGTCCTTCGTCCGCGTATGTATCTCGGTTTGCGCCTGCCGCCACGCCGCACCCTTGCACGCACCACAATGATACCTTCCTTCGCCTTGTATCCGAGCGATCGTGCGCGATCGATGCGCGTCGGTCGTTTTACCCGGGTAAGGCTATTATCCCTGCGCCATTCTTGCAGACGTTGCTGTCTAAGCTCGCGTACGTACGTCTGGTCCGGATTTTTCCACGCATCTCTTACATATTTGTAAAACGATTTTGCCATTGTTATTTCACCTTTTCTGGTTCAACTGCTCTTTCCACAGTCACATTCCAGCAATTCGGAGTTTAGTCTTATGGCAGAGGTCACTATTAAATGTTGTCTGTTACTTCCATAACCCCAGGTCACCGAATCAGCAGGGTGGGGCGAGTTCTGGTACAATGATCGATTTCTTTATGAGTTTTGGTCACTGCAACGCGAGATGTCAGATGCCCCAAATTTAGGACGTTACCGGAATCTAAGCGTGAATCCGAACATATACCCAACGTTTATAATACCACAAGCATATTGCACAGTCATGGATCCAACCGAGCATGTCGAAACATTGGCTGAACCGGTAACTGACTTCATGCGAACCTTATCCCGAGAAGAAGCGAATCTCAGAAATATGGCTCTCTGGTAATTCGCGTTGCACAATCTGACAAATCATGCATATAAAGAGTGCCCCGTGAGGTCAAGATATATGCGTTGGAACAGATGTTTGACGTTTAGTATACCATAACACCGCCGTTTGATCACTTTGATCTTATTATTCAGCCCTTCAACAAATCCACTTGTTTGCCGGTTGATAAAGTAGTTTGTGATCTTATCCATATATTTATCTAATGTAGATATAAATTTATTAAAGCACTTCAAACCACTCTCTTCAACTTTCTTCTTCCAATCACCGATCTTCCGAGTCGCAACGCTCTTAGAGATGTCGTCTTCGAAGATGTCAGTCAAATCATTGCAAAGTTTATATGCTACTTCCAATATTGGAGAATGTCGAAATAAACGTTTCAAAACCTCCTGTTCTTCGTCCGTCAATTCCTTTATATTCTTACGCAATATCCACATTACGTTTTTCAGCCTTTTATATTCTTTTTCTGACAGTTCTTTCTTCAAACGATTCATCTCTTTCTTTCGAATACCATCCAGGTCCTTTCGATACAATTTAGCAACGTGAAAACGATCAACTATAACTATAACGTCCTTTCCAAAGACTTCTGTTGCAGCGTTGTTATAACCCTCATACATATCAGAACACACTACCTTAACAGTATTTTTTAGCCGTTTTGGGATGCTATATAAGAATTCCTTCACAGTCTCCTTTTTGCGTCCTTTCAGTACCGCCAGTATCGTTATCTTTTCATCCACACGCGCCGTTACAATTGTTACAAAATCCTTATGACCCTTTTTAAGTGAAATTTCATCTA
>JAYEGI010000099.1:0-42501 GCA_034659035.1 Methanobacteriota archaeon
GTAGTGTATATACACTACACAAATTAACCTTTCCCTTTGTGGGACATCAAGGCGACGGATGGGGATTTTGTATGAAAAATGAGTAGATTAGCTATGATTTTGCAAGCCTAACTTGACGCCATGGCTTAATTGCTATCCTGCGCCAATCATCCGTTACTCTCGAGGGGGTGTATAGTGGTGGGAATCACGAAAAGGGATCTTCGAAAAAGCGGCGGCTGCCATAGTTCTAACCGCAGCGATAGGCAGGTCTGCAATCTGCAATACCGGTTCAGAGGCGTTTGGCTTGACCGAACAAATTGATCTGATAGAGACTGCTCTTGCTGAAGAAGCAGGACGCGACGTAACAATATTAAACGACGTGAACGGTCCTCCACAGTGCATGATGCACGTCAGCGTAAGATGGTGCGGTCACTGAGATCAGCGGCGACCGGGCAGGTAAGCCCACCATGCGGCATCGCGAGAATCCGCGGCTGCCCGCCATCCTCATTCTTTCCCTGCTTGGAGACGGCGGCACGAAGCGCGCTTTTCACGTCCGGCATCGGGATGAAATACGCCTTCCTTGCAAGATCGTCAGAGATATCAGAGACAAGGTAGAGATCGACGCGCCCGGAAAGCCGCGACGTCAGCACGGCTTTGTGTCCGCCGAGCTCGAACTGATGCTCCAATCTCGAAGGGAGCTCATCGCGCGGGATATCGAGCCACCGCTCGTACACGTCATTGCCAAGCCCCTCCCCACATTCAGCGACAAGGATGATCGCCCCGCCATCCTTAACGGCATTTTTCGCATTTTCGAGTGCTTTTTGGGATTGATACAAATTTATATCCTTCGGCATCCCACCGGGCGACGTTATCACAATATCAGCGGTCTCTGCCCGGATCCGGTACATCCGGTCAGCATAAGAAACCCCTGCACGATGTGCTTTTATGGGATCTCCGGAAACGACTGCAACTATATCCTTTTTACTGTTTAGTACTGCGTTTAATATGAATTCTGATACGTGAGAAGCCCCTTCTTCAATATCCTGGCGCACCGGACTATCGGTTCTCCCTGACACCGCGTCAGGGTGGATCATGTGCGCATGGTTCTTCCCGATGCTTGCAATCGATGAGACTCCTGGAAGCAGTGACTTAAGCCCGCCTGAGTATCCCGCGTAGTAATGAAACTCGATGCTGCCTGTGCATATCACGGCATCCGCATCGAGAACAGGCGCAAATAACTCAACCGGCGTCCCCCTGCTCGTAACCCGGACGCGTCTGCAATTGTCAGGATCATGATCGATGCACGATATGCGGCTGTATATCTCATCACCGACAAGCTCCCTCTGTTCAGCTTCGGTATGTCTTCTGTGCGATCCGGTCGCAAATACGATCCCGATATCGGAATCAGGAGTTCCCATGTCGTTCAGATGGGTGATAAGCGGCGGCAGGAGTTTCTTTGTCGGGGTGATCCTGGTAATGTCATTCACGATGATTACAACCTGATCTCCAGCGTGTACGACCTCTGAGAGCTGCCGCCCCACCGGATAGGTGAGCGCATCAACGATCGCGGATTCCTCGTCCTCGACCGCTGGGAGTTCCTGCGGCTCGATGATGCCTGCAAGGTTCCTGTCCGGCACTTCGACAGAGACACTTCCATTCCCATAGGGCAGCGATATTTTCATCGAGATTGTTGGCGGTCTCCGGGGAGTTAAAGGTTGGCTTGATCGGACGCAGGTATCATAGAAAGATTACCATTCTCTCTTTTATTAGGAAATTCCATTTTTCCATCTCTAATTTTCTTTACGTATCCGTATTGGTCTCTTTCTCATATAGCACCCACCCAGAAGAATCTATTTTTCCATTTGGTAGTACAACCATTGTCCCATCACTTATCTTCAAGCGCGTTTTTCTGAGTGTGACATCAATAATCTCTCCTCTGTATTTCATCGTCTCAATTTCCTCACCGATGTTGAAGTGTCGGTCTAATAAGAGGAATATCCCTGCCACCGCATCACTTAACGCCTCCTTAACTGCCAGGGCAACAGCAAGCCCAACCAAAACTGATGCACCCAAAAGCGGCATGAAAACCTCCTCTAATTTCAGTTCATGCACTGAATACATCAGAACCGCGAACCACAGACCATAAACCGTGATTCTTCGCAAGAGGTTCTGCACATCCGGGGGCAGATCGGTGGCGCTTAAGAATTTCCTAATAAGTTTTTTAGTCAGGCTAATTACGAAGAAAGCGATTACCAATACCAGTATCACTCCCAAATACGGCACAACCGTCTGGTAAAAACCCGATATATCAATTATATCCATCCGTGTTACCTCTTCCATCTCATTATTTTTCTGACGCATCCAGTCGCCAAACTCCGTACCTGGGCACAGAGCCCACGTAGAGCAATTTCATGCTGTTTATCGCCCTATGTCATAGTAAACACTGCCATAATACTTAAGCATGGCGGTATCGGGAACGGTCGCGGATATTTCAAGATTTTTTGCATGACGCCAGACAACCCATATCTTCCACAAACTTTTTCTACAGACGATGACAGATGATCACATTCCAACGGCGCATGAACTGACATAACGGTTCGAACATGAATTTTATGTGAGTCTTGGAGGAAGCGAATGAGCAAAACACAATATAAAAAGACAGATCCGCGGATTGTATCCCTGGTAGAAGATCTGAAATCCATATCACGCGAGAACGACGCTCCGATATGGCGAGAGATCGCAAAGCGCATGCAAGGTCCGAAGAGAGGTTATGCGACAGTAAATGTGAGCCGCATCAACAGGCACACTACGGACGGCGAGACTATCGTCGTGCACGGCAAGGTGCTTGGCGCAGGTGAGTTGAATCATCCGGTGGCCGTGGGTGCTTTTGATTTCAGCGATGGCGCACGGTCGAAGATCACAGATGCTGGCGGGGAATGCCTCACGATTGAGGAACTGGTGGTAAGAGCGCCCAAGGGATCAAATGTGCGGATAATCAGGTGATTTCATGAATACAGTAATTATCGATGCAGATGGATTGATTCTTGGCAGGCTTGCAAGCGTCGTCGCCTCAAGATTGTTAAGCGGCGAGACCATTGCGATTACCAATGCCGAACGCGCTGTGGTGTCCGGGAGCAAGATCACCACGTACAGAGAGTATAAGGAGCAGGTGGACAGGGGATCAACAGAAAGCGGTCCGTATTTCCCGACGAGACCTGATCAGATCATGAAACGGACAATCCGCGGCATGCTCCCGCACAAACGGATGCGTGGACGCGACGCACTGTCGAGACTGCGCGTGTACGTAGGCACTCCTGCAGAACTGACAGGATCGGACGCGGGTACGATACCTGAAGCGAGTATAACGAGGCTAGGGACGATCAAATACATCAAACTTGGCGAAGTCAGTACGAAACTGGGTGTTAATGTACGTTAAAATCCCACAGGATAGGATTGGCGCAGTGATCGGACCAAAAGGCATCACCAAAAAAGCGCTCGAGGAACTCTCAACCGCTACGCTGGATATCGACAGCGAATCCGGCAATGTGCAGCTCATCTCACCAGAGGACCCATTGCAGGGTATGCGGGCGGTTGAGGTCATCTCGGCAATCGGGCGGGGTTTCAGCCCTGAGCGGGCTGTCAAACTGTTCGGTGACGAGCTTCTCATCTACGATTTGATTAATATGCCCGCAAGCTCGCCAAAGATGCTGACACGCGTCAGGGGCAGGATCATCGGCAGCGGCGGGAAGACAAGGGCGATAATCGAGAGTATAACCCATGTTGACCTCTCAGTCTACGGAAAGACCGTGGCGATCATCGGGTATCCCGAGCAGGTGCATGTTGCAAAGACCGCAATCGATATGCTGATCGATGGTGCGCCGCACTCTGTTGTGTATGGTTTCATGGAGAAGAAGCGGAGGGAACTTACTGCGAAGGGACTTGAGTATTACTGAATTGGGTGCAGGCGCGGTAGCAGAAGTGGATCAGGTTTGTGTGCGCAGGGTTCGGTCAGGTTTAAGTATTATGGCGGCATTGACCACAACGCATGAGGCGATGTGGTCTATCTTGCATGCATACTGTATCGTTGTCGACTCACCACTGTAAACTCTTGCTGAAGCACACGATAAAATAGATAACATGAAATCGCGATGTACAGGCTCTGTACTTAAGTGCAGGGTTTGGTAGCTACGAAAGAAGGACATATATTAGATAATATAAAGAAGACGAAAATAAATGAAATTCGATGCTGGTATCATCGATAAATCACTAATACATGAAGATTCGGGAGGAACAAATGAAAGATCATCTATTTTTTTTTGTTTTGTTGGGGATTTTACTCAGTGGCTGTATACAACAGGAGTTTTTAATAGAAAAGCAACATACTGAAGAACTATCTGATATGATTGTGTCAGAAAAAATTATTGCAATAATTGATTCAACCTTAATACAAGAATCAATAAAAATAAGTCCAGATAACAGTCACGTGGCTTATGTAGCTAAAAAAGGTAATAAACGCTGTATTGTCTTAGATGAGATAGAACAAAAACAATATAAAAATATAATATATGATAGCCTTGTGTTCAGTCCAGATAGCTCACGGTTAGCTTATGAAATTGAAAAAGATGATGGGCTTTTTGTAGTCATAGATGGAATAGAAGGGAATAAATACCAGGATATAGGAGTAGGTAGTCTCATTTTCAGCCCTGATGGTACACGAATCGCTTATGCGGCCCAACATGAAGGTAAATGGTTCGTTGTCGCTGATGAACAAGAAGGTAAGCAGTATGATGAAATTGGAGCTCCGATTCATTTCAGCCCCGATAGCACTCGAATTGCTTATGCAACTCAACAGGGGAATAAATTGTTTGTAGTAGTTGATGGAAAAGAAGACGAAAAATATGATAGTTTAGGAACTTCTTTTATTTTCAGTCCCGATGGCATGCATGTAGCGTATACGGCGAGGATCGGTACTAGCTGGTTTGTTGTTGTAGACGGAAAAGAAGAGATGCAATATGATAATATCAGAAGAGACAGTCTCACATTTAGTCCGGATAGCACTCGAATTGCTTATGTGGCCATTAAAGGAAACAAACAATTTATAGTCGTGGATAAAAAAGAGGAGACCCGGTTTGACCTTGTTGGATTTGAAAACCTCTTCACCCCCGACAGCAAAAATGTGACACATTCAGCTGTTGATGGTGATAGACAGTTTGTTATCGTCAACGGAAAAGAAGAAAAACGATATGATGGCATCATGGATGGCACTCCAATCTTCAGTTTGGATAGTGCACATATAGCTTATGCAGCTATAATAGGCAATTTGAGATTTGTTGTAGTGGATGGAAAAGAGGAAAAATATTATGATGGCATAGGTGATGGAACTATCATTTTCAGTCCTGATAGCAAACATCTTGCTTACATAGCTCAAGAGGGTGATGCGCAGTTCATAGTGATAGATGGAGAAGAAGGAAAGAAATATGATGGTATAATGAAGGAACTATTACCTGAGTTCAGTCCCGATAGCCAAAGATTGGTTTATGCCGCTGGATCTGGATTAGGGTATGAAAAACAATTCGTGATCATAGATGAAAAAGAAGAAAAGCAATATAATGCCATAGGAAAAGGAACTATCATTTTCAGTTCAAATAGTAATCATTTAGCATATGCAGCTTCAGTTGGGAATGATCACTATGTGGTAGTGGTGGATGGAAAAGAAGGGAAAAAATATGATCTTATTTTTGAAAATGATGGAAAAATTATTTTCTTTGACTCTCCCGATAATTTTCATTTTCTTGCGTTGAAAGGTAAATACATATATTTAGTAGAGGTAGAGCTAATATAAATCTATTTACGTTTATACTGCACAAATTGCTATGTCATATTAAATACCAATCCAATGGCAAGAAAACCAAGTATAAGTATTGATACTTCCTGTTTCTATCAAGAGGTCAGCGACTGGTGAGATCTAATAAATGTCAGGAAACACATTCGGAACAGTATTCCGCGTAACAACGTGGGGTGAGAGCCACGGACCCGCAATCGGCGTCGTCGTCGATGGCTGCCCATCAAAGATGCCTTTGAGCAAAGCAGACATCCAGAAGGAACTCGACCGCCGCCGCCCCGGGCAGAGCGATATCTCAACTCCTCGCAAGGAAGAGGACGCTGTAGAGATTCTTTCAGGCATATTCGAGGGAATGACAACCGGAACGCCGATATCGATGATCGTCTGGAACAGGAACGTCGATTCATCGCCTTACGAGCGGCTCAAAGACATGCCGCGTCCAGGGCACGCGGATTATCCGTACGAGGTCAAGTACGGGATCAGGGACTACCGCGGCGGCGGGCGTGCATCAGCGCGGGAGACTGTGGGAAGAGTTGCCGCAGGAGCCGTCGCAAAGAAGATGCTTGCAGAGGCAGGAATCGAAGTGGTTGCGCACGTCACCGAACTCGGCGGCATCAGAGCCTGCGAATGTGAGATGACGCCGCCAGAGATCAGGAAACGGATCGAAGAGACATCGGTACGGTGCGCTGACCCGGATGCTGCGGCACGGATGGTCGAGCTGATTGGAAAGGCGCGTGAACAGAAAGACAGTATCGGCGGCATCGTCGAGATCATAGCAACAGGTGTGCCTGCTGGCATCGGGGAGCCGGTCTTTGACAAGCTGGATGGCGACCTTGCGAAGGCATTGATGAGCATCGGCGCAGTGAAAGGCGTCGAAATAGGTGCAGGTTTCAGGTGCGCCACCATGCGGGGAAGCGAGATGAACGATGCGTTTCTGGTATCGGATGGGACCATAGTTCCGGAGACAAACGACGCTGGCGGCATTCTCGGCGGGCTCTCCACAGGCGCGCCGATCGTGTGCCGGATCGCGGTGAAACCGACGCCATCCATCGCAAGTCTCCAGAAGACCGCGGATATAAGGACGATGCGCGAGACCACGATCACGATACAGGGGCGGCACGATCCAACGATCCCGCCCAGAATGGTTCCTGTCGCCGAGGCGATGGTTGCTATCGTGCTCGCGGATCACCTGCTTCGAGACCGCGGATCAAAATCCCGAAAGAGTTCCTGCTGAACAGAGCATATCACGGAGATTAAAGCAGGGAATGTAACCGCGGAGGTAACTACTCAGGTATGTTGATTGGTCACCCGATTGCGATTCTACACTTTCTCAGGACTTTCAAAGAAACGCAAATTGGCCTCTGATTTTTCTTAAAAACCGTTAGCAATCGGACTTGTTGCTGTCTCTCAAGCTGTATGACATAACTTTTGATATCAGGTAACTACTCACGTTTTAGAAACCAGTGGGAACCAACCTCATTTGTAAATTGCACCCCCGAATTCGAACCGCCATTTTCCTTCAGATTTACAGCCCCCGAATCACCACAAGCTTTACATGCCCGAAGACCTGATTGGGGTTATCTTGTAGCACAACAAACCACATAGTGGAAACCAACATGGACCGGAGAACGGAAACGAAAATAATCGGGATAAGTGCACTGCTGATGGCAGTACTGCTCTCAGGAGTGGTGTTTGCATCAGCAGTCAGTGAAGATGGTTCGAAGGATAAAAGTCAGACAATATCAGACGGAGCCACAAACGACATAGAACTTGCATGGAGAGACGATCTGCAGGACATACATCAAAGCTACAACGTGAGTGAAAATGACGTATTGTTCGTAAAGAACGATCGACCTTATTATCTGGATAGGACAATTCTGGATAACGATATCGTAGTTATTGCGACCGAGACCGGTGAACCATCAGAGGGGGTGAAAGAAGGCGAGGATTGCGAAATAACAATATGCACAGAGGAGTTGTGCATGATCTGGGCGCAGGGAAAGAATCTTTCCACTGAGAACCTTATGCAGAACAGAGGGGTGCTTACAGATGCGTTTTTCAACCGCTTTGGAGGAAAAATATCTAATCGATATGTAAGTATGTCTGATGATCCAAAAGTGTATAAAGACACCAAGCTGGTAGCTTACGGGTTCAGAATACGTCCTGACGGAGTGACAGAAGAGTATGGGGGGTATTGCAGTCAGGATTTAAGTGGATATAATGAAACACTGAAGAAAACAGAGATATGGTTCAGCACCCGGGACGAAGAGACTTGTGGCAAAAGAGCTTTTGCAGACAGTTATCAGGACTGGGCACTCATACAGACCCATGCGAACACGTATTCATGTTCACCTCATGGAAGTTATAGCACGACATGCGAATGTTTCTGGGACAGTACAGAAACGGATGACTCCAAAGACTATTTCATGATGAGAACCAAATTCAATATAGTACCTGGCATATATGAAAATATAGATCATTTTCCAGACTGGCGTAATTACCGCGGCTATGTACGTCACACATGGAAGTACTATAACTATCCGGGAACCCGTGAGATGTATGATGCCCAACCAACCGACGAAAGAGGTGAGACTTCTGTCGGCATAACTCTGTCAGCTATTAATGCGGCTTTGACATGGATAACGTCAATTCCAACATATTTACTGGATGACCAAAGTGATTTGGGTACGGATGTGGCATTGTGGAAAGAAGAATTTAGTCCTTATTCCTCAACTTGTGGAGAGAGCCCGTTTTCAGTCACCCCGGGTTCTAGCATGATGTGTTCGCAGAATGAAGCAAGAAGTGGTGACTGGATAGGACTTGCTTTCTTCGATACGAAACCTGTCTGGATTATATATGGACCGGGATTTTCTGAAGAATACACTCCAGGATACCAGGGTTATTCAACTTCGGTCAGGTGGACCGGCTCAGGTTATGAGACACTGACACCCTGTGAGCGCTACGATACCAACGGCAATGGATACATAGACAAGGACAAGCTGAAGACTGCGATATACGACTATCTAACACCACCTATCGGGACAGTAATCAGCAGAGACGATCTGAAGATTTTGATCTATGATTATCTGGACCACCTGTGAAGGCACTGTCTAAAAATCCAGTGATATCGGTATTTCCGCCCACCACGCCCACCATAGTGTCAAGTCAACTCTATAATGTCGTAAAGTATATACTGTATGTTCGTAACTACTCGAGGTATGTTGATTGGTCATCCGATTGCGATTCTACACTTTCTGGCAAGAAAAAATAACCGCGGAGGGCACGGAGGAACGTTAGGAGTGGCTAACCGCTTATTTCCCCTCCGCGCACTCTGCGGTTAAACTCCCCGTTTGACTCATGTGGCGTTCCATGCCAAGCAGTGCCGATATAGCGAAGTCGCATGATCGTGTTTTAGGTACCTGAGTAGTTACGACTACCGTTGATTTTGGGGACGAGACTATCGACAAGATCACCACCCTCACAAAGGAGCAGAAGGAGATTATTGAGAAGCTGGGTTTTGAGGGGGATTGTTGGGTGTAGCCTATAAAACTCGGAAAGTCAGGAATGTTTCGCGAACATATCTGCTACCTGTAAAGCGTGCGTTAATGCCCTGAACGCTAAAAGATGGGTTATACCGACGAACAATGTGGCGAAGGTATTGATTATAGAAGGTGATAAAAAACTTCGCATGCTCTGCGGTTATTTTTCTTGCCGGAAACCATAGAATCGTAATCAGGAGATTAACCGATACCCTCGAGTAATTACGAATATTCGACCTGATCCGGCAGCAGAGTCATTGCAATTATCCGCGAACGATGGATCTGAAGCGTTCTCATTTCCCGGATTCCTCATCGCTGTCGCAGCCATCACACCCAACATCGCAGAGCGCACAACCGGACCCGGACCCGCGCTCGGTTCCAGTCTCGGTGTCCAGCACCCGCGTGGCATAAGCGAGCACGGTCGCGTTTGAGAGCGTGCCAGCAATCAGGATCGCATCGAAGATCTCTTCCTTTGACAACCCGAGTTTCTCTGCGATGCGGATATGCATTCTCAGGCAGTGGTCGCACCTGATCGCAGCAGATACGCCTATTGAGATTAGTTCAACCGTCTTCGGGTCGAGACGTTTGAACTCCCGGATGATCGCACTGTCATAGAGAATCTTTGGGACCAGCAGTTCCGGGGTCTCCTTCATAAACTGCAGGATGTATGGTATCTCGCCGTAGTACTTCTCAACGCTATTAAGCAGTTCCTCGGTCGCCTCATCAGGATCCATCCTCATGATCCTCTGGATTTTCTCAATGTCCATTCGCGCCTCCGACTTCTACCCGGTCATCTAAATAACGAAACCGGTCACCGATTTCGGTAGTATTCTTATTAACATATAATCTCGCACCTCTGACGGCAGCACCTTTGCAATCTCGCTGAGGGTAACGCCTTCCTCGAATGTTATATTCTCGATCGCTTCCTTGCATTGTGAATATGGCAGTTTTACGCGGGCACCCATGAGTTGCAGCGTGATTGGGGATGGAGAGAGGGATTTATTGATTTTTGGAATCTGTTCCTTGATCTCCTTCATGATGCGTGCCGGATGGGTGGTCAATGGATCCTTTGATATCTCGAGCCGCTGCTCATCGAGCGTTTTGCCCACAGTCTCGACCAGTCGGTCAAGAGCGTCAAGTTCGCCTTCGAGTTTCAGCCGGTGCGCGATTCTTCCGAGATGCCCGACATAGTCTTTCGCATACATGGGCGGCTCCGGAAGTTCTGGCGTACCTGTGATGATGCAGGGCACGTCGAGATCCTTGTAGAGGACGTACTTCTCGTTCATCAGGCAGTCTTCGAAGTTTCCGAGAGCAAATATCGCAAGATCGTGCTCATTAACCAGTTCACGCTCTTTTGCAGATATCTGCGCAATCCGCCTCCCGACACCTCTTGCAAGCCCGATTAACGTTGTATTTGCTCCAAACCTACGCATATACTCTGCTAAATCGCATGAATGGTGTGGAAGGTGGTGATACGCCAATGTTGGCGAGATCACGATGATATCGGTGCCAGTAAGCGGCGCTCTCGTGATCTTGGCACGGAGTTCCTTTGCCATATCTTCGAGCATGGATATGTCTTCATGCGGGCAGAGCATCTGGATCATGACCTCTGTCTGCATGTAATTGGTCTGGAGGACATATCCACCAAGATCCTCTATGAGTTCGATGACAAGATTGTGTTTGAAGACGCCGCCCTCATACATGATAGGTTCAAGCATTATAAATCCCCCTTCAGTTGATCCATTATATCTTCAGCTTTCTTGATCCACTCAGGCTTTATAGAATCCTCTGATGCCACAAATAACATCTCCGAACCTGTTGAAACATGATGACGCACCCGGAAACCCTCTGGTGTGATCCGGAGCAGAGCATCGGCAAGTCTCGTCTCGATCTCCCTGCGCGGATCTGCGATGACCACGTCTGCAAGATTTTCTGCAACCTCGTCCTTGTTATCGGTGTCTATCGTTATCACCAGCCGTTCTGGCTGCGAGACGTTCTCGCGTCCGTACTCTATCCAGAGGATGCTTAGCAGTGTCGAGACATGCTCTTCGTTTGTGAGTTTCAGCTCCACCTGTTTAGCGCTCGGCGTACCTGTCGAGATATCTGCCATATCCTTGACACAGATCGATGGAAGACCGGTTCTTATCAGCGTACAGAAGATGAAAAACGGCTCAGTTGGATCGATGTATACCCATAGACGCCCCAATACCGTGGTGAGTTCCAGGTCAGCGAGGACATCGCGGATCACTGATTCGTAAGCTTCGGCGCCGGTTTTATCCGGAGACTCGACCCTTAACACTTCGAGCGGCAACATGTCTCAATCACTCCTCGATAAAACCTGATGCTAAGAGAGCGGAACCGACAGCGCCGATCAACTGTGCATGAGGCGGCACAATTACCTCTGCCTGTAGCAGTTCGCGCATCGCTTGCGGTAGCCCCTCGATGAGTGCCGTGCCTCCAACCATGATCACAGGCTCCCGCACCTCGACCTCCTGGAGTTGCTGCTCAAAGACCTGTTCTGCCACGCTGTAACAGGCTGCTGCTGCGACATCCTCGTGACGTGCCCCCTTCGATAGCGAGTTCACGAGACTCTGGATGCCAAATACGATGCAGTAGCTGTTCATCGAGATCTTGGATGCCTTGCCAGCAAGCGCAAGTTTTCCAAGTTCGGTGATGTCAACGCCAAGACGCTTTGCAGTCATCTCAAGGAAACGCCCTGATGCACCGGCACAGATTCCGCCCATCGTAAAGATTCCAGGGATTCCATCCTGTACCGATATCGCTTTGTTGTCCATCCCGCCGACATCGATCACGGTCGCTGCACCCTTCTGCCGGTCAGCAAGGTAGACCGCACCCTTGGAGTTCACTGTAATCTCTTCCTGGACAAGATCGGCATTGAATTCCTTTCCCAATATGAATCTGCCGTATCCGGTCACCCCGATCGCCTGGATCGCATCCCTTTCGATTCCGGATTCCTTAAGGGCGGTTGAGTAAGCCTCCTCCGCGCTCTTCAAGACATCTGTGGAGCTGACCCATCCGAATCCAAGAATCTCATTGTCTTTCATGATCACCGCCTTCGTGGTGGTCGATCCTGAGTCGATTCCAGCTGTAATCCCGGCCTGTTTCTCGCGTGCAAGCAGACTGCGCCTCTTTGCGATGGTCGTCAGTGCCTCCATCCTTGTGAGGAGCGTGTCTGCGGTGGTGCGTTCTGTATACGAGTAACTGATAACAGGAAGCCCTGATTTATCATGGATGTACCTGCGGATCTCGTTTCTGACGAGCGCGCCCTCTGCGCACCTGAAACACGTCCCGATGAAAACAGCATCAGCAGTAGTATGTCCCTCAACGACCGAGATTGCGCGGGCAAGCATCAGTTTAAGGTCTGGACTCGTCACCTTGAGCCCGAACTTTGCCTCTGCCGCCTCCACTTCCTCGAGATCGATGTCCGGGAAGATAATCTTCGCTCCAACCTGCTCTGCTGCCGATTCGATCTCTCCTTGAATTCCTGTGTATTCGGAACCACAGGAGATCTGCGCGACCTCGATTTCACTCATTCTTTACCTCCTTACCAGCTCCAAGTTCATCTAAAAACTCGGATATCCTGTACACAAAATTCTCTGCCGCATCATCCGATATCGGATAGGCAAGTTCGAGAATCGGGATACGTTTCGCACGTATCAGGAACCCCACAAGTTCGCTTGTCCGCTGGCAGCCCATGCACCCGAACCCGATCGGCGCGTCCTCGACAAGGATCGCCGCCTCTGCCGCCTCAATGAGCGGATCCAGAAGCGCCATGCGCCCGCGCACGCCAGCAGGCACCTCGACGGCAGCGTACTTAAGCCCGATCTTCGGATCCTCAGGCGTGATATTAAGTGGTGGTGAGTCGATTCCTGCCGTTGTGACTCTCTTCTTGATCTCCTGCATGACCGCAAGCGGCTTGTGGCCGAAACGCTCGACCAGATCGTACAGGATCAGACTGTTGCTTGGATAAATGAAGATATTCGCCATGTTTCGCCTCGTTGATATGATATGATCAATTCTGGTGTATGTGTATGTCTGGAATCATAGGAACTAAAATAGTTTGCGGTTCCAGGGCTCAATTCGGCTGGTGTTCTGGTTCTGATTTGTATGTTTTTGGGTATTTGGAACATGGAACAAGTGTGAAGTTTGGCGCCTTTTCACAAATTGTCCGGAGAATCGGAGAACAATAGTTTCTGAACATAGTTTCTTACTCCTTTATTAGGGGCTCATGATATATGGCAGTCCAATCGTGCAGCGAAAATTCGGTGAGGTGTACTGTGTTTGCTGTACTATGAAAAGAGGTGATCAAAATGCCAGATAGAACAGAAAGACGAACCTGTGATGTGCGGGGTCACATCAGATTTGAGGAAGATGTAGATAGGGAAAAGCTTAGCCTGAAGGTGTATGCACGCATAGGGCGCCGCACGGTTGCCAGTGCTCCAGTGGATGCAGAAGGCAAGTTTAATCTAAAATTTAAACGAGCAGGAGCTGCGCCACCACCATCGATGACATTGATTGTGGGTCCACCTGTTTCCGAAGCCATGCTTACGGGTGCCAATACCGAACATATCCGGATATCTACCAGCGAATGGAAGAAATCAAGAGAATCGTTGGTGTTAGAGAAGGATGTTACGCTTGCGAAGGATGTTATAATCTGCATGCTTCCGCGAGAAATTAAAATCTGCGGTCTTGTATGCAAGGATATACCAATCGCTGACACCGAACTGACACGATGTTGTCCGGTACCGTTTGCCAGGGTTGAGGTCTTTGATGTGGATTCACTGCTGAGCATAACACCTGTCAAAGCAAAGCCTGTTGAATCGTATATACCGCAGGGGAAGCTCGGGAAGATACCTGAAGAGATGTCTCAAGTTGCAGAGAAAAGTGACGTTCTGGAGCGGACTGTTGGAGAGATCAGTATAGTCGATACTTACACTCGTATACCTTTTTATTCGAAGGATAAATTGGGAGAGGTGTATACGGATGAGTGCGGGGAGTTCTGTTTCACTTTCACGTGGTTCCCAGGGTGCGCTCCTTCCATAGATGTAAGTCCTGACCTGATATTCAAGGTGTCGCAGACCTATTATGACCCTACGCATCCTGATGCAGATGCCAACGGACTCGTGACTTTTGCAATATACTCCGAAGGGTACTCCGATACGCGATGGGACGTGCCTGACTATCACTGGGTGAAGCTGGATGCTGCTGATGGCGTGCTTGTATCCTGCAACCCTGACTGTCATCCCCTGCTGGACAGACGAGCACTCTTCGTGGGTGTAGGATATCAGGGGGTATATGCAGACATTGCGCAGGAAGATAATGCGCCCAAAGCGTGCGGGTTTGTCTACAATGGCAACTTTGTGAAGAGCCCTTTTGGCGAGACACTTGACATCAGAGGAGTGTTTGGTAGTAAAGTCGAGGAAACAGGAGAGCGATTGTACCGGATATCATACGCAAAGATACCTGATTGCAACAGCAAACCAGCAGACGACGATCCAGGCGCATGGACACCCATAACAGATGAACTGGTCGAAAGGTACTATTACTGGGATTCTACAGTGGGAGCGCTGCACTATGATAATATGGCATTGGGACCGCACTCACTGCCGGGACATGCCAGTCCGGAGTTTTATAAAATAAGAAACACACAAGATGACGACGGACATGACATCCACTGGTTTGACCATAACCGCATTGCTGAATGGGACACTGATGGAGAAATACCAAACGGATTATACGTGCTAAAGATAGAGGTGTTTGACTCGGATGGTAACCCGGACCCTGCTGTGTATATGGGGGATGATCTTGGAAAGTATGCCTACATGTTCCTGCATATCAACAATAACAAGCCACACGTTGAGATCAAAGGAATCTTCAATGGAGGCGCACTAATAAATATGCAGTGTGGAGCGTTCGATCATCTGATAGGTGAAGAAGTGAAGTTCCTGGTGGATGCATACCATGAAGATGACCATCTACTCTACTGGAGTGTGATATACCAGATCGGGTATGGATCTGCCAATGGCACGGTTTCTGAGGACATAAGCGGTTACACCGTAGAAGATTTCCGCGGCAAAGATAACGAGTTTATCGAGTGGGAGAACTTTGACGAAGACTTCGGATTGACAACCAATCACCCGAGCACATGTTCCACTTTCGGTGTGGCGATACAGTTAGCAGTATGCTCCAAAATAACCAATGGGTATGATTTCCTTAAATCCAAACATGAACACTACAAGGAAGTACATGCAGGTTTGGCAGTTCACAACGCAGAAGAAGTAGAGTCATAGATGAGGAGGGCACGATTGTCCCCCCCCTCCTCGTCTATGAACGGTAATGGAATCTCCAAAGGCGATTCATCGATGCCGCTGTACGTATCATAGCATGTATGCGCGCCGTCTGTCGTAGTCAAGGGGGCAGCGGGTTTGAGTGTAGCGAGCGATTGGGTGGTTGGTTTGGTAATAAGGCCACAGAGCCACGGGGCAGGGAGGTTTTTATTGAATGGGCACATATAGTCTATATTCCTAATTGAGGGGATTTTATGCAGGCAAAACAAGCGATAATCCGGTCGGCAGTCGATATTGCAGAACGCATCCACGCATCCGCCATATTACTTCCGGATTCGTACACTTCCGAGCGTATCGGGATAGAGACCGAGATTCCGGTCATGATTATTCCAAAGCAGGCATCTGATCTGCTGTACCGGATCATCCCGAACCGTGTCGAAAAAGAGGAGGCCATACTCCATGCGCGTATCCAGGGGATCGCTGTCGCGGGGTATCTGAAAGGCGCACTAAGTGGTGTGGTCGTCGGGGTGATCGCTGGTCCAAGTTTTGATTCGATTATTGTATACGATCCAAGAGGGAGTTATGCGGTAAAATCGCTGCAAGAACGCGAGGGATTGGTAAATTCGGACGCGTTCCGCGCAGTTATGGAACTCGCACTCGCACTCGCACTCGAAGGAAGAGAAGGAAGACATATCGGAACCGCCTTTATTATAGGGGATTCGGAGAATGTCCTGCGCGCATCACATCAACTCCTGTTAAACCCATTCAAAGGGCACGACCCGCATGACCTGATAATCACAGACCATGGCAACTGGGAGACGTTTAAGGAATTTGCACAACTGGACGGCGTTTTTGTGGTATCTGGTGATGGGGTCGCCTGCGCATCAGGCAGGTATCTCGATGTGGATGCCAGATCTGTGCGCATCCAGCAGGGTCTTGGCGGCAGACATGCATCATCAGCAGCGATCACCGCTGAAACTGATGCGGTTGCGGTCGTCGTCTCCGAGTCAGGTGTGATCAGAGTCTACCAGGGCGGAGAACAGATCATCGAGATCGAGTCGGGTGGGGTGGGCTGGATGCTACCGTAACACATATAAGACAAACGCGTCATCAGCATCAATCGAGGCATACTCATGAGACTACTGGTAATATCAGACCCACATGGCGATTATGCACACATACCGCTCCTTGTGCGTGAGGCAGATCGGGGCGGGCGTACCGATGCTGTGTTAATTGCTGGCGACATCACCAATTTCGGACCCGATGAACTGACTTATAAACTGCTCGACCTGCTCGAACCACTCGGATGCCCTGTGCTTGCGATCCCGGGAAACTGCGATCAGAGAAGCATCCTTACAACCCTCGACGCATCAAAAGCCGTCAATCTGGATGGTGCTGTGCACACTATCGAAAACGTCACATTCGCAGGTATCGGCGGATCAAATCCAACACCATTTGACACGCCATTCGAGCGATCAGAAGATGAGATCGGAGTGATGCTCGAGGATCTCCTGACCCGGGCAGATAAGGGCGGCGGAACGATCGTTCTACTATCACATGCACCCCCGAAGAACACACTCGACAGGATACCAGATGGAAACGCGGGAAGCGATGCGCTTGCGTATGCAATCGGCAAGGTCGATCTGATCGTCTGCGGGCACATCCATGAGGATCAGGGTGAGATGACTCAACAGGGAACTGAAATCGTGAATGTCGGACAGGCGTCGCAGGGGCAGAGTGCAGTAATCACGATCAATGAGGGAATCGAGGTGCAGTTCAACAACATCTGAGTCACGGGTTCGAACTTTCACATCTTGTTCTGCTTAGGGCTTGCCAAAAAATAACCTGCTATGATGTCGAGTAGGACCCATAGCGCACCTATTGTTTGAGGTAATAGCCCCGAGGTTGTTATGAGCCACCCCACATGACCGGACTTGAAGATTGACCACGGTGGCGTAGAGTTGCTGTTTTCTCTGCGTCCTCGTACTCTCCGTGGTTTTCCGATCCCATTCCAGAAGATAATGAAAAGTCCCGGACGATCGAGGGGCAACCTTTAAGATGGAGTTTAACATCACTGATGACTGGTTGTTTGCTACAAAGGACGAGTGAAGAGTAGCACATGTATTCAGGAGGGTGCGGGTCATGCCGCATCGCCACGCACAGAAAGAGTATATGAAGTTTGTTCCGGAGGTGCAAGAAGTAAGATGGACGAAACCATATCACTACGGGAACTTGTTGACGCGGGTGTAGTTCAAGCCATCCAGGATAGCTTTGCAAGGGCCGTCGGGGTCTCTTCTGTAATTTTTTTGCCAGATGGCGATGCTTTAACGCTTTTTAGCAATTCAATCAAATTTTGTACTCTGATCCAATCAACAAAAGAAGGGAGACGACGATGTTTCCAATCATTTGCAGAGATGAGTAAAAAGGCAACCAAGTTGAGCGAGCCTGAAATTATGTACTGCTTCGCGTACGGTGCTCATTTCGTCGCGCCGATCATTATCGATGGTGAGCGCAAAGCAACCATGTATGCAGGTCAATTCAGACCTGAGAAGTTCTCGCCCGAACAATTAAAAGAACTCGAAAAAATCGCTGTGGAGATCGGCCTGGACCCGGAACTACTCGTCAAAGAGGCAAAGAATATGCGTACGGTCGGAGACGCGGTGGCCATGGATTGTTTGCACTCGTTTTTCCGAACAGTGAAGGTTATTGCGGAACTTGGCGCGCAGGCGGTTGAACTTCGCCAGACGAAGGATGCGTTGCAGGATGCGTATGATGGGCTGGAGGTTCGTGTAGCGGAGCGCACCGCCGAACTCGCGGGAGCGAACGAGGAACTGAGGCAAGAGGTTGCTGAGCGCAAAGCCGCTGAGGATGCGCTTCGTGAGAGCGAGGCTAAGTACCGCCTGTTCACAGAGACCTCAAAGGATATAATTATATCGTTTGACATGGATGGGCGTGTCACATACCTCAACCGAGCTGCGATAGAACTGGGTGGGTATAGTGAGGAAGATGCATTACAGATGAATATCACAGATATCCTGCCCGAAGACCAGCTCCCCGGATTCTATGAACGTCATTCTGTACGTACCTCTGGTGGAGCCGGGATCTTCCTTTTCGAAGTGGATTTCATCACCAAGGCAGGAGTGCGGCTATCGGTGGAAGTGAACTCCTCGCTGATTATAGAGGATGGTAGGCCATCGGGAATGTTTCTTGCCTGCCGCGACATCACCGAGCGAAAAGCTGCTAAGAAAGCGCTTCATGAGAGCGAAGAGAAATACCGCACCTTGATCGAGAATGTTCAAGATGGCGTATTCCTCGTCCAGGATGGGGAGCTTAAGTTTGTGAACGAGGCGTTTGCCAGAATATCCGGCTACACTGTGGAGGAGGTCCTCGGGATGGGTTTCGGGGAACTTGTTGCGCCCGAGGATCGGGCTATGGTTGCTGATCGCTACGCCCGGATAATGACGGGGGAAGATGTGCCTATGGAATATGAGTTCCATGGCATCCGGAAGAACGAGGATACGCGAACTGCGGTCCACATAACTGTTGGGCTCATCGATTATCATGGCAAGCCGACAGCGATTGGAACGGTGAAGGATATAACCGGGAAAAAGCAGGCAGAGGATGCACTTCGGGAGAGCGAAGAAAAACTCCGCAGCATCGTCGAGCAGTCGGGGGATGGCATTGTGCTGGTAGACGAAGAGGGTACCATCAGCGAGTGGAACCCTGGGCAGGAGCGGATCACCGGGCTTTCGCGGGCAGAGGTGCTGGGAAGATCCCTGTGGGATGTCCAGTTCCAGATGGCTGCTAACGATCCGGATAATCCGGTAGTGTGTGAGCTGGTCAAAGCCGATGTGCTCAAAATCCTCGAGACCGGGCAATCAGAGTGGTTGGACCGGTTGGAGGAGAAAGTGGTTCGGCATCCGGATGGGGCACGCCGTGTTATACAGGCAGCGGTATTCCCTATCAAGACTGATAAAGGATTCATGGCAGGTGCGATCTCCCGCGACATTACAGAGCGCAAAGCCGCAGAAGAGCGGATCAAACGATCCCTGCGAGAGAAAGACGTACTTATGCACGAGATACATCACCGCGTAAAGAACACCCTTCAGGTTGCATCAAGCTTACTTTCTATGCAGGCGCGAACCACCTCGAATAAAGAAGCGATCGATGTGCTCTCCAAATCCCAGAGCAGAATAAATACTATGGCTCTTATGCACACTAAATTATATGAAAGTGATGACTTATCAGAACTGAATATGAATGAGTTTATAGGTACGTTGTCGGGGCAGTCGTTCCAGGGCTATCCGGTCTCGGACACAAAGATCACTCCTATCATTAACGTGACTGATCGCAAGTTTCCGATCTCTGTCGGGCTGCATATCGGGCTGATCATCAACGAGCTGCTCTCAAACGCAATAGAACATGCTTTTGATGGGAGGGGGGACGGGAAGATCGAGATCGGACTCACTGCATCAGACCGTGGCAGGGTCAATCTGAGGGTAAGCGATGACGGCGTTGGACTGCCACATGGATTCGATATCAATACTACTAAAACACTTGGTCTCCACCTGGTAAAGATACTCGTTGAAGACCAGTTACAGGGAAAACTGGAGGTTATCAGCGATGCGGGAGTAACCTTTAATATGGAATTCGACATAGAGGGTAATGGGGGCAGTTCATACGGAGAAAAGAAGACTTCTGATCGTTGAGGACGAAGCCATCGTAGCCGAAGATCTGGAACTGGCTGTTACCAATATCGGCTACGACGTGGTAGGACGTGCGGTCAGTGCGGATGCTGCCGTAGATAAGGCGGTCAAACTGAATCCGGATCTGGTATTGATGGATATCGTCCTTCGAGGGGAGAAAAACGGCATAGATGCTTCTCAGGAGATAAAAGAGAAGATAGATATTCCTGTTATATTCCTAACAGCGTATTCGGATGTCGGGCTGATCGATAGAGCCAAGAGCACCGAGCCATACGCATACCTTGTCAAGCCATTTCAGGAGCGGCAACTCCTCGCATCCATCGAAACGGCCCTTCACAAGAGCGGGATCGAGAAGCGGTTAGAGGAGAGTGAAGAATGGCTTACAACAACCCTTATGAGCATCGGTGATGCTGTGATCGCCACCGATGGGGCTGGTTGTGTAAAGTCCATGAATCATGTTGCTGAGGGACTGACCGGATGGAAACAGGAGGATGCTGCCGGAAAGCCCCTTACGGATATCTTTAAGATCATAAACAGGGAGACCGGCGAAGAGGCCGAGAATCCGGTAACAACGATACTTGAGGAAGGTGTCGCTGTCGATCTGGCCGACCAAACGATATTGATGGCAAAGGACGGAGCGAAGACACCGATCGATGATAGCTTTGCACCGATCAAAAATGATAAAGGTGGTATCATCGGCACTGTTCTGGCTTTCCGGGACATAACCGATCGGAAACATGCAGAGGAGGAACGGGAGCGCCTCGTAAAAGAACTTGAAGCAAAGAACTCGGAGCTGGAGAGATTCACTTACACAGTCTCCCACGACTTGAGATCGCCGCTCACCACTATTCAGGGCTTCGCAAACGTGCTCCGCATGGATCTGGAGAAGGGCGAGACCGAGAGGGTGGGAAAAAATCTGAAATACATAGAAAATGGGATAATAAAGATGGCGCAGCTCTTAAACGACACGCTGGAACTTTCACGCATCGGTCGCGTTGCGAACCCATCCGAGGCCGTACCGTTCGGCAAACTCGTGTCAGAAGCACTGGAACAGACATCAGAGCAGATAAAATCAGGCGGGGTCGAAATATCGGTATCTGATGACTTGCCTGTGGTCTATGTGGACCGGATGAAGATTGTTGAGGTGCTGGTAAACTTAATCGAGAACAGCATAAATTACATGGGCGAGGAGGCGCATCCGAGGGTAGATATCGGCTATCGCACTGATGATGGTACTGATGGTGAAACCGTCTTCTTCGTGCGTGATAACGGTATGGGGATCGACCCGGACATGCACGAGAAGGTGTTCGAGCTATTTTACAAACTGGACCGGGGCACCAAAGGGACCGGCGCTGGTCTTGCCATCGTGAAACGAATAATCGAGGTGCACAGGGGGCGTATCTGGATAGAGTCTGAGAAGGGGGATGGTTGCACAGTCTGCACAACACTACCTATTGCATCAGAATAGGCGATAAATGACAGGAAATACTATTTAACCCAAACTCATTCTGATTTGTGTAATATGATGTTCTGCCTCTCCTAAAAATATGTGGGGCAGGTCTGAAGATAACTTTGACAACGTGTGTACGTGTCTTAAACACAGATGGGATATGACCCAAATTACACCAATATGGCAGCGATTTCCCCTGCATTCGCGAGCATGGACAATGGACCAAGGCGGATCACAGTGATTCCCCATCTGAGTTTCTCTCCACTCTCCGCGGTTAAATTCCCTTTAGTTCCAGTAGGTCCCGGGCAAGGTGGTACCTGTATAGCGAAGAGCCAGTTGTCAGGATCAATCCATACGATTCGCAAACGTGTGCATTCGTATTTGGTACAGCACCCTGTAGCTTGGCGGCCCGTTGACGCGCAAAGTATATAACGATCTGCTACGTTCTGTGCATAGAACCCAGGCTAAAATCGATGCAAATTCTGATTGACATGACATTTACACTTTTAGAAACACGCGGTCCTGCCGTCCATCGATGTACCGAACATGCGAATGGTCGATCAGATTTACGACGAATGCGCGGACGTAAATGGGGACGACGCGGTGAACTCACTGGACGCACTGATGATCCTGCAGGCAGCGGCAAGTTCAATCACGGTATGACCTGAAAAAGATCATTTGGACTTGTAAAACAGCAGTGCCCGCAAACCCGGGCACCTCTCTTATTTTTTTATTGCGATTACGCCGAGAGTGAGATTCGAACTCACGCGGCGCAGAGCACCACTGGTTTTCAAGACCAGCGCCGTAGTCCGCTTGGCTATCTCGGCAACAGGTGGACATTGCCCTGCTCGGTTATATCACTTTCTCCAGAAATCGGGGATCAGCAGCACAAGCACAGTGAATACCTCGAGTCTGCCGATCCACATGCAGAGAGCCAGTACCAGTTTTCCGATCGGATGAATGCCATCGAAATTCGCAGCAGGACCGATGATGTTAAATCCAGGTCCCACGTTTCCGATCGTGGTTGCAGCAGCACTCGTTGCGCTGACAATATCCATGCCAAGGATGCTCAGGATCAGTGAAGCGACTGCAAATATGAAGATATAGAGGATGAAGAATGATAATATTGCCCCCATCACACCCTGCGGCACCATCTGCCTTCCGAGCCGGATTGGCAGGATCGCTTTTGGGTGCAGCAATCTGAACAACTCGCGGTACCCGTATTTGATCAGTAGCAGCACCCGTACAACTTTCGGCCCGCCGCCGGTCGATCCGGCACATCCGCCGATGAACATGAGCAGGAACAGTACCATCTTGCAGGCATTGGGCCATGCATCAAAGTCTGCTGTTGCAAAACCGGTGGTCGTGATGACTGATACCACCTGGAACAATCCGAGCCGGATCGAATCGAATCCATGGGTAGTCCACAGCACAAGCGCAATCAGCAGCGTTGCGCAGAATACGATGCAAGTATACAGTCGAAACTCCGAATCTCGAAAGAGATGTCCGGCCCCAACACGCAGCACCCAGTAGTGCAGCGCAAAGTTAGCGCCTGCAACGAACATGAAAAATATCACGATGTATTCGATCAGGGGGCTGTGGAAGAACGCTATACTCTCGGAATGCGGCGAAAATCCGCCTGTCGACATCGTGCTGAATGTGGTGCAGAGCGCGTCATAAAACGTCATTCCGCTTAGCCAGAGTAGAAACACCTCAACAGCAGAAAACCCGACATAAACCGACCAGAGGATCTTTGCGGTCTGGCTGAGTCTCGGGCTCAGTTTATCGCCGATAGGATCCGGCACCTCCGCGCGGAACATATCGCGTCCTGCAACCGCAAGTTTCGGAAGGATTGCAAGGAAGAGCACGATGATCCCCATGCCGCCGAGCCACTGGGTGAAACTGCGCCAGAATAGCAGACTCTTCGAATACTCCTCGATGGCAGGCAGTATCGTCGAACCAGTGGTGGTGAACCCTGCCATCGACTCAAATAGTGCATCCATCGGGGAGATACCGCTTAATACGTATGGCAGCGATCCGAACAGCGCTACCGAGAACCAGCCGAGGGCAACGATAGCGAAACTCTCTCTTATTTGAATATCGTCGATTTCATGCGTTTTCAGTCCGGAAACGATTCCAACTACAAATGTTATGACCGCGGAGATCAGGAAGGGGTTGTAATTATCACCATGACAGAACGCGACTACGAGCGGAACCAGCATCGTCATTCCGAGAAATCGCAGTACCGCGCCTATGAGATTGACGATGGCATTATAATTCATGTTTGATCGGTTTCACTAGTCTATACCGACGATCCGTACCGTAAGCTTACGATTCCTTGGACCATCCAGTTCCACGAAAAAGACGCTCTGCCAGGTGCCAAGAGCTAGTTTCCCATTCTCGATTGGCATACACGCGTTATTCCCAAGAACAACCGCCTGCAGATGCGAACGTGCATTATTGTCGATCCGGTCATGCGCGTACTCCCCCTGCGGAACCGTGAGATTCAGTAATTTTGATATATCTTCTTTGAGTCCGGGCTCATTCTCATTTATGATGATCGCTGTTGTGGTGTGTGGGCTGTATGCCATTGCCATGCCAGTCCTGATTCCTGCATCGGCGACCTCCTTATTTAACGATGCCGTGATATCGATGAGTTGTATACGACTGGTTGTCTGGATATCCATATCTTAATCTGCTTTTGCTCGCTGGATTGTAAAGTTTTTGGCGGTAGATGGTCTCACAGCTTATGCTGTTACCGGATCTCCAGAGACTTCCAGGACTTCACAAGCAGTGTATGGGGTAAGTGTGGGGATGTCCGAAGGAGGTCGGGACCTGCAGAAGGTTTAAATATGATCGAGTATTCCGATTGTATGACATATTAGCATTATGCCATAGTATATCAGGAATTACTGTTGATTATCCGCACAATACCGCCATACTAATGCATAAACAGCATGATCAGGATAGACACCACATACCCCTATCCACACAACCCACGCTAATACCCGCTACCTCTTGAAGAAGTCATAGCCGGCATCAAGTTAATTTATATTCATTTATTTTTGTAATCATATTCTCATTATATGATATAGTAAGTACAACCCTCTACGTAAACGCCATTGGTTATGAATACAAAACGAACAAGCTCCTTAGGTGGACCGTCCACAATTTTGGTGTGATAGGTATTGCCGGTGTGAAGATAGGTGTGACACTGGTTGCTCTGGCTGCGGTTTACCAGATCACAGCGAATGGCATCCATCTCAGACAAAATGGAGTGAAAAAAAAGTTTTATGACGTTTATCCTGGAGTAATATTAAATACTGCTTATGCGAGTACCTCAAACATTTCCACAATACTCTGAAATGGTTCTTTTTATCTTTTAGATTTAAATGACGCGCAAATAGTACTGTTACTGGCATTTCTACCGTTGTCTGTGGCGTTATTTTTTGACAAATCATAAAGGCACACGCTCTGTAAAGCTTACACCGCCTGACAGAGCGCAAGGTATTTCAACATAGCGCAACAATGCCACTCTATGAAAACATACGGAGTTCGCATCTGAATGAATTTGAAAATCCTTAACAAAACAGATACTGAACTGGAAATGGAGATCGCCGGTGAGACGCATACCCTGTTAAACCTCTTAAAAACGATTCTTCTGGAAGATGATACCGTCGAGATCGCTACGTATGACCTCAAGTATCTCGGCATCAGCGAACCGATCATGTATGTGCGCACAAACGGAAAGGACCCGGTACAGGCGATGCGGAGTGCACTCCATACAATGGTCGCGATATGTGATGAATTCAAAAGTGTGTTTGCAGGTTCGGTCGATATATGATGCGAAGGTTTTATCAATACGCGCATACCAGTGAGAGAATCAATGAGTGAAAGCGAAATCCTTGGGCAGATCAAACAGGCAGAAGCAGATGCCAATGCGATTGTTAAGCAGGCTCATATAGACCGGAAAAAGGCAGTTGTGGCTGCAAAGGATGAGGCGCGTAAGATACTAAGTGCTGCAGAGGAGCGCGCCAATGGCCATGCAACCCATCTGCTGGAGACTGCAAAAGAGCAGATATCAGAAGAGCGCCAGAAGATCGTTCTTCAGGGAAGGAGTGACGCGGATAAGCTTTTGGAGACTGCGTCGGGAAAGATCAGTGACGCGGTCGATTTTCTACTTGTTGAATTTGAGAAGGTAGTTCATGCTAAAACCGAAGCAGATGAGTAAGGTGCTCCTGACCGGGCATAAGGATGTTCTTGAGCCAACCATCGAGACACTGCATGACCTACATGCACTGCATATCGAGGAATATGTAGGAGAGGATTATTTTCATATCGGAACGCCACTATCCGGTGCTGATGAAGGTTCGAAGAAACTCTTGAAACTGCGTTCGATCGCGAGTTTTCTCGGGATCAAAAAACCATATCATAAGCCGATCAATGCAAGCCAGCTATCAGCTGAACTCGAAGGGAAGCTCGAAACACTTGGCGACATGGTATCAGGGAAACTGGGACGAAAATCGCAGATCGAGGCGGACTTAAAGGACGTGCAGACGGAGATACACGAGATCGAGGAGTTTTCCGGGATTACTGTGAATTTAGACCTCTGCAGAGGGTATAACACGCTTCATGTCTTTGCCGGAACTGTCGGGAAAGGAGCGGATATTCGGGCAGGGCTTACAGGTATCACGGATGAGTATCAGTTCATCACAGGTAACACAGGCGTTTTCATATTAACAGTCCCGGTCAAGTACAGGGAGCAGGTAACAGAACTGTTAGTCGAATACGAGTTTGGTGAGGTCAAGATACCTGCAATCTCGGGCATACCTGACGACCTGATAAACGAACTTACGAGCAGGCAGGATTCACTTACAAAGGATCTCGAGTTGCTATCTTCAGAGATCAACTCTGTGAAAATGGAGTACGAGGATTTCATCCTTGCGAGCGAGGAGTTGTTATCCATCGAGACGCAGAAGAAGGAGACGCCGCTGGTCATTGCAACATCAGAGCATACATTCGTGATCGATGGATGGATTCCGAAGGATGAGTTCGAGACCATGAGATCTAAGGTAGGCGAAGCGACCGACAACCGGGTTTATGCAACGATTGTGGAAGAGCCGGTCGACGAAGCGAGCGTCCCGATCGAATACGACAACCCAAAGATCGTGAAGCCGATGGAAGCGGTCATGAATCTCTATGCCCGCCCGAAATACCACGAGATCGATCCAACTACTTTTGTGTTCATCGCATTCCCGCTATTTTACGGGATGATTCTTGGAGATCTCGGGTATGGATTGATACTACTCGGGATATCTCTTTATGGCAGGTCAAAACTGCACGGAGAAGGATGGAACTCGCTTTTCACAGTCCTGATCTATTGCAACATAGTTACGTTAATCTTCGGGATATTATACGCAGAATTCCTTGGATTCGCGCTTGCAGGGCATGTTATCGAAGGGCATCATGTTGCAGGATTGATTCCGGGGTGGGAAACCATTCCACTCTTTGCGGGTCTGGGTGATGAGATGATCACCTATCCGATCCACAGGACGCACCTCGTAACCACCCTTCTTGTCCTGACCATCCTAATCGGTGTGATACATATCAACATAGGGCTTATCGCTGGGTTTCGAAATGTACTTACGAAACACGGCATGAAAGCGGCGGTACTCGAAAAGGCCGCATGGATCGTGCTGCAAGTCGGCATATTCCTTCTACTCTTCGGAATGATGGGAGTTGTCTCGAGTATGCTGCCGGGCGCAGTCATATTCGTCCTTGCAGTCATCATGCTGGTCGCAGGAGAGGGTGGTACCGCTATCATCGAGATACCATCCGTCCTGAGTAACACCCTTTCATACTCAAGGTTGCTTGCGGTCGGTCTATCGTCGATCGGCATCGCAACAGCGGTCAATACCATGTCTGAAATTATGTTTGAAAGCGGCGGGGTCTTCATAGTCGTTGCCGTGATCATATTCATACTCGGACACGGGCTTAATACCGCACTTAGCATAATCGCCCCTGGACTGCATGCACTCAGGTTGCAGTACGTGGAATTCTTTACCAAGTTCTACGAAGGCGGGGGCAGAATATATAATCCATTCGGATACAAAAGAATATACACAGAGGAATAAAAATGACAATAGATATAGCAGCAGCATCAATTGAACAGCTGGCAGCAAACCAGACCGGCTTAATCGCAATCGGCGCAGGACTCGCAGTCGGACTCGCGGGGCTCGGCTCGGGTCTTGCAGAGAAGGATATCGGCTCTGCAGCGGTCGGGGCATTTACCGAGAAAGAGGAACTCTTTGGTAAGGGTCTTATCATGACTGTTATTCCGGAGACGATTGTTATCTTCGGTTTCGTTATTGCGATCATGATGCTATTGTGATCATGGGTCTGGAAAACGTAGTTTCCGATATCCTGAAGGGCGCAGAAGCCGAGGTATCTGCTATCGTTGCAGATCGGGATAGCGAGGTATCTTTGATCGTTGAGGAGGCGAAACGCACAGGCGAGCGGATCACTGGCGAGAAGGTGGCATCTGCTGAAGAAGAGGTGACACGCATCAGAAAGCAAGAGATCTCCGGCGCGAATCTCGAGGTAAGAAGGATGATGCTTAATACGCGCAAAAGTGTGCTGGACGAGACCCAGAAGCAGACAGCAGAGCGTCTCCATGAACTGGACATCGAATCGCTCTTAAGGTCGCTTGTCCGGGCGCATAGCGGTGAAGCCACGCGAGTATACTCAAGTAGGCAGGATCAACCGGTCGTTGAGGGATTGTGCGATGAACTGCTCGAAGCTAAACTGACAAAACTCGAATACGTAGGTAATATCGACTGCATAGGCGGAATCGTCCTTGAAACTGAGGATGAGACCGTCAGGTTGGATTACACATTCGACACCATCTTAAGCGAGGTTGGCGAGCGGTCGATGAAGCAGATCTCGGGCATCCTCTTTGGCTGATATGATTCTTGTCCTGTCGATCGGAGGTTCGGTGATCGACCATGATCGGGATAGGCTCACAGAGTATGCAAGGATACTTCGAGATCTGAGATCGGACCACACAGTCTTTGTTGTGATCGGGGGCGGTGCTGCTGCCCGCGATTACATCGGAATGGCACGCACATTCGATGCGGATGAGGCATTCTGCGACTTGATCGGGATTGCAGTCACCAGATTGAATGCCCGCCTCCTGATTGCCGCTCTCGGAAGTACCGCGTACCCGGTTCCGCCGGAGACGCAGGAAGACGCAAGCATTGCCGCGCTTTCCGGCAGGATCGTTGTTATGGGTGGAACAATCCCAGGACACACGACCGACGCGGTTGCAGCAATCCTTGCGGAATACGTTCACGCGGACATCCTGATCGATGCAACATCCATAGACGGCATATACACAAAAGACCCGAAGAAGCATCCGGACGCTGTGAAACTGGATGAACTATCTCCTGCACGCCTGGTCGAGATCATCGCTGCGGAGAGGATGGGGGCTGGCGTGAATCTTCCGCTTGATATGCTCGCAGCAAAGATCATCGAACGGTCAGGGATTCTAACAGTCGTTCTCGATGGGCGAGAACCGAGACAGGTGGTAGATGCTGTGAACGGGAAGCAGGTCGGGACATGCGTGCGATGACGCCGGGATGAAAGCTTAAAGATGGTGGTGTGTGGGTAGCCACAATCGAAAACTCCAGTGAAAACGCTCTGATTTTTAGACAGTGCCGTGTAGGTAGGTATACACGTGGAGAGATTGCGGTTGCAATAATGGTAATTCATTCTCGGATGGGAAAAAGGGGGAATTTAGGTAACTACTCAGGTACCCAAAACCACTATTCAGGGGACTTCACTATGCAGGAACTCTCCAAGACATGGAGCATACTGCAACCAACAGGTAATGTAACCGCAGAGTACGCAGAGGGAATATAAACGGTTAAGTGCTCCGCGTTCCTCTGCACCCTCCGCGGTTATTTTTCTTGCCAGAAGATACAGGATCGCAATCGGGAGACCAATCAACATACTTGAGTAGTTACGAATTTAGGAAAGCATACTTCGGGTGAGTGAGGAGAGTAAGCCCCCTTCTGTTCATAGCAGCATTCGACTACGCGCCATACCCGGGTACGGCTGGACTCCGCTCTCGCTTTCGCGCTTTTTACCCTGTGTTGGCTTGCACCCACGGGGATTCACCGTTTCATCCGAACGACATGCGACCTCAGCCTTCCGGCATCATTGCATTGGCACAATCGTGGTTACGTTTCTGTGTCAGAGCCAGAACTCTCGCCCTAAGCCATTTCGGCATCCGTGTGTCCAGCGGTGGAGGGACTTTCCTCACGACTTGCTGTCGCGGCGGCTGCTCTTCCTCTCTCGATTATTGTATGGTCTCTCGGTGGTATTATATGTTGTCGCAGGGGGCGGCAGAGAAAGGGTCTTCTGCTGCATATCTATAATATCCGGAAATACAAAGTCAGAACCAGATCACCAGATGAATTACCTTTCCCCGGATAATGGAATGAAGGAATAGTGAAATAACCATGTGGGATGCTATATTAAACAAATTCAATAAATATCCGGCGCAGGAACGGGTCGTGCACCTGCTGCTGGAGCGCGGCTTTCAGGTAACACCGGACGGAAAGGTGGTCTCAGGCGGCATACGGCTGGCGCACACCCAGATAGCAAGGGAAGCCTCAGTCGATCGCAGGGCAGTTGATGGTGCGGCATCAATGATTATAGAAGATCCACTGCTAAAAACCGTTTTTACGAACATCCGCCCGATCTCATCGCTGCGTGAGGTTGCACCTGATCTTAAACTCGGCGTGATCGTCATAACGCCGGTGGATGCCGCCCGCACAGGCATTCTTGCATCGGTGGCGGTGGCGGTGGCAGAACGCGGGATCAGCATCATGCAGGCGATCGCTGATGACCCGCGGCTTGCAAAGCGCCCGACGCTGACCATCATAACCGATCGGCAGATACCTGATGACCTGGTCGGGGAACTGCTGAAGTGTGAGGGGGTAAGAGGGGTTAGCGTCTGTTGATCGCGGATCGGATCGCTACTACGTGCACGGTTATAGGGTGTGGATGTTTGCAGCACATTGGATCAAAATGATCCAAAACGGATGTCGCGCCAGAAGAAGATCTACTGTATCGATAGCAGCATAAGGGATGGAATATGGTTCACATTCTCAAAGGATATAGGGAGAACTGCTGAGAACGTAGTCTTCATGAGCCTCATACGATCCTGCGACGAAGGTTTTTTACTGGAAGAATGAAAAAAGGTGGGAAGTGGATTTTGTGGTAAAATCGGGGCTGGACGTTGGGGGACTTGTTCAGGTCTGCTGGTATTTGAGTGGTAAGGCCGAGGAGTGAGAGGTAGGAGATTGGCTGCGGCTATGGAGCATTTTAATCTGAAAAAATCCACAATAATAACTGAAGACACCTTGAAAGAAGAGTTGGTTAGGAATATGATCGTTGAGTTTGTACCTCTGTGGTTGTAGTTGTTAAAATGAGGATCGGTAACTCCGGGCGGAGGGATTGAAACTTTTCATCTCATCTCAAAATCATCCAAGTCATAAACAAAAAACCCCCTCTCTCTAAGTTCACACTTTCCTTCAATTTTCTTTGCTACAACCCCGAAATACTCCTTGCGCACATCGTTGTTCCACTGCACAAACCTTGATTTCCCTTTTAACTCTTCCAGAATGTTACTTGCTTTTCTTTCGCTCAAATGTTTCCATTTACATTCCACAAAGAGAATTTCGTTTGCGTTTCCATTCAAACAAACCGCATCGATCTCAAGTTCCATCCTCTTTCCAGCATCCCTATAAAACCCCCACCATCTGCCGGTTTTCGTGGCTGAAAATGGGCACAGATATCTCAGCATCCCCTCTCTCACAAGTTTTTCAAATTTTATACCCACATACATGTTGAAATCCCTTTCCAATAGGTCTTCAACGATTCTTGTTTCTCCTATCTCGATATCGGACCTGTTGGGTTCAAAGAACAAAAAATAGAACTCAAAAAAATTGTCATCTATGGTGTAAAGACTTTTTTTACTTTTTATCTCGGTTACAGGGATTTCTTTTTTTATTACTCCAATCCGCATCAGTGATTTCAGATACCGATCCATGTCAGATGTTTTGATCCCTGATTTATCTGATATCTCTGCAACCCTTGTGCGCCCCGAAGCAATGGCAGATAAGATGTTTTTGTAAATATCCGGTTCTCTGAACTCTTCTTTTAAGAGGAAATCCACTTCCTCGTAGAGCGTTCCTCTCTTCGACAGAATCTGTTCCTTTGCATTTTCAAGCGCAGATTTTTCTGTGTCGAACTTCTCGAGATAAAACGGGACACCTCCTAAAATAGAATATATTTGTATAAGCTCTTCTTTTGAACTTTTTGGAAAAAATTCCTTGAGATACTCGAACTTAAGATGATTAACCTTTATATGTCCCGTTTTTCTACCGTATAGTGGATTTCTGTACCCGAGCAGTTCTTCCATCATGCTTATGGACGATCCGCAGATCACAAGCATCATATTCTCGTTCTTCAAAACGCAATCAATGACCTGCTGAAACAATGATGGAACCGCTCCATCCTTTTCAACAAGGTAGGGAAACTCATCGAAAATGATTACAAGTTTTTCTTTCGCTTTTGACACTATATAAGAAAATATTTCCTCAAGATCTTCCGAAGCAATCTCCGGTTCTCCAAAAAATCTCGCAATTTGCTTTTTAAATCTTTGGACGTTTGTGGCAGTCCCTGCTTTGTTGCACAAGAAGTAAACGTGTGGAGTCTCTTTCACAAAATTCTTCAGGAGCTCTGTCTTTCCAATCCGTCTTCTGCCGTAGATTACGATAAAATCAAAGCTTTCTTTACCGTACCGCTCCTTTAAGAAGTCCAGTTCTTCTTCACGGTCAATGAATAGGAACATAATCCTTATGTTTATGTTCCTAACATATAAACCTTCCAGAGTACTTGCAATGTGGTGGTGAAGAGTGGGTGATGGGTGTGCGAGTGACAGGGCGCGTTAGATGGGATGCGGATCGGATAGAAGGGTAGTTGATGGCGCGGCATCGATAATCACACAGGATCCACTGCCCAGAATCATTTTCACGAACATCCGCTGGATCTCAAACTCGGCGCGATCATTATGGCACCAGTGGATTCCGCTCGCACAGACATTCTCACATCGGTGGCGGCGTGTGTGGCAGAACGCGGGATCGACATCATGAAGGCGATCGCTGATGACCCGCGGCGTGCAAATCGCCCGACGCTGACTATCATAACCGGTCGGCAGATGCCTGATGACCTGGTTGGGGAACTGCTGAAGTGCGATGGCATGCAAGGGGTCCGTGTCTGTTGACTGTGTGCCGATATCGATACCATGCATGTTTTTGGTGGGGGCGATGGTTACTTTCACCATGCTATTTGGGTGTGTTTATATGGTATGGGCGGGGATGTATGTATGTGGATGTGTAACGGTACGAAGTGTAGGGAACAAAATGAAGATATGAGGCAATTGAACCATGTACAACTTTATCGTAGATTTGTTTACTGGAGATGATTATAGCTCTCTATTGAGTGAAAGTGAGGGGGATTTTAAAAATAAAAATGCCAAAGTTCTGATCGTGCCACCAAACAGGGATGATTCACCGTTTATTATTGAAAACTTGGATGATGAGGATGAAATTGACGAAAATCCACTATTAGATAAGTATGGGGGAAAGCTACGTAAATATTTCAATTTTAATAAGTTTATAAATCCAACTCATAACAACGCTAACAATATCGGCAACAATTCGGCATTGATGAGTCATTCGCCCACACACTACAAACTTACAACAGCATTCATCGACAAAGATAAACAACATCCCGATGGAAACACCGTAATAAAATTTCCTCTGGAGAAAATCGAAACTTTTGAGAAATCAATCAAGAAGACCGCGTACTATAACCAGTTCCCGGAGCTTTGTGACCACGTGGCGAGTTTCTTTAGAGATTTTGACAAAATTAACCCTGAAAATAGTTTTGGTTTGGAGGAGAATAATTTCATCGTTTTTCTTGTAAATGAATCAGATATTGAGGAGTATTTAGATGTTGTTGACGATTACACCAGTGAAAAAATTCTGAAATATGAGACATTCATAGGAGAGTGTGACAGTTGTAGAAAGCAAGATGAACAACTGTATATATTGACCCGGGGAAATATGTTCGATCTAGGAAAGGATCGGAAATTTCTTCTCAGGCACCCTACACGATACAAAACCAACCCAACCTCAAAAAGTCCTGAAAATTTTAACGTTTGCAAAGAATGCGCCATGCGGATTTATGATTTCTTCGAGTACATCAAAAAATACAAGTTTTACCGATATGTATTTCCCACCACCATAACGGTTGGCACAAACGATTACAGAGAGTATTCTTCCGATCCAATTGGCATTCTAAAAATGTTAAAAACGCTATACACTAGGAATCGCTCTCAGGAGTTCGATTATGTGATGATGATCACCGATCCGAAAGTCGAGAATATAGAGTTCAGGTACGTTAATAATTTTAATTATATTCTTCCAAATAAGAACCCTCCGATCAACGTACAGGATATTCCGATACATTCGACATTGAAAGACCTTGAATCCAGGGGAAAGGAAGAGGGAATTACGTCCATCCAGAACGGGCGGGATAAATCAGTATTCTTGAGAGAACTGAACCTTATTTTCAACAACACTCTTGCGCGTTCTTTGTTTGAAACAGACCCAACGAATTTGATGAAATCACTTCATCCGTTCCTTAAGCTGAAAATCATTGAATATAATTTCATCATCAGAAACTTTATATATTTTCAGGATGTATCTTTCTTCGAGGACCGGGTTTATTCAAAGCTATTCAAAGAGATGCTCTCAGAACTGGTTACAAATCCAGGTCTTCGAGATAATATGAAGATAAGACCTAACAAAATCAGATTCTTCTTGACAATCTACTTTAAGTATCTAAACATAGAGTCTAATGGGGGAGATACCATTACAGAATATACGGCACTGAAGGAGAAAATGAAAGATGTGAAATCTTTCGATCTGGAGAATGATTTCGAAGCGAGCTACTGCATGGGGCAGATATTTTACTATCTGTTGCAGGTCAGCAAAACACCGAACAGGCTGAACCTCTTCACCAAATATACTATGAACGTGCATAACATGGATATATTAAAAACGAAGTTGGTTACAGTGCTCGAGAAGTATTCTCACAACGAATACCTTGATAATAATCGAAGATTTCACAATTTGATCGCCAATGTTCTGGCGTTTGAGTTTGAGAAGTCTTATGAAGACAATAAGATACCCCTGTACACGGGTTATTTTGATAGTAACTACTTGTATACTTCCACAAAGGAAAAAGAGGAACTGGGATCCCCACAAGAGGAGGAGAATTAGATGAACTATAATGGCATAGTGGTGGTAAATGCAAAGAATGCAAATTTCAATGCTGGTTTCGATGGTCTTCCAAGGAGATTGCCTACCGGGCGGATATTTGCTACCGATAAGGCATTAAAGTATTGCATAAGAGAGTATCTCTCAAAGAATGAGCCTGTGTTTGTCCAGAGGACCAAAGAGTTTCGCGATGTCAAGGATGGTGCACGGGTGGAACGATACCTGACATTAAAGGAAAATTACCTCAAGAAATGTAATAAAGAAGAGATGCCCAAGGATGAGGGAGTCATAATCAACGATCTCAAAGGGTTTATAGACATCCGGTTATTTGGAGTAGTATTCGCAGTTGATAGTAACATATCTATGACCGGCCCCTGTCAGATAAATTACGGGATCAACAGGTTTGAGGGATCCAATATCTTCTCTTCTGAGATACTGTCCCCATATAGAAACCCAAACGAGAAAAGTAAAGATGCTCAGCAAACCACAATAGGCGAAGAATCCAGAGCAGACAACGTATACTACGTATATGACATCTGCCTGAACATGAACTCCGCTGAGCGGCAGGGAATCGAAGTAACGGATGACGACATAGCAAAGCTGAAGAACACATTGAAGTACGCTGTGGGCAACGTAACATCTACCACGATGTTTGGCTGTGAGACTGTGAGTATGCTCTGGTTCAAGAACAATGATGACCGGATATTTAACAATCTGAATTCGCTGGTGGAGATATATGAATCGGATGATGGAGTTGTCGTGGATTACTCAAAGGTCATGAAACTGGTGCTGGCAGACATCGATATCGATTCCCTTGAAGAATATAACAGCAAGGTTCAGAACATTATCCCAAAGCAGATCAATCCAGAGTGAAATAAACCCACAGGTGACTACATGGAGACAACTCTGGATTATTTCTCTTCGTCTGGAGAAAATGAAGCTTGCAACCAGTCTATGAAGCTCCTGACCTTCAGGTTGCACGGGAGTTTTGCACATTTCAATCAGCCTATCAGCAACCGTTTCAGGAATACATATTCCACTATTCCAAAGCCCCAATTACTGGGACTTATCGGGTCGATCGCGGGTCTTGGGGGGTATGCGAATAATAAAACCTTCCCTGAATTCTATAGTCGGATTGGAGATCTCAAAGTTTATATCAGGTCTAATAACAATTCTGATAAGAAGTTTATAGTGAACTACAACAGTTTGAACAGTTTTTTGAACAACCGAAAGGACACCGGTTCTCCGAACGTAATAATTAATGAACAGGTGCTGTTGGACCCGGACTATGAGATTGGTCTATTGCTGGATGAAAATAATGATCTGCACAACATTATCATTGAAAATATCCGGCATAACCGCAGTGTATTTCCTATATATTTGGGAAAGAACGAGTTTTTTGCAAACATCCAGTATCAATCCCTGAAAGACTATGAGATGAATTCCGCGAAAGAACCGAGGTGCCGCAGCATATTGCCCTTCGGTGAACTGGAAAGAGAAGGCACTAATAACATGAAACTGGAAATGCTTCCAGTGGGCTTTGATGAGACGTTCAAGTACATCTATCGCTTAATGGCGATACCGCAGGAGGGGTGTGTTGTGCCGCTGAAAAACCCAGACAAATGCATCGCCTCGGGTGGCAATGTTTACTATGTCTTCTGATGCCTTCAGAGGGGTATTCAAAGATCTGGACCGAAGTTTAATCTCATCCAACCGGTTCTATTCTGCTCACAGGCGAGGGAACGATCTGGAATTGCTGGAAGATCATTCGGAGCTATGTAGTGGATATTTCTTGCACATAATCGAGGAATTGGGACTTGAACCGATACTTGATGGATTGATATCCGATCTCTTTGGAGAACAACAACAAACTGAAATCAAGCAGATTATATCATTTGCGATTTATTACCATGACATCGGAAAACTGAATCCAAACTTTCAAAAAGTGAAAGTAAAAGGAATTAGAGCATCCGGGAACACTCGCCACAGCTTTTTTTCAGAAAGGGTGTTAACTTCGTTTCTCCTGAGAAAGTTTCCGGAATTAAGAGGAGCCATATACCTGGCTGTCAACGTCGTTCGGAGCCATCATGGAAGATTAAATGATTTTACTACAGACGATTATCTCGAAAGTTCTGAAGAAAGAGAGATAATCCAACAAATTCTTCAAATAACGAATATTGAGGAGATGACAATATCAGAAGATGATAAAAGAGAGTTTTTCAGGAATGGTTTGGACTGGCACAAAACCTTTCTGTTAGTCAAACTTCTGTACTCACTACTTGTCCTGAGCGACTCATATTCAACGATGCACTATGCATATTCCTTCAATAGAAAGTATCCTTTGAATACACTGGACCAAAAAATCCGAGAAAGGATGACAGAATCGTATTCGAGGATTCCTTATAACTCAAATATAGATAAAACGGAGTTTGATGGCAGTTCTCATTGTAGTACCATAAACGAACTACGAAGAGCGATTTTGATCGAGAGCAGTAACCGCATGAAGAAACTTCTGAAGGATGATAATAGAATCTTCATGCTTTCTGTTCCAACCGGTGGCGGGAAGACAAACATCTCCATGAAACTGGCGCTAGATATTCTTGAGTACGATGGGACGATAAAACGGTTGTTTTACGTGTTTCCTTACATTAACATAATTGAACAGAACTACAAAGCGATAGATGACGCGTTATTCGACAAAGCACTATTCCCTGATAAAATCGGTCTTGTTTCAGACATATATTCTCGTGCGTACATGGATAAGTTCCCAGATGAAACAGATGAAGATTCGGTAGCAACCCTGAAAAGGATGATGATCATACGGGATGATAATTTCCTGAACAACTGTGTAAATGTGATAACCAATGTAAATTTTTTTAATGGGATTATTAAAAATGGGGGGAATAACCGCTACAAAATCGCTAACCTGTGCAATAGCATAGTTATCATCGACGAGATACAAACATTGAGCGATAAAAATATCAGGACGTTTTATGATTTTATTAAGGAAACAAGTAGAGATTTGAATATTTATTATATCATTATGAGTGCCACGCTTCCGAGTTTCAATGATTTTCTCGATGATGTTGAAGTTCCGCAGATCATCGACGATCCCCCTAAATATTACACTCATCCAGTATTTAAGAGGAACGAAATCGTTTTCAAAAAAGATATCAAAGACATAAACGGAATAAAAGAATTGTTAATCGCAGAAATCAATAAAAATTATCGAACAGGAAACGTAAAGATTCTTGTTACCTTAAATGTGGTAGATACTTCGAGAAAAGTGTACGAAGAGTTAAAATCTGATAATAGATTCAAGGAGTTCTCTTTTTATTTGTTAAACAGTACTACACCGAGCTTGCGAAGGAAGAAGATGATTGAGGAGATTAAAGATAAAACAAAAGAAGAGAGCATGATGATTGTTTCGACACAATCCATAGAAGCCGGTGTTGATATTGATTGTGACTTTGGGATCAGAGATTATTCCATATTGGATAGCATAGAACAGATATCCGGACGAATTAATAGAGAATGTAATGCACAAAAAGCATGCGTTTCAAAGCTGTTCGTCATAAAGTACAAAGATGGCAAGTTAGCAGATTCTAAGAAGGTCTATGCTGGCCATGAGCGGTATAAAATTTTAATCAATGACAAAATCGACCAAGAGTGTGTTGAACACATATTGGACTGCAAGCGATTCGACAAATATTATGAAGTTTTATCTGGAGAATTGAAAAAAGTCGCAAAAGATTCCTTTCCTATAACCAATCGTGAAATAGATGATTTGCACTATCAAACGATAAACAATACCTTAGATGTAATTGATGACAAATTAGACAAAGTAGATATTTTTGTGTGCGAGGATATCCCGATAGAGAGTTTGTCTGAGTATGATCGAATTAAAATTGAGTCTTTGATAAACGATTCGACGATACGAAAGTTAGAGAAGAGTCACAAAATACTATCAGATGGAAAAATAATCACTGAGAATGTTTATTGGGTCTGGAAAGAAATCCTGATGTCGACAGATAAATTTGGAGACGTGTACATCAGAAGAAAAATTACCAGTCTACTTAACCAGTTCATCATTTCGATAACCAATGTAAAAAACAAAACATATGATCAAGACCTTTCGGGATATCTCCTAACAGGGGGGTTTGTTGAGAAAGATGAACAATTCGATATTATTTTATCAACACCAGCATTCTCTGAATATTATTCATTCGCTGATGGTTTAAGATCGGATAAATTAAAGGAAGCACTAAAAACCCCCTCGCTTGGTGTTATCATCTAACTGATTTCACGTCCCGATGATGTTGGATTGTCGGGTATTGGGAACATCGACAACGTTTTAACCCGCTACAGATACTGGCATACTATGACAGACATACAGATACCCCCGATGATGGAAAAAAAGATTCATGCGTTGATTGAGGCTAAATACTACCCCTCGATCTCAGAAGCAATTAAAGATGCCTTCAAAACGCTATTCGCAACAAAACCCACTCTTAAAATAATTTCAGCAATACATTTATACGCAAATAACGAAGTTTCGGTCTCAAAAGCAGTAGAGATTGCCGGAGTCAGTATCGACGAATTCAAGGAAATTTTGGCGAGTCGTGGTGTGAAACGGGAAATATATCCTGATGAAAGAATTAATGAGAACGTAAGAATTATCCTAAAACACAATAACGAATTAGACCGCCTCAAGAACGCGTTCCACACTTCATAACCATCCAGCTCACACTCATGCGCTCCAAAATCACCATCCGCAAAACCACACCCACCCCGATCCACTACGACTACCAGTACGGTATAGCAGCGATGCTCTACAAAAAACTCGCACACGCGAATATCCGCTTAGCAAACGAGATCCATTCACACACCGGATTTAAGTTCTACACATTTTCAAACCTGCTCTTCGATGACCGAATCCCCTCCCGCAACGGCCTCAATTTCGAGCAGGCTCACTTCTACCTCTCATCCCCCGACCCCGAGTTCATCCGAAGTTTCACAGAAGGACTCCTGCAAGCTCCCGAATTTTACCTCCGACGCACTGAAACAGGCAAAGAGCGTGCCAGTATCCTGATAGAAAGAATCGAGATCCTCCCAAAAGAGACGATCAGCGAGGTCTGCAAGTGGAAGGCGATCTCCCCGATCTACGTGAAGACGCAGCGGCTGCAGGACGGGCGCCTCCGCGATTTCGATCTATATCCAAAGGATGGTAAATTCTATGAGAACCTGCACACGAACCTTGTAGCGCGTTATAAGGAATACCACGGGCATGATGTCCACCACGACCATTTCGAGGTCACTGACACCAGAAAAGTGAAAGCAAAGCGGATAAAGATCGCAAATACCTATCGTAGATGTTCGCTCATGGAGTTTGAGGTGCAGGGAAGTCCCGAGTTGCTTGAGTTTGCGTATGAGGCGGGAATCGGTGAGAAGAACGCGATGGGGTTTGGGTGTTTGCAGCGCACGGGATCTGAATAACCCAAACTCGCGACTCGTGCACTGCACTACACAAAGATCCAAGAATCCGTGCAGTGTAATACACGCCTATTTGAGCAAACATGCCAGTAAGATTCGTATCAGTAAGATTCGTGGTAATGATTACACTTCACAAAAAGAGAGACTTCGGACGGGAGATTGAGGTTTTTCACTGGCGCACTAAAATTAACAGCTTATTGATCCATTTCAGTTCTTCCCCTTGTCGATAGGTAGGAACAGAATCCTTATGTTCGTGTTCCTAAACTATGAACCTTCCAGGGCGCCTGCGACATCCATGCTGCCTGATTCAGAAACAGGTGCGAGTCCAAAGGACTGCTGCGATGGAGCGTACTCTGGTGACGGGTATGTTGATGTACAGAGAAGAACAGAACAGAAGACAGGATTGATAGTTACGTGGTGACCGCGTATGACTGAAACAGAGACTCGTAGGAAACTCGACATTGATATCGGGGGCTGTAAAGTGGTGACCGTGCATGACTGAAACAGAGACCCAACCAGGCGAGACAGAGATCAAACCGGAATTCGAATCCAAATTCGAATCTGAAACAGTACCTGAACCCGAACTCGAAACCGGACCTGAGAACATATACGCGGGAATACAGTCCGGAGCCGTTCGCATAACAGGTGTTAAGATCGACTACTATCACATCTGCCACACCAAGCTCTGGCTCTTCTCGCACAACATCACGCTTGAGGCAGGTCACGAGAACGTAGAGATCGGCAAACAACTGCACAAGGATCGTTATAAGCGGGATGGCAAGGATGTAACGATCGATAACACGATAAGCATAGATTTTGTGCGGCGTGGCTCAAGCATCGAACTTCATGAGGTGAAGAAGACGAATAGGATGGCGGATGCGGACCGGGCGCAGTTGCTATTCTATATTTACTACTTAAAGCAGAGGGGCGTTTCTGCTGAAGGCGTGATCAACTATCCGTTGATCCGGGAGACTGTGCGGGTCACGCTGACTCCGGACGACGAGGCGGTTCTGCAACGCGACATCGAAGAGATCGAGAGAATCGTACAGGGGGGTATGCCGCATCCAAAGCGAAAGCGGATTTGTGCGAAGTGCGCATACATCGAATTCTGCTTCTGCGATGAGGCGGTGGACGAATGAGGTGTACGCGAGTTGATATAATCGAGACAAGGAGGGAAACACCAGATTGAGATCAGACTACTACATTCTACAGGACGGGATTCTGAAACGGAAGGAGAACACCGTATATTTCCATAACAAGGAAGGAAAACGGGTTCTTCCGATCAACAAGATCTACTCGATATACGCTTACGGAAAACTGTCCTTCTCGTCAGGCGTTGTCTCATATCTTGCGAAGAATGGCATCCCGATTCACTTCTTCAACTACTACGGATTCTACGAGGGCAGCATGTACCCGAGAGAGACGTTAATAAGCGGAGATCTCGTGATACATCAGGCAGCACACTATCTTGACAGCGAGAAGAGGGGATATCTTGCCGCGCAGTTCATCGAAGGCAGCTCTCGGAATATCCTCAAGAATCTTGGATACTACTCACGGAGCAAAGAGGGCGTGCAAGATGCGATTGACCGGTACATCGAGAAGATTGAGCGCGAGATCGCACGTCTTCCGAGCGCGAACACGATTCCTGAGATGATGAACGTCGAAGGAAGGATGCGCGACATCTACTACAGTGCGCTCGACGTGATATTCCCTGAAGAGTACAAGATCACAAAGCGCACCCGCCGCCCTCCGGAAAACCGGATGAACAC
>JAYEGI010000100.1:0-4007 GCA_034659035.1 Methanobacteriota archaeon
CTGGTGTGTGGTGAGTCTACTCAGTTTTTGCATGGTCCGGACAATTGATGAGCGACCATTTAGTATGCAGATAGTGATATATTGATTTAGTGATGGTTGACTGTCACGGGAGATACCAGAGAGCCGATCTTTTCCGGATGAAAGTGTTTCACGATCTTCGAGACAATCTCTGAAAGAAGCGCGTCTGTGACCTCAGGAACGATCAAGCGGGCTGCGTCGGCCATTCATTCCACCTCCACGATCTCCACCGCAATCTGCCTGTTCTCACTCACCTCAAATGGCCGCGAGACCGTGTCGCGGTACGCTTCAACGAGTTCAGGATCGCCCCCTGTCTTAAGGTCCTTTGCCCATATCGCCCAGCCGCATTTTATTCCTACCCTTTCAGAGCGTTCGTCCCAACTATCACTCCCCTCCTCTGACAAAGACAGATACCAACAATTGAGTACAGCATGCCACGCTTCAAAGTCTGACAGTAATACCCGATCAGAGTTAACAAGAATTTCCACTCGCACCCCCATTGTATCACGAGGCAAGTGTCCGCTCCGCCGCAGATCAGGTTTTGGGTGATGCCATGCCCATATCGGGTATTTGTTGCAGGGATATTCTTTCACCCGTTCTTCGAGTTGTCCTGCCATCCAGTCGTACGCAGGTCTAAACCAATCATCGATATCCTTATCCACAATTTCGTTAAACTCGAGCACTCCCAATTTCCCTGCACGTTCCCAGGCTTCTTTTGTCTGAATCGTCCAGAGCCGCATCCTACCCGGGTCAGTCATAATTATGCGTACTCCAGAATCATATTTAAACCCCCTTAACCTTCGTATTCCCGTGCTATACAATCCGGACACCGTTTGGGTTGACTGAGCCCCCGTTTCCGGTACCATTTCTGTTCAGCACCAGTAAACACGAATGTTTCACCGCAACGTATGCACCCTATCCTGATATCCTCCATTACAGGGTAACTCCGTGATTCGACAATGCCCAACTCACCCTTGCGCACAAGTAAACGACTCGTTTCGAAAGATGTATAGAGAACGTCGATGGGCGAGGTTAGAAACATCTTCTCGTCGTATTCAAACTCAGGATTCACCCTTATATGCGGTAGCTCACCACACCCTGGATCGTAGCACTCAACTGACCGTCCAGGACACTCTCTACGGTGGCAGATCGTGCCTATCAAAGAGAGATCGCAATCGAAGAGAAAGACCTCCCAGCCATGATAATGCCTGCTCATCTGCCGGGCATACTTCGCTATGGTTGCAATCTCGCCTGTGTTGCTGATGATGATAGCCAGATCAAGATCATTGGGATGAGGGGCACCTCCGGCAACAGAACCCACTATGGCGACCTCGAGAGGACTTGATAGCGTGCGCACCTTCGAAGCAAACTCATCTGCCGCAACTCTGAGAACGTCATTCCTCATAGTACTCGTATTGTTCTGGTGCTTCTCCCTTCTCTTCAATGATTTTGGGCTTGCGTGGTTTGGAACCTTCATTCCGTATCTCTTCCAGTTTAACTCGAAAATGCCATTCAGTTCCGTAATCAAACAGATAAAGAATATTCTGCCCTGCAAATAGCCCCAGATTGCCGATACTAACCTCATCCACATAGGGACCATCATCGTCATACGGGGAAACAAATCGTTCACGAGACCATGGTCTGCCGTCCATAAAAAAAGAATAAAGATGGTCATAATCGAAATTATATGCTTCCTGGATAGAATTATGAAGGTCAAGCAGGGTATCGTCTGCAGATATCTCGATCCGTCTCCAGAGGTTCTTAGCCAGAGTCACCCTGAAGATGTAGGTTCCATCCACAAATTTAATTCTTTCGCGGGGAAGTGTTTTTTGCAGTTCTCCCTCCGCAAAAAGTGGGGCAAAGGGCAGGAAGAATGGGTCTCCGGGTTTTCCTTTGTCCACCACAATTGATGCTTTTGGCCTTTTTTGCCCTGACACCGTCCCCAAAAGTGTTAATAAGTCTCCACCAGGGAGCGGAGATCCGGGTACGGCGTCAAATTCGCCGAATTCAGAACGGTGTGGTAGATTCCAGTAGACTACATCCCTTGCTTCCCTCAAGACCTCTGCCATGGTCACCCCAAAAGTCGAAGGTGTCATCGTTTCTGCAGGAAAAGAACGTTTAGGCCAATTATGTGCAACCAGATCCTCATCGCGAGTTACCTCCCAGAATCCGAAGAAGGAGAAATAGAGTAGGAAATATTCCCAATTCCATAGCAACTGGGATATATCAGAAGCTTCTTCGCCTTTTAGATAGATTCTTTTCCCTGGTTGTTGTTCAACCAGAGATTCCAGATGATGAGGAACGATGTACACGGAGGGTCCCCCAAAACATCCCTCCTTGAGTGTTTCCCAGTCGGTATCTACCCAGAAAGTTTCCAGCAGGAAGAAATATCTCTCTGTGAGCTTCAATTCCTCGTACGCCTGAAGACGCTCGTTCGGTTTTAACGCCAATCTGCTGCCTTTTTCAGAAACTTTCCGGAACAATTTCCCAGCCAGAACCAGATGGTAAAAGAGATGTAGAAGTGGATACGCGCCCTGGCTGGTTCGTGGAGTGGCATCAGGGACGGGATGAGTCATCGCCTGGTTCAGTTCATACAAGTCTCTTCCGGATAGTAACTCATTAGTACGGGTTAAGACGATGTTGTGTGTACTTAAGTATCCTGTAAATGCGGAAAAATCCCGCAGAAGTGGTGTGGGTTCTGTTTCGGTTATTACAAAAGCAGGTAATCCGGACATTTTAAACCTCCGTTCAGTTCAACAGCGATATTCGTGGCAATCCATTTTAAACTTTGCATACGGGAAATTTCATAACGTTTTCGATGTTTACGAAGTTAGCCGTAAGGCTGGGCATGGGCGAAGTGCCGAATGGATGGAGCCAGGTGCAAATCAGTCAGGCGATGCCGCAGATAAATCACCCCATCACAGCGATGAGAGATACACCCCCCCCAGTTGGGTCTGCCCAAGTTCGGAGAGTTCGACTTCGTCCATGCTTCGAATTCCGCACCCGGAGCAGATTATGTTCTTTTCAAAACGCGGACGTTCTTGCTTCGGCGGAAACGAGATTTTTCCTACATCACAGTCGAAATATCTCTTGCATCCTTTGCATTTGAAATTCAGTTCTGTCATTTTTACCACTTTCCTTCACCCTCCGCCTCCATCTCTTCCGATCGCGATGCAGTCGAAGATGTATGGATCCTCGATCGTCCGTTCCATCAACTCCGATCGAGGAGGGAGCGTCTCTTGAAAATTAGTTGTTTTGATAGTAGCAGCCTGCACCCCATAAATATCACTCTCTATCTGGTGGCGCGATCATGTATAATAGTTCCCGCGCATCAGAAGCCGTGCAGCGTAACTAATGCCCCGCCGCCAGAACAGAAGATGATTGCCCCTTTACACTACACATTGAACGAGACTTTTTAATTTGTTCTGGTCGGTTGAAAACATGACGCCAACCCGGCAAATACAAATATGATTAGATGGGTGTAATTAGTGAAATCTGAGTTAATCTATGGTTAAAATAATATCAGCCACAGATTAACGCAGATGGACACAGATTATCGGTGTAAACTACTTTTCAGATCGATAGTACTTCATTATGGCAGTTGTGGTTGCGTAAGACAATTCGACGTTCCAAGAAAATAAAAAAAAACTGTAACTACTCAGGTACCCAAAACCACTATTCAGGGGACTTCACTATGCAGGAACTCTCCAAGACCTGGAGCATACTGCAACCAACAGGGAATTTAACCGCAGAGTACGCAGAGAGGCGCAGAGGGAAATAAACAGTTATATGCTTCTAGCGTTCCTCTGCGCCCTCCGCGGTTATTTTTCTTGCCAGAAAATACAGGATCGCAATCGGGAGACCAATCAACATACCTGAGTAGTTACAAAAAACTCTGCATTGAACTGCCCTCCTCGGAAGCGAAGGTCGGGTACATCCAAAACCTTTTTCTCGAACCCGACCATCATCCATAACATGGAAGACCATAT
>JAYEGI010000101.1:0-3997 GCA_034659035.1 Methanobacteriota archaeon
TGTTTTCTACGAAGAAGAACCGGCTAAAACTCTTCTCAGACACAAAGATCGTCAGACATATCGGTCTGAAGATGGATAAAAACCCATATCTCGATTCTGAGTACTTCAAGTTGAGGAAACTCAGACAGAAGGCTCTAAAACTGAGCGACTGGTGTAAGACGAGATGGAATAAACTAAAGGATAGTTTATGTGCATGAATACTGAAATCAGACGGCTGGAATGCCACAGAAACAAACTGCTGCCCGATACCGAAAGGGTTATGAAATGCTTAAGCGGTATGAGGCGAAAGTCTCACGTACTGTTCTGAGATGAGGAGGGGGGGTAACCGCTCTCTTCTTAATCTGCGCAACTTCCGAATGCTTAAGAACTTTTACCATCAGGTCGTGAGACTTGCCTTTAAATGGATAAACAGGCGTAGCCAGAGGAAAAGCTACAACTGGGCTTTAGTTTACTCGTTTCATCTTATTTAACCCACTCCCAAAAGCCTGAAGATATATCACTCGCTATACAACCTGAACCCGTAGAGGATGTGCTTCAGAAGCCGGATGAGGGAAATCTTCAAGTCCGGTTCTGTGAGGGGGCGCATAGTAACCTCGGGGCTATTACCCCGGAAAGAGGTGCGCTATGTGCCCTACTTGACAAAGCAAGAAGAGCAACGTCGGAAAGGCTTGAGGATGTTGAACTGATAGTGGTAGACGAAAGCCACAACCTGCGAAATCCACTTTCCAACAAATGGGAGAACTTCTTTACACTCCTATACGATCATATAGTAAAAACCGGCAGAAGACCCTACATTGTGTTTCTCACTGCAACACCCATCAACAACACTATCTGGGACCTCTACTGGCAGTTGATGCTTCTTGTGGGAATGGATAAAACAGCCTTTATCAGGGAGAACATCCCTGATCTCTTTGATTTTTTCAAACGGGTGGACAAGATGGAAGATCCATCAATGTTGGGCGACGTTTTAAACGAGATATCAATCAGGCGGACAAGAGATTACATAATACGGAATTACCCTGATGCCACCGTTTATGGTAAAAAGATAAGATTCCCAAAAAGAGAACTTGAAAACGTAGATTATCGTCTCGATGATGCATATATGGGTATGTATGATGAGATATCAGACGTAATCACCAACAAATTGAAAATGCCTAATTACCGCCTGTTACAATACAAAAAAGAAGAGAAACTCACCAGAACAGAAGAATTTGATCTCGGTAGAATGATGGCTCTGGAAGGTATCTTCAGGACGATCCTTTTAAAGAGACTTGAATCCAGTATTGAAGCTTTTAGAAGGAGTATACGAAAACATATTATATTTCTTATAAATATCAAGAAGTACATGGAAAACGGAAAGCTGCTGACCAAAAAATCTTTTCATAAGTACCTACTAGTTCTACTTTGTCACATTACAGACAAATCAACAGCGGGCGGTGGCATGGCCTCAAACCGTTTGGAAAACAAAACCAACATCAAGCGCCTGAATGGGTGGTTAATCTGACAAAGTAGTACTAGTGATGGACGAAGAGATAGACGAGATATCAGAAGAATTGGAAGATTTTGACTTGACTGTATACAAGAAGGAGGAGCTTTTTGAGGACATAGATCATGATATACGGATGTTTGAAAGTATCTCTGATCGGATAAAAGATATCAGTCCGGATGAAGATGCGAAACTTCGAAAATTGGAGGAGTTGTTGCTTAAATCCCGTGGTGATGAACAGGTAATTGTATTCTCATACTACGCCGATACAACTGATTATATTTTTAATAATATAGCTAATTCAAGCAATTTTAAGAACCTGAATGTGGTCAAGATATCCGGCACAACCCCCTCAAAGCAGAGAATGGAGATCGTAAAAGAGTTCACTGACAAGAACATAGATATCCTTTTCAGCACGGATGTGCTTTCTGAAGCCCGCCTTTCCCACACTTGATCGCTAATTTTTGACTCCACTGTAGTAGAAAATCGGTTGCAATAGGCTGATTCTCCCTCACCTACACTCCATATCGTCAGATATATCTCACCACTTTTACGACCAACATTTATATTATAATTTTCACTAAGATAAATTCTACCCCTACTGTTTCTTAACCACAAATCTTAAATAGTTTACGACCCATCTGGGAGTATGGCGTTCAATTGGTACCTCAAGCAGCACCACCATAATTATTACAGCCTCGTGGAACCGTACAGGGAAAACGGCAAGAACCGGCACCGTGCGATCAAATATATAGGTGGTTTGACACAAGATGAGGTGCAGCGGATCAGGCGCGGTCTTGCAGTCATGAAAGAGCTCGAGATTGAGACGGTAAAGGTGGACGACCTGATCTTTGTGAACCACTGGCGCTATCTGGACGTCGCATTCCTGGATGGTATCTGGAAACAGTGGAAACTTTCGAAGATATTCCCCAGATCAAATAGCAAAGACGTCCAGACATCAGAGATTGCGGAGATATTAACACTATATCGCTGTCTGGATCCGGGAAGTTATCTTTCCGCTGTGGACTGGTTCAACAAAACCGCATTAGACCGTACGCTCTGCATAGACAGCCATCATATCAATAAATCAAGGATATTCCGTGAGCTTGATCTTATCGAGGATAGAAAGGAGGACATAGAGCGTTATCTGTACAGAACCCTGAAGAAACGGGACGAAGACGGCATGCACATCGTCTTTTACGATCTTACCGATTCGTATTTCGAAGGAAGAAAATGCGAGTTGGCGAGCGCAGGGAGAACTAAAAGCAACGGATTTCGGAAAAAGAGAGTTGTCCTCTCACTTCTGGTGAACTCCAGCGGTTATCCATTCGCGTGGGATATACTCGAAGATTACACCGCGGATGTTGAGACGATCAAAGGTTTGTCGACTCAGTGGAAAACAGAGTTCGGATTCGAGGACAACGAGATAGTACTGGTTTTTGACAGAGGAATGGTCTCTGATGTGAATCTCAAACACCTGGAGCTCAAAAAATATAAGTATATCACGGCTCTTGACAAGAATCAGATTCCAAATATGCAAAACGTCAATATTGAGCGTTTTGAATCGATCAACGAAGAAAATATGACTGAACAGATACTGAAGATGGGTTTCAAAAAGTATGACGACGCAACATACTACGAAACCGTGGGAACGGTAGATGGTAGGCGTTATGTCATGATATTTAATCCGGAAATGTTTAAAGATCAGAGAAAATCCCGAAAAGAACTGATACAGAGAGCGAAAGACTATCTGGACAAGGAGAACAAAGCATTGTCCAGAGCGAAAAAAAGCAGAGACATAGACAAAACAGGAGGTAGAATTGACAAACAACTCACAACGATGAAAGCGAAGAACTTTGTGGATTATGATCTCGAACCACTGGTAATAAAAGCAGAAGGGAAAGAAATTAACAGCTTCCACATTGTTCCAAAAGAAACAGATAATAATAGGGAAGCAATCAAGAAAGCAGAGCGAACTGATGGGTTATGGACGATTGTTACAAATACTTCAGATAACAGGGATGATAAGAACAGGTTCGCAGAAGAAGACCTGATTCAGGCATACCGAGACAAGAATCAGATCGAACAGGCATTCAAAGATGTGAAATCGTTCATCAAGATACAGCCATTCAATGTCTGGACTCCAAAACACGTCAGAGCACATTATACGATATGCATACTCTCATATCTACTGGATATCACGATCGCAAACCGCCTGAAGGAAGTGGATATCGGAGTGAAAAGTACACAAAAGGTGTATGATATACTGAAAGACGGGATAATCGGGAACATAACAATAAAAAGTACCGGTGACGAGTTTCTTAAGTTAATGAGTCCTCGATCACAGCAGAAAGAGATATTGGAGTTGTTTCAAAGCGAAAACATTGTAAAGAAAGGGTATTTGAAATCAATAGGAATTAAGTGAAGAAGAATACGACCAAGAAACAGCGGAAATTTTAGAGGCATGCAGCCCTACGCTGCTGGTTTTGATTTTTGGGTGGGAAACTTGGG
>JAYEGI010000102.1:0-15553 GCA_034659035.1 Methanobacteriota archaeon
GCTCGAAACCAGATTCGGTGCCTTCTTTGACTCGTTCATCGATCGATATTCAGAGGCAGCGATCCTCTTTGGCATTCTATACTATGCCACCATCGGGCAGGAGCACACCCTGATCCTGCTGACCTTCATATCCTTTGTCGGATCGGTCATGGTCAGTTATTCGAGAGTCCTCGCAGAGGGGCTCGGCATCCCATGCGGGATCGGTATAGGCGATCGGGCGGCACGGATAACCGTCCTGATCCTGATGCTCCTGCTTGAGGAACTGCTCATAGGTCTTGCCATCCTTGCCATCTTGAGTAACGTGACCGCGCTGCTGAGCTTGTGTCATGTATACGTACAGACGAAGGGATGGTAGGAGGCTGTCACCGTATAGGATGTTCGGATCAGGGGAATAGCCATTCGCGGGCAATCGTGATTAAAATACTATCATACCCGAAACCAGCACAGAGCGCAAGCGTGCGGGACCATCGACTATCCGCCAGTCAAGGGCTACACCTTCTTTCGCAGTACAAACTTGATGCCGCCTTGCGCAGAAACTTCCGCGCCTGCGATGCTGAAAATCCCGATGTTTCCTTTGCTGTCAATCTGGGCGCAAATCTCCACTTCATCGAGCACAAGCCCGCCGACATCCTTTGGTGATGCGCTGATGATGGTGTCCAGACTTTCGAGGAAGAGGCGCATGTTCTCCTGCAATGTGCTCACCGCGACCTCAGAGGCTTTTGCGGTGGTGGTTTTCACTGCACCGCCCAATCCACGTCTTACGTCAGGCGGTGAGGTTGTTGCTTCACCGCCGGTGAAAATCAGAATAGAGTCTTTTTTGTCGTTCATTTTATCTTCACCTCCTTCTACTTTATCCGCCACAGCCGCACAGTTTTGTCACTCGATCCTGATGCCAGCGTTGTGCCGTCTGGAGAGAAGGCTACGCTGTTCACCCCCTTTGTGTGCCCCTCCATCTTGCACAGGAGTTTTCTGTCCGAAACCCGCCACATTCGCACTGTATTGTCCCATGATCCAGATGCCAGAATTGCCCCATCCGGTGAGAATGCCACGCTGTTCACCTCTTCCTTATGCCCCTCCAGCGTGCGTAGAAGCGTTCCATCTGAAAACTGCCACAGCCGCACAGTTTTGTCCCGTGATCCAGATGATAGGATTACCCCATCCGGTGAGAATGCCACGCTCCGCACGTAATCCTTATGCCTCTTTAGTGTGCGTAGAAGCTCCCCATCCGAAACCCGCCACAGACACACTGCGGTGTCGCCCGACCCTGATGCCACCGTTGCACCGTCTGGCGAGAATGCCACACCCTGCACCCAATCCAGACCACTCAGCTTGCGTAGAAGCGCTCCATCTGGAACCCGCCACAGCCGCACCGTGTTGTCCCATGATGCAGATGCCAAGAGTACCCCATCCGGCGAGAATGCCACGCTGGTTACCCCTTCCTTATACCACTCCAGCGTGCGTAGAAGCGTCCCATCTGAAACCCGCCACAGCCGCACAGTTTTGTCCCGTGATCCAGATGCCAGGATTTCTCCATCCGGCGAGAATGCCACGCTGTTCACCTGCTTATTGTGATCCTCCAGCGTGCGTAGAAGCGCTCCATCTGGAACCCGCCACAGCCGCACCGTGTTGTCATTAGACCACAATAGTCCTCCGCCTGCCCCCGATGCCATAATTGTCCCATCCGGTGAGAATGCCACGCTGTTCACCTCTTTCTTATGCCCCTCCAGCGTGCGTACATAGGGGGCGACCGGCAGCCTGCTTGCAGTAATCTCAGACTTCGGCTGTTGAGCTTTCGGAACTGCCTCATGTGCCGGTGGCGCTACCACATGCTCATGTGTTGATGGTGTAATTTCCTCTGCAGTAGGTTTCTGCGTCAGGAGTTGGATACATGCTCCAACACTTTGGTCTGCTTGTTTTTCTCCTGCAGCAGGTTTCTGCGTCAGGTCGAAGAGAACACCGTCAGAGGAGCGCATATACAAAACCGGCGCCCCCCACTCGATATCGTTGTGCTGGATATAAATCGCCTTTCGTGCCTCTGCTACTGCCGCATCCACTGGAAAACCTCCCGCGAGAGCCGCGTAAAACTCACCTGCAAACGTAATCGCTGCTTCATCGGTGATCTCAAATTGCATCGCAACGACAGCAGGGATTCCCTGCCGGATCAGACTCGTCGCAACTCCTGCAAAGGGGTCGGTCAGCGAATTGCGCGCACCCTCGCAGGAGTTCAGCACAGCAAGCCGGAGCGACAGATGATCGTGTAGGATTGTACCGATCCGATGTGCGTCTGCAAGCCAGCCGCGCCCCTGCTCATTCTCAAGTACCAGTACGCCTTCTTCACTCCCCTTGTCAAAGCCACCATGACCGATGAAATGGAAGACGTGATAATCTCCCTCCTGTAAGCAATGGTGGAGATCTGCCAGTGTCGGATTCTCCAACCATTTCACACGGACCTTTCCACTCTTGATGAGCGAGTCGAGGGCTTCCTCAAGTCTCGATCTTTCGCGCTCCACATCCAGACGTGGATAATCGGTTGGGCTTGAAACCATCACCAGAAGCTGTAAGGGCAGGTTTACGATGATCGGCTTGATTCTTTCAGACATCTCGATATAGCGGACAATAGGTGTCTGATTGGATTGCGCAAAGAATCGATCGAGAGAAGTATCCAAAAGAAACTCCCATGGCAGGTCTGCCAGTTCAGGCACCTCCTGAAGCCGCAGTTTCAGGCGCAGCCCCGTTTTCTCCTCCCGACAAGACGCTTTGTCCAGACTGCTCTTGAGGCAGGCGAACACCTCGCCACTGAAGATGGTATCGAACAGTTTTCCCCCAACTCACGGGCGGCTTCCATCTCTGTTGAGTGGATGCGGCGGGTACTGCCACGTGGGCGCCCAAGCTTCAACCCCAGATTTTCCAGCTTAACTTCTGAAAAAGGAAATTCGAAGCTGATAGATGCCTCGCCTGCCGGGGAGTGGAGGACTTGGGCAGTATAGCGTTTCCTATTCTTCCGTATGATCTTCAGCTCGAAGTCGAGATATCGCAGCGGTTCCATGATGGTTTCCTCCATACTAAATCTAACAGACTTCTTATTCCCGTTGGGGCTTTATTACCCACGTTATATATATTCAGAACTTCGTTAATACGTCTCATTAACAGCCTATATACTTTTCCTAAACTCCTTGTTCGTGCGGGTTGCACCCTTTCCGGAAAGATGGGAGTTAGCCCTGATCGTTCCTTAAGAAATCTTAAAGTACATCCGAGTTTCAGATTCATCTGATCGATATGCAATACAATCCACAGGCGATCGAGAGAAAATGGCAGGAAAGATGGGACACAGAACGGATATTCCAGCCAGAGGTATCCGGTAAAGAGAAATATTTCATAACGATTCCATACCCATACTTAAACGGAAATTTACATGCCGGCCATACCAGAACGTTCACAATAGGCGATGTTATAGCCAGATACCAGCGGATGCTTGGACGAAACGTCCTCTTTCCGATGGGCTTTCATGCAACCGGCACCCCGCTCATAGGTCTTGCCGAATTAATTGCAAAACGCGATCCCGAAACCATGCGCGTCTACACCGAACTGCACGGCATCCCTGCAAACATGCTTGAGACGCTTGACTCCCCTGAATCGCTTGCCGAATATTTTGGCAGGGAGGCAGAGGCCGTGATGCGAAAGGTTGGATTCTCCATCGACTGGACCCGGAGGTTCACAACGATCGATCCTGCTTACAAGAAGTTTATTGAATGGCAGTTTAATCGGCTGTATGACCTCGGTTACGTCGTCAAGGGCTCGCATCCGGTGCGGTGGTGTCCAAATGATCAAAATCCGGTAGAGGATCATGATCTGCTCCACGGGGAGGGTGCAAACATCCTCGATTACACATTACTCAAGTTCAGACTAAAATCGGTTGGATCAGACAGATCAGAAGGGTCTGACGGATCAGATGCATCGGACGGATGGATTCTCCCGTGCGCGACGCTCCGCCCTGAAACCGTATTCGGTGTTACGAATCTCTGGATCAATCCCGATGTCGTGTATGCGAAGGTCAGCGTCAATTCCGAGCAGTGGATCGTTTCTGAGGAAGCGTACCGGAAACTGACGTACACCGATAAAGAGGTTAAAAAGATAGGCGAGATCAGCGGGAGGGATCTCATCGGAAAGACTGTCAAGAATCCGGTGATCGAGCATGATGCATTGATCCTGCCTGCAAGTTTTGTTGATCCTGCAAACGGAAGCGGGGTCGTGATGAGCGTTCCGGCACATGCGCCTTACGACTATCTGGCGCTAAGGGACCTTAAGGGGGTTGAACTCATCGAATATGGCATCCTTGATCTCTCGGACATCGAGTTGATCTCGCTTATCGAGGTTCCCGGGATGGGTGAGTTCCCTGCTGTCGAGATTGTGGAGGAACTTGATGTTAAGGATCAGTCGGACCCGCTTGCAGAGAAGGCTACAAAACTCATTTACAGGAGGGAGTTTCACCACGGGGTGCTTAAGGAGAATACAGGCAAGTACAGCGGGACTCCAGTCTCAAAGATAAAGGACATCCTGACACGCAACCTCATCGAAGAGAACCTCGCAGACGTATTTTACGAGTTCAGCGAACTGCCTGTGGTGTGCAGATGCGGGACGACCTGCGTTGTTGCGATGGTCAGGGATCAGTGGTTCCTCAACTATTCTAACCCGGACTGGAAGGATAAAGTGTATGATCACCTCGCCCGGATGCGTATCATTCCTGATGAACTGCGAGTTGAGTTTGAGAACAAGATCGACTGGCTGAAGGACAAGGCGTGTGCCCGTAGAAAAGGGCTTGGAACGAGACTTCCGTGTGATAACGAGTGGCTCATCGAGTCTCTTGCGGATTCGACGATTTATATGTCGTATTATATCATCTCAAAGTATGTTGACCGACTGAATGTGGAACAACTCACGCCTGAATTCTTTGATTATGTGCTGCTCGGGGAGGGAAGCGCGGATGACACGCCTGCCCCCCGGGATCTCGTGGAGCAGATACACAGCGACTTTGAGTACTGGTATCCGGTCGATATCAGGTCATCAGGGAAGGATCTCGTACCGAATCATCTCTTATTCTTCCTTTTCCACCACGTAGCCCTCTTTCCCGAGGATAAACTGCCAGAAGCGATTGCGATAAATGGCTTCGTCTCTCTTGAAGGCGAGAAGATGAGCAAGTCAAAAGGGCCTCTGCTCACGCTTAACCAGTCGATCGATGATTACGGCGCTGACGTGGTGCGTCTCTACATCCTCGGCGCTGCTGAGCAGACGCAGGATGCGGACTGGCGATCTGAGGGCGCCAAAAGCACGCATAAGCAACTGGAGCGGTTCTACAACACCGTACGCGATATCGTCGAGACGCCAGAGCCGGATGGCGGTGTAGCGCAAGAAATAGAGCCAGACCCAGAGCCAGAGATCATCGATAGGTGGGTGATGAGCCGGCTCCAGCACCGGATCGCAGAAACGAGCACGGCTCTCGATGTACTTCGCACGAGACATGCGCTTCAGAACGCATTTTACCTGCTGATGAACGATCTTAAGTGGTACCAGCGAAGAGGCGGTACAGCGTCCCTGAAAGATATCGCAAGCGTCTGGATCCGGCTGATGGCTCCGTTCACGCCGCATGTCTGTGAGGAGTTGTGGGCGGCGGCAGGAAACGACGGTTCGGTATCGCTTTCAGAGTATCCAGTCCCGGATCTAAGTTTAGTCGACAGAGATTCCGAGATAGCAGAGGAACTGATGGAAAACACGCTTGGCGACATCGAGGAGATCGTCAGGGTGGCAGGGATAAAGCCCTGGAAGATCGCTCTCTTCACATCCCCGGTCTGGAAGAACGCCGCATTCAAGTCCGCTCTTCTGGCGAAGCAGTCAGGAAGACTGGAGATGGGTGCTCTGATGAAGGAGTTGATGCAGAATCCCGAGATCAAGAAACATGCACGCGAGGTTCCGAAGTTTGTGCAGTCGTTGGTCAAGGATGTGCAGAGATGGGGCGATGAACAGATCGCAGACTCCGCCCGATCGGTGGATGAACGGGATGTGCTCCTAAAATCCGCAGGTTTCATCGGAAAGGAGTTTAACTGCGCAGTCGTGGTCATGGATGCTGATTCTGCAGGAGATGATGTCGATCCACAGGGCAAGCGGAGATTTGCAGAACCCGGAAGACCTGCGATCTATATCGAGAAGTAGGGATGATCCGTATTCGATCTGGTTTCAGATGAGATGATGTGAGGCAGCTATGCATTGTCGAAAGGTTGTTATACTGGTAGCCAGAAACCCACGGTTGTGATGTATAATGAAAGAGATCAGCACCTCATCAGGACTCGGAGGCATCCTGAATGCCTTTCGGAATCTCACCAAAGAATCAAAGCGGATAACGTTTGTCGGAACTCCCGGGTTCTGCGCCCCGTTTGCAGAACTGATTGCATATCCTATCAGGGATGCGGGCAAGGAGTTGGCGTTTGTCGCCAACCTCGACTTTGATGATGCGAAGAGAATCGTGTATACTAGTCATGGCATGCAGATGGCTGAGGCTACAGATGCTACCGCGGATACGGTAGCGATACTCGGCGGTCTTGCGATGCCAAAGATCAGCGTCGATGTTTATGCCCTGAAGTCAATGATCGATCGCATTCTCGGAGGGGACGGAATGCTCATCGGTGTCTGCTTCATGAGCATCTTTGAGCTGGCAGGATGGTATGACATCCTCGATTTCGATTATATGATCGATACTCATACAAGTGTTAAGATTCTTGAGAAGTGATATAATATGACAAAAGAGTTCATAGTCAGCGGAACGTTCAGAGCCGGTTCGAGCCGGGAGCGGTTTACCAAGACGGTAAGTAGCCAGAACCGGAAAAACGCAATCGAGAAAGTGTATTCGCTCATTGGGAGCAAACATCGGCTGAAGAGAAATTTTATTGATATAACAGACATTTCGGAGACAGGGTCCCCATGAGCGGACAACCTACAAACGATGAGCTACAGCGATTGATAGCTCAGCATGATGAACATCAGGCGCGTGCCGAGATGCTCACAGAGCAGATGGAAGCGATCCAGATGTCGATCATCGAATGTGAGCGTGCCGTAAACGCAATCGATGCGCTCAAGGGCGAAGACGGGGTTGAGTCACTTGTTCCAATCGGTGCGGGTTCGTTCGTACACGCCAAACTGGTCAAACCCGACCGCACGATCATCAGTCTCGGATCGAATGTATCGGCAGAGATGTCTTCAGACGCTGCAAAAGAGCGTCTCGTCGACAGGAGGGAGAAGCTCGCAAAGATCCTTGAACAGATGAACCAGGCGATGGGCGAGCTGTCACAGAGGATTCAGGCGATTCAGGCGGAGGCTACCAAACAGGCGCAGGCAAGGCCAATAGATCAGGCGTATAGCTGATGTTTAAAAAATTAAAAGATAAGTTCGGCGCATTCAAAGAGGCGATCAGCAGCACGATAGACCGAAAGGCTGCGGATGTGAGCGTGGAAGAAGCGCCGAAGAATGACAAGAAGGGTAAGAAGAAGGCAGGGGTCGTCAAAAGGACGAAAACCCTGATCGTTGCGCGGGAGTTGATTCTCGATGAGAGTGACCTCGAGGGTCCGCTGTGGGATCTTGAGATGGCTCTGCTCGAGAGCGATGTTGCGCTTCCTGTTGCCGAGAGTATCATCGATGCAGTGAAAGGCGAACTGGTAGGCGTTCATAAAAAAATCAGGTCGGACACCACTGATATCGTCGAAACTGCGCTTAGAAACGCTCTCATCGGAGTGATGTCAAAGGAGATGTTCGATCTTGATGATTTCATCGCAAACGCTACAAAGCCAGTAACCATCGTATTTACCGGAGTGAACGGCACCGGCAAGACGACCACGATAGCGAAAATCGCATCGAGATTAAAGGCAGCCGGATATTCTGTCGTGATCGCATCAGGAGATACGTTCAGGGCTGGCGCAACAGAGCAGATGGAGAAACATGCCGAGAGAATCGGTGTAAAACTGATCAAGCACCAGCATGGTGGCGATCCGGCTGCTGTCGTCTATGACGCGGTCCAACATGCGAAAGCGCAGCACCGTGACGTGGTACTCGCGGATACGGCAGGGCGGATGCACACGAACGTGAACCTGATGGACCAGCTCGAGAAGATCTGCCGGGTGACGCCACCTGATCTCGTGATCTTTGTTGATGAGGCGGTTGCAGGCAATGATGCAGTAGAGCGAGCGCGGGAGTTTAATGCGGCAGTCCCGGTGGGTGGCAGCATCCTCACAAAGGTTGATATGGACTCAAAGGGCGGCGCAGCGATCTCGATTGCACACATCACAGGAAAGCCGATACTGTTTCTGGGAACCGGTCAGAAGTATGGAGACCTCGTGAAGTTCGATGCGAGCTGGTACGTGGATCAGTTGTTCGAGTGATCCCCTGGCCGGGTCCTGGTAGGCGTCTGCTTCAGCTGATCCCTTCTATGCAGTCCGGCATGAATGTGCCAATCATACATGCGGATTGCATCTCTTCGTGCCACTCGGAGACGTACTGCTTATCATACATACTCTTCGTGGTCAGGGTGTTGTCTTTATCCATTTCTATCTTGAGTTTCATTTTCATAGGCCACACACCCTAAAAACCCCTCCTAAAACTCCACTTTTGGTGCAGTTTCCGCTCCTTCCTCCGCCTCGAAGTACGGCCTTTCATCAAACCCGAACATGTTGGCAACGATTGCTGCTGGCATCCTCTTTACCATAGTGTTGTACGCCCTGACTTCTTCGTTGTAGCGCATCCGTTCTACTGCAATGCGGTTTTCTGTCCCCTCCAGTTGCGACTGTAAGGCAAGGAAGTTCTCGTTCGCCTTCAAATCAGGGTAATTCTCCACGACTACGAGAAGCCTTGAGAGCGCTGAATCCATCGTACCGGCAGCCGCCATCTTCTCATTAGTAGTGGACGCCGCGCCCCACTGGCTCCTTGCTTTCGTAATCTCGGTTAAGAGTTCCTCTTCATGTGATGCATAACCCTTCACGGTCGAAACGAGGTTTGGGATCAGGTCAGCTCTTCGCTGGTACTGGCTCTCCACCTGAGCCCACGCACCGTCAACCTTCTCCTCAGAACTTACAAAACCGTTGTACATCGATAGGAACCAGCCACCAGTAAGCAGTGCAACCACCGCGATTACGGCGACAACAGCAAGTGCTGTATTCTTAGAACTCATTCAATCACCTCGAATTCATCAACAATCTCTCCAATGTCGGATAGTACCTTAATAATGTCCCTGATGTACTGCTCCTTCTCTTTCTTAAATTTGGAATTTCCGTGCCGTATATCATAGATCTCTCTTAAGACATCCGTGTCAACACCATAAGCGTCCGAGATTGCGCTCCACATATCCCTTGGGCTGCTGGCAGGCAAGTCCTTAAGGTACAGGAGCGATCCAACGATTGGCGCAAGGACCGGGACTGCTGCAAGGGCGAGCCTCTCGAGATCCTTACCCTTAAACCTTAGATATTCCCCGCGGAGATGGAGCAGCTTTGACCGGAACTCAAACTCAAGCTGGTGTCGCAGGTGCTTTTTTGATATCACAAGGTCTTTTAATAGGTCTTCGCCATCAAGCATCGTGTGGTGCTGCTTGATGTTTAAAAATTCGATTGGAAACACATCGGAACCGTCGAGGAGTTCCTCTTTTGTCAAGAGAAGCGGTATTTCCCTGGTCCCTTTGAGGTTATGCAACGTATCAAAGTCGATACTATTGCAGACCACAAGGAGTGTCGTATCGTCGCCAGTCTGATATTCTGCAAGTGTTACCAGATTGCCTCCCAGAATCGTCTTCATTTTTTCCACATCTGTCTCTTTTGCCATATTATCACCACATTATCATCGATTATCACCAAACACTGCTCATCAGCATGTACATCACCATCCGCCTCCAAATCCGCCACCTCCGGACATGCCACCTCCGAATCCGCCAAATCCGCCACCTCCGGACATGCCACCTCCGGACATGCCACCGCCGAAGCCGCCGACACCTCCGTAGTACATGTATCCGCGCCCTCCACCCCTCCGCCCTGCAGACATCAGGATGAGTATGGCTATGATGAAAATGAACATGATCACCACCCCGATCCCCCCGCTGGATGTGCCGGTACTACCCCGATTGTCCATGCTGTACCTGGAGATGACCTCTTCATCGCCTTCGAGGAGCCCTTCGATTACAATCATCGCTTCATAGATGCCTTTTCCGTATTCGCCATTTTTGAAATTGGGTGTGATGATCCTATCGCCGATATTCACCTTCATGCTGTCAGTTATCACCCCTTCAAGCCCGTAACCCACTTCAAACCGGTATTTTCGTTCCTGTTTTGCTACAAGGATCAGAAGACCGTTATCTTTATCCTTTTTACCTATGTCTGCCTGTTCGAAAAGTTTTACCGCATACATATCCCTGGATTCACCTTCGAGAGATTCCACAGTTACGACAGCGATCTCAACTGTTGTCGCTCCTTCGATATTCTTTGCAAGCTCGGTTATCTTCGCTTCATAGGCTGGATCGATCATGTCCGCGTCATCAGTGACAAACCCGGTGAGCTGCGGATAATCGACGGCTGCAACCACAGGTAAGGTGGACAAGAGGATCAACAGAATTAATACTACAGATGGTTTTGTCATTTTCATCGTACCACAGTCGCTCATTGGACAACGTTTAATCCTATTTGTCTCAACTTATATAAAAGTTCTCCAGCTGGAGTGGGTTGCCAACTTACCGTATGTGCTGAAGTAGCATACCACCACCCAGTTGAATCCGGTTGGCAAGGTTCGAGTGCAGAGTATCCTCAGTGTACGCATGTACTTTCTTAACAACCCCCACTCTGCGGTCTTTTGATCACCCAAACACGGCTCTTCGCACAGCATCGATATTAGCATCCACCTCGATTGGCTTTGGGCAGACATCCACAACCTCGGTCGGATCCTTCATGATGTTGCCAGTTGTGATACAGACGATCCGCTCATCAGAGTCGATCAGCCCTCCCAAAACCAGTTTCCGTAGTCCGGCAACCGATGTCGCGCTTGCCGGCTCAACACCGACCCCCTCTGTCGATGCCAGATCCCGCTGCGCAGAAACAAGCTCATCATCAGAGACTGAGATCGCAAGTCCACCTGACTCCCTGATCGCGCGGAGTGCCTTTGCAGCGTTTACAGGATCCCCGATTCGTATCGCAGTTGCAATCGTCTCAGGGTTGGGATCAGGCATGATCTCTGCAAGTCCGCGGTCTATAGCGTCCACGACCGGACGCGAACCTTCTGCCTGAATGCCAGTCATCTTCGGGATCGCATCGGTGATGCCGAGTTCTTTCAGTTCCTTAAAACCTTTATAGATCGCAGATATGTTACCAGCGTTTCCGACAGGCAGTATGACCCGGTCAGGAACCTCCCACCCGAGTTCATCCGCAATCTCAAAAGCAATCGTCTTCTGACCTTCCAGCCGAAATGGATTGATCGAATTCAGGAGATAGAAACCGTATTCGTCGCAGACCTCGCGCACGAGCCGGAGTGCCTCGTCGAAGTTTCCGCGGATGTTTAAGACCTTTGCGCCATGAATCAGTGCCTGCGCGATCTTGCCAAGCGCAACCTTCCCGCCGGGAAGCAGCACCACCGCAGGAATCCCTGCTTTTGCCGCATAAGTCGCAAGCGAGGCAGATGTGTTTCCTGTGGAGGCGCATGCAACCGTCTTCATACCAAGTTCGATCGCCTTTGTCACACCAACGGTCATGCCTCGATCCTTGAATGATCCGGTCGGGTTCAGTCCCTCGTGCTTGACAAATACTTCGGATAGCTCCAGGTCATCCTTGAGTCGTTCTGTGCGGTATAATGGAGTGCCGCCCTCTCTGATCGTCACCGGCTTGATATTTACCGGAAGAAGTGATTTATACTTCCAGACCGATCTGCATTCATCGGTTTTGCGAAAATCAATCTCAGATAGGTCATAGATCACCTCTAAAAGTCCGCCACATGATGGGCAGGTGTATATAATCTCATCGGGATCATATAGGGCGCGGCACTCGATGCACTGGAGTTGATAATTCATAGTTATCCTTTTGTTGGTGGCAGATGTAAAGGTGTTGGGTCAAGATTTTAATACTTGGCGACCGTATCAAATCACATCAATTTGGAAAGGTGAAATAATGGAACTTAATACAACCATCACACTCATTGGAGTACGACTTGCAAAGGTCGGAACAGAGTTTATTTTCAAAGGTCCTGCCCCGGAATGCGAGGATTGTAGATTCAAGAACAGTTGTATGAATCTGAGCCCCGGGAGAAAATATCGTATCGTAAATATCAGAACCACTACCACACATTCTTGTGATGTACACGACGAGGGCGTGCAGGCGGTGGAGATTGTAGAGTCTCCGATCATATCTGCAATCGAATCAAAAAAGGCATTCAAAGGATCGAAGATCGTTTTTGAGCCGCCATTGTGTAAAAGAAGCGAGTGCAAGATGCATGACCTCTGCCATCCGATCGGGCTGGAATTCGGTGACAAATGTACGATCTCTGATGTGATCGGGGATGCCCCTGACGAATGTATGAAAGGGCTTTCGCTGAAGGTTGTCGAACTGACACGATAACAGACGGTCTAAAAACTCAAGTTTTCGAACGCACCAGACGGTCGTACACCTCATCGATCATCTCGGAAACATCGATGCCGCACGTCCTTGCAACTAATAGAGCGACCGCGTCCGTTTCAACGATTCCCAGGCGTTCCTGTGCATCATTGATCAGGCGTATGACCTCCTGCTTGCTTTTCACGCCAGATAGCTGCTCGACCACCCGGTCGATTACGGTACTCTCGTCAGATGCTTCTTCGGTCCCTTCGACTAATACCTCGTCCTTATGGGCCGTGGCATCAACGGATCGCTCCTGACGATATAGTATGCTCTGGTCAGGTCTGAAATCGATCGGAATCTCCACCGAATGGACATCAAATAACGGCTCAACCACCTCACCTGTGATCCGCACAAGTTCTCGCTGCTCTGCATTCGCAAGTACCGACTCTGCCTGATCCGGCGAGAACCATTTCAGATCGAGAGAGAGCGCAAACACGAATTCACCGATCGAGGTTACCTTGCCCTTCTTCCGAAATATGTGGGCGACGACCTGTTCCAGAGTCATGCAGTCCCTTGCCTGAGCGCCTCGACGATTCCGCCTGCCATCTGCCTGCACTCGGTCCTGCCGGGACCGGAACCGAGATGAACTACAAGCGTGAGCAGATCGCCGTCCAGATGCATCCGAACCAGATAGTCATCACCAGTAAATGCGATCATCTTATATTTTTCATCAAGGCGGCTATATTTCAGCGATATCTTAAAATCAAGCGTACCAACACTCTCGATCCCGGCCAGAACCGCGTCCACGTTGGTAGGGCTTAAATGCACAAAATCGAGATTGTTCTCGACTATGTACATAGCAATCTCGCGTTTTGACTTGACGGTGCACCCCTTTCGGTCAGGCGATTCCGTGGTGAACATCTCGCGTCTTCCATCCAGCCCCGCCATCGTCCGGACCAGATACGGGAGGTCCTCGTAGTACCGGTATTTCTGCTCGAAATGAACATCACACTTCGGGAAATGATAGTATATGCGCTTTCTCATATCCATCATACTTTGATCAGTTCGGCATCGGAGACCCCGTCAACGTCCCGGATCTCGCCAAGCAGCGCATCAGGAACGTCTGAGTCGACATTCAGGATCATGATCGCCTTGTCGTCCGTTCCGGTTTCGCTGACCTGCATCCCTGATATGTTGATCTTCTCCCTACCAAGGATCATGCAGCAGGGACCTATAATATTCGGGCGGTTCTCATGTCGTGAGATGATCATGTAGCTCGATGGTATGATATCGAGACGGCATCCATCGATGTCAAGTATCCGCAAGGTATCACTGATGAGTGCGCCAGTGACCGATCTCGACTCGCCTCCTCCGGCAAGCACAATCGTTATCGACTGCTGTTCCGCAGTCTCGGTTGATTTGCTCTCCTTAATCTTTATCTTTCGCTCCTTTGCAAGTTCCGGAGCGTTAACATAGTTAACGCTCGCCCCCATCGACTGCGAAAGAACACCTTTCAGCGCTGCAAGCGTAACCATCCGGAGGTCGGTGTCAAAGATCTCGCCAGAGTATTCGATCTCGATCGCATCGAAACTGCGCATCAATTGGGCGCACATACCCCCAATCGTCTCTGCAATGCTAATATACGGCGCAACCACACTCATAGCGTCGGACTGGATATGCGGCAGGTTGATCGCGGTCGTTACAGACTCGCCCCTGAGCGCGGCAAGCACCTGATTCGCGACATCGACCGCGACCGCGACCTGCGCCTCCACTGTAGACGCGCCGAGATGCGGCGTTACGATCACACGATCCAGATCAAGAAGCTGGCTTCCTGTCGGCGGCTCGTTTACGAAGACATCGAGTGCGGCACCTGCTATCTGGTTTTTATTGACTGCCCGCACGAGTGCATCCTCATCGATGACCCCACCGCGTGCGCAGTTAATGATCCTGACGCCGGGTTTCATCATCTCGAACTGGGCGTCGCTGACCATGCCCCTGGTCTCATCCGTAAGTGGTGTATGCACTGTTATGTAGTCGGACTTCTTAAGCACGGTATCGAGGTCTACGAGTTCAATCCCGAGTTCCTTTGCACGCTCTTTTGGTATGAATGGATCATAAGCGATGATCTTCATTAGAAGACCTTGCGCACGTTTTACAACTCCTATCCCAACCCTACCAAGACCGATCGTGCCGAGAACCTTTCCACGAACCTCGCTTCCTGTGAACAGTTTGCGCTCCCACTTGCCAGCTTTCAACGAGGCGTTCGCCTGCGCCACATTCCTTGATAGCGCAAGCATCATCGCGATCGTGTGTTCTGCTGCCGAGATCGTATTTCCTTCGGGTGTATTCGCAACAATTATGCCTTTCCTCGTCGCTGCGGCGATATCGATGTTATCGACTCCGACTCCAGCCCTGCCAACGATCTTGAGGCAGTCTGCTGCATTTATGATTTTTTCTGTTACCTTTGTCCCGCTTCTGATTACGAGAGCATCGTACTCTGGTATGATGCTTACGAGTTCGTCCTCTGAAAGACCGGTATTGACATCCACGTCGTGCTCTTCCTTAAGTAACTCCAAGCCCTCTTCTGCGAGGGAATCGCTTACAAGAATTTTCAATATAGATTACCTCCCTCAGTACGCTATGATGTATCTATGATCTCATATCTTAAAACGTGTGTGGTATATCATCGGTGGGTATTTCAGTGTCTAAGTTCTGCCGGTAGCAGTTCGTCAGATTGGGTAATCTTTCTCACGATGTCAGCCACCACCTCTCTTTCTTCGACCTGGAGGCTATAGTATATCCGGATGTCTCCCGTTTCAACGATCTCTATCGCCACGGTTATGGGTTTGAGGATGTTTTGGTACCGATCTCCTTGCAGTTTTATGACCTCATCCACTGCTGTCTTGATGATATGGAGTTCTCCAGACTCTATTGTATCCTTCAGGAACGCCATCGTC